>DAIDKB010000001.1 GCA_027451105.1 bacterium
CGGGTACGCCCGATCTCTATCTCAATCGATCCCACAGCTGGGTTCCGGGCGGAAGGCGGTCCATCCGGTTCAGCCGCGGGATTGGAAGCCACGTCATCCACAATACGCAACGGCACAAAATCCCCCGCCGCTGCCGCCGCCATGTCCAAAGCAGGCCCCGGCTCACCCCATAACGGCGCGCAACATCCGCAATCACCACACCAGGCACAGCGCTCGCGGCAAGAATTTCCGCCTTCTCCTCCCGCGTCCAATCCCGCCGCCGGCGCCGCCCGGTGATCAGCTCGACACGATGCTAGTCAATGTCCTCATGACTGTGCTGATGTCTGGCATTAGGACCGTCAGTTGCCACAGCGTCACCCCACACAAATCCATGGTTACAATGTCCAGTAATTCAAACCGCGCCGCGAGGTAGGAGGCTCACACTGGTTACAAAATAGATCCTGCGTACACACATTTTATAATTTACAAACAGAAAAAACAATCTTAGATTTTATTTATCAATAGCAAATCTGTCGGGTCAACCATGGTAAATGTCCAAAAAATAGAGTCTGTGGCAGAAATTATGAACGAATTGGTTTCAGAGCTTCTGAGCGAGCAAGACTGCAAGGCGGCCGAGGTCTTGTTCGCGCTAAAGGCTGTTCTTGAGCAATACGTTGAGATAGAAAAAAACTCTCACTCGCCATTACCCATTAGTACCAGCTCGCAAGCAACTATTTGTTAAGCATATAAAAGTAACTATACCCTCGATTGTTTACGAATTGCTGGGCTCGAATATGCGGCTCTCCTTAGATCGGCGGAAGCAGCAGAAATGCAAATTGTATTAGATTTTACGTCTTCGACTTCATTAGCCCCGACTGGGTTTGTCACTGATGTAGAATATGCCGCTCAATATCTGGATCATTTAATCGGCAATCAGGAGACGGTTACCATTTCCGTTGCTTGGGATGCATCCAATTCATCTACCCTTCTTGGCAGCGCGACGCTCGAGAACTTTATTCCTGTTAGCTTGAGTACAATTGAGAGCCAACTGACTTTGGCGGCTGACTCTCTCGGCAATATGAACCCCACAGTGGCAGCCGAGGCCGCTACTGCAGTAAGCCTTCCATCAATTAAGGATGCCGTTGGATCCAACGACATAATATTATCTGTTGCGCAGGCAGAGGCACTTGGAATCGGGACTTACCAAACTCTCGACGCATCACTGGAATTTGGAACCGATGGACAAATACTTAATTTTTCTACGTCTGGTCAAGCAGCCTCAGGGCAAGTTACGTTCATTGATGTCGCGTTGAATGAGTTGTGTATAGCCCTCGGTAAGTTTGGATATAGTAACGGAAACGACTTTAGTCTTTTGGACCTATTTAGGTATAGCTCTCCAGGGATACTTGAAACAACATCAAATCCTATACTCCAAATTTCACCTAGCGCATATTTTTCATTGGACGGAGGCCAAACAACAATCGCCACATTTGCTACGACTAGCAATTATAGTGACTGGCAAAGTCTAAGCAGCGACATCTTTAACGTAACCCCTCCTATTGGGGTATATGAAACACTTTCATCTACGGATGAACAGCTATTAGAAGCGATCGGCTTCAATGTACCTTGCTTTTGCCCAGGGACAAAAATAAGAACTCCCAACGGGGATCGATTGATTGAAGCATTATCTATTGGCGACACCGTAACAACATATTTCAGCGGCACCGCGAAAATAAAGTGGATAGGTATTAGTCCGCAATCCCATGATAAAATCAAAAAAAACCCTTTTTCTCAGCCAGTTATAATTGATACAGACGCTCTTGGGTCTGGATTTCCAACCAGTCCTTTAACAGTTTCCCCTGGACACTCAGTTTATATCAAAGGTGTACTTGTTCCGATATGGCGTTTGATTAATGGCTTATCAATACGGCAATCAGTCGAAAATAACAATATTTTGTATATTCACATAGAACTTGATCACCATGACCTGCTTCTTAGCAATGGAGCTTGGACGGAGAGCTTCTTAGACGAGGTTCCTAGGTGGTGGTTTAAAAATGTAAGTGATTACAATTTGTTGTACCCGGAATATAGTAGACCCAACCAGCCATGCGCGCGTCAGGTTCGGGACGGCTATGAATTGGAGGCTATACGGTTTTTCGTGAATTCTAGATACCCATCTTACCAAAAAAGCTCGCATGAAATCTCAGAATTGATTGCAGGTATAGATTTCATCGGTGATAGCCAAATAATTGGTTGGGCTTATACATCATCTAAATCAGAAGAACCAGTGAAATTACTTGTTATAATGGATGGAGAAATCATTGCCCGCTTCCCTGCGAATATTTATAGGATTGATCTGATAAAAAAAGGAATCGGAAAAGGATGCCATGGCTTTTCTGTACGATTAGATCGATCAATTAACATATCGACGCTAATAATTTGCAGGGAGGAAGACGGCATGAAAATACCACTTCCAAATTCAGAAGGTTTGTTGATTTCCACTGAGAAGTGACCCGGGAATTCCATCGAGAATTGACCCGCTTTTTGGTTATGATTTGGGTTTCATGATGGGGTCAAGGGCTGATTTTCTCCTTTCGTTTTTGGGCTCTTTCCACTGAGCTGTTCTTGAACCTGAAGCTGTCATTTCCGGTTTCCAGGATGTGACAATGGTGCGTCAGGCGGTCGAGGAGGGCGGTGGTCATCTTGGCATCGCCGAAGACGGCGGACCATTCGCTGAAGCTCAAATTGGTGGTGATGACGACACTGGTGCGCTCGTAGAGCCTGCTGAGCAGGTGGAACAGCAAAGCGCCGCCCGAGGCGCTGAAGGGCAGATAGCCGAGTTCATCCAGGATGACGAGATCGGCGTGGATCAGGCGGCCGGCAATCTGGCCGCTCCGACCCTGGGCTTTT
>DAIDKB010000002.1 GCA_027451105.1 bacterium
CTGTTGGAGCAGCTGTTGGAGCAGCTGTTGGAGCAGCTGTTGGAGCAGCTGTTGGAGCAGCTGTTGGAGCAGCTGTTGGAGCAGCTGTTGGAGCAGCTGTTGGAGCAGCTGTTGGAGCAGCTGTTGGAGCAGCTGCCTCAACCGGTGCAGCCTGGGCTGGCCGTGGTGGCACCTGGGCGTTGTTGATGAGGCCAACGATCAGGCTTTGCAGGCTTTTAATCGCGGCGGTGTTTTCTTGAATTGCTTGTTCTAAACTCATTTGTTATCTCCTTGGGTTAATGGTAAATTGATTTTAGAGTTCACTAAATCGTGTGTCAAAAATTTTTTAATCGTTAGCGTACAATTCAATAAACTCTTTCATTTTCTTTTGAATTGCACGAGCCGGTCCTGGTATGAATTTCATCTCGATAATTTTGTCATCGTTGTTGACTGCAGTGCCTTTGAGTAACGGCGAGCCGGGGATCTCGGCAAACGTGACATAAAATCCTTTGTGGTAAAAATCTTCGGGCATATCATCTCTCCTGGGTTGTTGTTATTAAATACTAATGTAGCGTTTACTAAATAATCTGTCAAATTTATTTTGTACAAAAAAAAATGCCCGAGGGGGATCGGGCATAAAAGGGGTGAGAGATATGTTTTTAGATTATATGCGCATGTCCTAGAATTGACAAGATAAGCGATAGTGCGCCGATGTTGGCAATATCTAATTAGTTTAGCAAGTTACTAAATTTTCCTTGCCAAAATGTTTAGTGATCTCTAAAATGACCCTTACTATCGAAGGAGAATAAACCCATGAATAAATTAAAAGAATGGATGCACCTAGCATCCCCATCTGATTTAGAAACCTTAGCAGATCTAGCCGATACCACGCCTGGTGCATTGCGCCAGCTTGCCGGTGGGTACAAGACAGACGGCAAACCACGGGCCAGCGCTGAGATGGCTCGCCGTATCGAGCAAGCATCAGAGAACATGCACCCTAGATTACCAATTATTCACCGTGAGGATTTGTGTCCGGCGTGCGCTGGATGTGAGTTTGCCAAAGCATATCGTAAATAAACAGCCATCAAGGGAGATCAATGATGGCTCAAATTATACCCATCGACGATGCCTTATACGGCGCACGTCAAGAAGAATGGGCGCAATTGGATGTGTTAGCAGGTTTAACCGAGGATCTTTTACCGGTTGTCTCAAACCCTCACGCAACCATTTCACCCAACAGCAGTATCCGTGATATTGGTAAACTGCCTTCAACCTATAACAGCCAACGCCACGTTGTCGGTTTTGCTGGTTGGACCCAGCACAAGGCCACGGGCGATGACATAACCAAGTGGTCAAGCGAAAAGGACTACGGCATCTGTATTCAAACACGCAACGTCCGTGCAATTGATGTTGATGTAACCGATAGCGAAGAGGCAGAGGAAATCTACAACGCAATCAACCGCAGCTTGCCTAAGCGCTATCGCAACAATAGCTCAAAGTTTTTGTTAGCTTTTCGCCTGGCAGGTATTTATGCCAAGCGCAAGATCACTACAAAGTACGGAATCATTGAGTTCCTTGCTAACGGCCAGCAGTTCGTTGCGTGTGGACGGCACCCATCCGGTGTGCGTTACGAGTGGGATGGCGGCTTGCCGGAAGATTTCCCCGAGCTGAGTAGCGATGAATTCGAGACTTTATGGCAATCCTTGATCGACCTATTTGCTGTCGAAACCTCGAGCGCCTCAGTCACCACTACACGCCACGAGGTTTTATCAAACGTTTTCGACAAAGATCCAATATCCAAGTTCCTTATCGATAACGGGATGATTGCACGAGCCGATAAAGACGGCAAGCTGCACCTGGCGCACTGTCCCTGGGAGGACGATCATTCAGACGGACAAACAGCGCTTACCTCAGCAACGTACTTCCCAGCCAACACGCACGGCTACGCTAACGGCGCTTATGTGTGCCAACACGCGCATTGCCAGGACCGCACCAAGCAACAATTTCTCGATGCAATCGGCTACGTACAAGACGTTGCAGATGACTTCGAGGATTTAACTCAAGACGAAGTTGATCCAGGTCAACCAACACCATCAGATCTTAAGTTCCGGTTTAAATCCCATGAGGAGTTTGTATCTCACCGGATACAAACCGAGTGGTTCATTAAGAATCTGTTACCCAAGGCAGGCCTGGGCGTGATCTTTGGCGAGTCAGCCTCGGGTAAATCCTTCATGGTCCTTGATCTAGCGTACGCAATTGCGCACGGGTTGCCCTGGCGCGGTATCAAAACCACCCAGGCGCGTGTTGGGTACGTGGCAGCTGAGGGTACCAACGGCGTGCGCAAACGTCTTATCGCGCTGGCTCAACACCACAACATCAAACGTACGGAAATTCACGTACTTGATAGCCCACCCAACATGCTTGAGCAGTCGGACGCAGTGGAGCTGGCCAAGGCAGTCAAAGCCCAGGCAATTGATCTCATCATTATTGACACGATGGCCCAGGTCATGCCAGGTGCCAACGAGAATTCCGGCGAGGATGTAGGCAAGGTTATCAAGTATTGCCGCCGGATACACGAGACAACAGGCGCTATGGTCATGTTCGTTCACCACTCAGGCAAAGACTCTACCCGTGGCGCTCGAGGATGGTCAGGCCTACGCGCTGCATGTGATGTAGAGATTGAGATTACCAGGTCCGATGAGCAACGCGCTATGCGCATATCCAAGCAGAAGGATGGCGAGGATGGCGCAGAGTATGGGTTCAAACTATTAACAGTCAACATTGGCCTTGATGAGGATAACGAAGTCATTACATCTTGCGTGGTGGAGCATTGCGACGAGCTGCCTACCAAGTCAAAGAGCGTTGAGCGCAAAGGTACGCGCATACGCGCTATTGAGACAGCCTTCAATGATCTCGTTGGCCTTGATGGGTTGGTTCTACGTACCGATGTGGAGGCTGCCGCAGCCACGGCCACTAACAATCGCGAGCGCAATATGCGCAGCACAATGGATAATTTGATTAAACAGGGTGTTTTCATTGAAGAAGGATTAAATATACGGAGGGGTTAATTATGGATTGGGTAATCGGTATTTTTATTGTAATTCTAGTATTTCTAGCCGGTGTTTTATTAGGTATTAATTTAAGTAAATGAGGTATTACCATGACCGTTGATAACGAACAAGACAAATACGTACTGCCGGTGTTCTCACTCAGGGATCTACTGGCAGCTGCATCCTTGCAAGGGTTAATTGCAGCTCGCAATTGGAATTTTAGCGAAGAGATTATCGGCGCTATAAGGCCTAAGTTTCTATTTGAAGCAATAGGATTGTGCGCTTACGAGGTGGCCGATGCTGTACTAAAGGTTAAAAATGAGCAACCCAGCCGTGAGTTTAAAGGCCTGGGGTTGGAGGAACAGTTGGCCATAGCTGAAAAGTTTAAGCTCAAGAATTTTCAGATTATCAGGGAAGTTGAGGCAGCAATTCGATTAAAAAACACAGGGGAATAGTCATGACGTTAGATCTATTGGATGAGAACATATTTAACTGCGCGCTTGAGGCTGGGTTCACGATATGCACCAAAGACCATTTAAAAAATTTGAATATATCGGAGTCTATTGCAGATCCCGAAACGTTAATTAAATTCGCTTCACTGATCCTACAAAACCGGCCAAGCAAAACCTATGTGTGGGAGGTTTATGACGAGTACGGGATTCTCAAAAAGTTTGATACTGAACAAGCGGCTATCAATTTTGTGGCTGGGATGGAGTTTCAAATACGCAAAGTTGAAATCGACTGGACGCCTTTACTATAGGGAGCTAACCATGAACAAATTACTGTGCGCTTTATGCTTTATAACCTTTACGACTCAGGCTGATTATCTTAATTCAAACGGTGAGTACCTGCAGAGCTTTCCTGATGGCACTACCTTTGGATCAAACAACACAATGTATCAATCAATCGGCCATGATACTTATATCAAATCAACACCGGAGGGATCCACCGTTATTAATAGGATGAGTGACGGATCCTATATTGACTCTAACAATCAGTCTTATATCCCACTGCAGGGTGGTGATTATTTAAGGTCCGATGGTGTTTTATATCAACACATGGATGGCACACAGCGAGGTTTATTTGGAGGGGATGAGCAATGAACGAATTACTATTTTGTTTCTTTTTAGTTGATTTAGCTTTTTTAGTTTACCTATTACTGGGCGGCGGTAAGTAGGTTATGCGCATTTTTATTGAAAAGTTACTCGTAAAATTTTACAAGTTGCATAAAACTGCGTGCAATTTTTTACAAGTAACGCTTCTTTTAGGCAACTTGCGAAGTTTTGCAAGTTACTTAAATGGGCGCTCAATAAGCTCAATAAGCTCAATTGAGCGCGATGCGCAGCTCAGGTACAGGCGCTCAATAAGCTCAACAAACTAGATAGTTGAGCTATTGAGCGCTGAGCGGGGTCCAAAACTACAAAAACGGAAAATTGAACAACGGGAGGGTTGATGTGCAAAAAATTACAAGTTGCAAATTTAATCAAATCGGCAAACGGATCGGTGAGTCACATGGCCGTGCGCGACTGAGCGATGCAGACATTCATTGCATACGGTTATTGTTTGGCCACGGTGTGCCAGCTCGTGAATTAGCAGAGGCGTTTAACATTACGGTGGGATACTTATACAAAGTGCTGCGCTACGATGCGCGGTGGGCGTAGTGTCCTTATATAAATAGAATGAGCGTTAGGATAACTGCACTATGGATGAATTAGATGACGACCTCGCACAAGAGGTTAAAACCAAAGCAAGCCGGACTGACATACAGAATCTCGCCATTGAAATGATAGAGGCTGGTATGAACGACTCGGCCATTGCCAATGCACTTTGCATCGGGCGTAGGACATTGTACACGTGGAAAACGCACGATGAGGCTTTTAAGGCACGTTACAAGAAGGCTAAAGAGATCATAGTAGATCACCTCATTCAAGAAGCTAAACGTCGTGCTATGAACGGCTCAGACCGTTTGCTGGAGTTTATGTTGTGCAACCTGGCACCAGATCAATTCTCAAAACGAGAAAAGCTGGAAGTTGATGCGCAAGTAAACGTTGCAGAGATCCTGGCCAAGGCACGTAAGCGTGCAGGTAAAAATACAAACGATGACGGCCAAGACCTCATTTGACCTAGAGCTTGCTCAAGACCTCGCTCAGTTTTATCACGATCCGTTAGGTTTTGTGCTGTACGCCTATGACTGGGACAACGATTCCACGTTGCAAATCGTAGAGCTGCCTGAACCATACAACCTTATTTATTCAAGCAAATACGGCCCTGATAAATGGGCCTGCGATTTTCTAAGCGATCTAGGCGATCAAGTAAAACAACGCGGCTTTAACGGTGTGCGGGCAGTTGACGCAATTCGCATGGCCACAGCATCCGGTCATGGTATCGGAAAATCGGCTATCACCGCATGGCTTGTGGATTGGATTATGTCCACCAGGCCACACGCTAAAGGCATCGTTACAGCCAACACCAGCCCTCAGCTCGAAACTAAAACCTGGGCTGAGATTGCCAAATGGACCAAGCGCTGTATAACGGCACATTGGTTTGTTGTAACCACTGGCAAGGGCGCAATGAAGATGTACCACAAGGACCATCCCGAATCGTGGCAATGCGTGGCGCAAACCTGTAAAGAGGAAAACTCAGAATCCTTTGCAGGGCTGCACGCGGCCAGCTCAACACCGTTCTACATATTCGATGAGGCCTCAGCAATACCAGAAGCAATATGGGAAGTTGCCGAGGGTGGTTTAACTGACGGCGAACCAATGTTTTTTGCGTTCGGCAACCCGACACGTAACTCAGGATCCTTTCATCGATGCTTTCATGCTATGCGCCATCGCTGGACGTGCAGGCAAATTGACAGCCGCGAGGTGGCAATTACCAACAAATCGCAAATTGCGCAATGGGTTGAGGATTACGGCGTTGACTCAGACTTTGTAAAAATTCGCGTGCGAGGCATGTTCCCGTCCGTGTCGGCACGCCAGTTCATCTCGGTTGAGGATGTGGATGCTGCAATTAGCAGACACCTCAAACCTGGATCTCAGGACTACGCGCCGATAATCCTAACGTGCGATCCGGCATGGTCAGGTGATGACGAATTGATTATTGCCATGCGCCAGGGATTGCATTTCAAAGTACTAAACACAATTCAAAAGAACGACAACGATATCCAAGTTGCCAACATACTTGCACGGCTTGAGGATCAATACCAAGCCGATGCCGTATTTGTTGACGGTGGCTATGGCACAGGGATTGTGTCGGCAGGGACAACGTTAGGACGCGATTGGCAGATTGTATGGTTCTCATCCAAGCCGGATGAGCCTGGCTGCTTGAACAAACGGGCAAGCATGTGGCTTGCCATGCGCGATTGGCTTAAAGCCGGTGGTACGCTCGATCCCAAAGACAAAGTGCTGTATGCAGATTTAATCGGACCTGAAACCGTACCACGGCTTGACGGTAAAATTCAGCTCGAGAGCAAAGAGGATATGAAACGGCGAGGA
The DNA here is from genome assembly GCA_027451105.1 of bacterium. GTDB lineage: Bacteria > Patescibacteriota > Saccharimonadia > Saccharimonadales > Saccharimonadaceae > UBA1547. The sequence goes on from DAIDKB010000002.1 coordinate 6,527, forward strand.
TTGCCAAGTCCTAACCGTGCTGATGCTTTGGCCTTGTCCTTTGCTTATCCGGTTAGCAAAAAGCGCTTATTTGCAACAAGCAATGCGCGATCAACACAATATGATCCATTAGCGGATCAATCCCTTAAAACCTCTAACAGTGTCCTTAATGCAATACAACGCGAGTACGATCCCTTACAGTTCTCACGATAAGGGGTTGTAGTGGCGATTCGCGAAGTGATGGCGACTCAGATATTCGAGCAAGGCCGGTGGTTAATGGAGATGCATTACAACGAGGCTGGCTTTTACTTTGAATTTAATCCGAGTTTAGAGCTGTATCAAACGATGGAACAGGCCGGTTTGCTGCATTGCTTGGCAGCGTTTGATGGCGATGAGATGATTGGATACTGTTCATTTTTCATGTCGCGTCACCTATTCAACCGTGATCTCGTGGCTGCGTCCTCGGATGCGTTGTACGTTCACCCTGATTATCGCAATAGGCCTATAGCAGGCAAGCTAATTGCAAAAAGTGAACGATACGCTAAAGAGCATGGCGCAAATGTTTTTGTATGGCACACACGAGCCGGTACTGCATTATCGAACGTGTTGCTTAAACGTCCCGAATATGAAGCCTGGGATATGTGCATAGCAAGGAGGTTTTAACATGGGTGGAAGTAGCATAGGCAGTATTCTTGGTGCAGTTGCAGGTTACGCACTCGCACCTGCAACCGGCGGTGCATCTGCTGCGCTGGCATCTGCTGCAATTGGTTCAACCATCGGCGGCGCTGCAGGTGGCATGATAGATCAAGCTCACGCCGCATCTAATCCTTCATCCGGTGGTTCACCAGTTCAAACAGCGCCCCCCGCACCACCTCCCGCACCAACGCAATCAACTCAACCTGCCTTGGCGCCTCAAGTACAAAGCGTTAAAACAGCACAAGGTGGCGTAGGGCAAGCAGGTGGTTCACCAGGTGTAGCACAAACGTTATTGGCTGGCCCTGGCGGCGTAGATCCTGGTTTACTAACACTAGGCAAAAACACATTGCTAGGGAGCTAAATGGATAAGCTAAGTCTTGAAAATAAATCAACCTTGATGATGCGCCTCGGCCAATTGAAGGCCGAGCGTGCGACTTGGTACCCATCTTGGCAAGAATTATCAATGTACTTGCTGCCAAGAAACGGGCGATACTTTAGGCAAGATCACAACAAAGGGTGGAAACGAGAGCAATCAATTTATGACAATACGGCATCCCGCGCTTTGGAAGTGCTGTCTGCCGGGTTAATGTCAGGCCTTACCAGCCCTGCACGTCCCTGGTTCCGTTTAGCTACCTCAGATCCCGACCTCAATCAATCTAACGCAGTGCGTATATGGATGGCGCACTGTACACGTTTGATGCTCGATATATTTGCACGCAGCAACACGTATCGCGCATTGCATGACATCTATCGAGAAATCGTTACTTTTGGTACTGCAGTTAACATTTTAGGCCAAGATTACGACATGGTTATTTATCATTATCCGGTAACAACGGGCGAGTATTGTTTAGCGCAAGATTACCAGGGCAAAGTCAATACGATTTATCGAGAATTTGAAAAGCCAGTAGCTACCTTAGTAAGTGAATTCGGCTATGAGAATTGCTCAACTGCAGTGCGCAATTTGTACGACCGTGGCAGCCTGGATCAATGGATCCCAATAATCCACGGCATCGAGCCACGTAAGGACCGTGATCCAAGTAAAAAAGATGCGCTCAATATGGCGTACAAATCTGTTTACTTTGAGATCGGTGCAGACGAAACGAAGCCATTACGCGTTAGCGGGTACGAAACATTCCCAGGATTAGCTCCACGTTGGGCGGTGGCCGGTGGCGATATCTACGGCAACGGGCCTGGTATTCAATGTATTGGTGATATCAAACAATTGCAACAAGAGCAATTGCGCAAATCCCAGGCCATTGACTACATGACCAATCCACCTTTGCAAGTGCCAAGTCAATTGAAAAACCGTGAAGTGGATCGATTACCTGGCGGAGTAACGTACTACGATACGAACAGTCAATCACCTGGCATTAAGACAATGTTTGATGTAGCGCTCGATATTAATGCTTTAGGCAGTGACATCATGGATGTGCGCCAACGTATTAATTCAAGTTTTTACGTTGACCTATTCTTGATGATTGCAAACGATCAGCGCTCAGGCGTTACGGCTACTGAGATTGCGCAGAAGCAAGAAGAAAAAATGTTAATGCTAGGACCGGTTCTGGAGCGTTTGCACAACGAATTATTGGATCCTCTCATTACTTACACGTTTGACAAAATGCTTAAAGGTGGATTATTACCACCTCCACCACCTGAATTGCAGGGACAAAATTTGAACGTTGAGTTAATTTCAATCCTGGCCCAAGCGCAACGTGCAGTGGCCACGAATGGGATAGATCGTTTTGTCAGCTCTCTGGGTGCGATTGCGCAATTCAAACCGGATGTGTTGGACAAATTTGACGCGGATCAATGGGCTGACATTTATAGCGACATGCTGGGTGTTGATCCTGAATTGATTACCGCCGATGAGAAAGTTGCATTGATACGCAAGCAACGTGCGCAGGCACAAGCTCAGGCGACTCAAATGCAAGGGGCGCAAATGGCAGCAGATACAGCGCAGAAGTTGGGTAACACACCCGTAAACAACGGCAACGGCACAGCGCTGGATGCCATTAATCAATTTTCAGGATACTAAGGAGCAAGATTATGACTGGACTAATTTTTGGTAGAAGCATGGTAAACATTCCAAGTGACAGCGAGATCCCAGGTACCGATGCTGGATACCCTGTTACGCCAAGTGATACAACCAATTTACCCAACGGAAGAACACGAGGTATCTACGTTACAGTGGGTGGTGTAGTTGACGCAGTGTTTTCGGACGGCGCGACTGCCTCTTTAACTTTAAACTCAAACACTAAATATGCTATTGGCATCGTGCAGATTAAAGCGACTGGCACCACGGCTACCGGCATTTACGCACTTTACTAGGAGAAGGAATTATGACAACACGATTTCCTTTAACCCAGCTAGATTCTAACGGCACTGCGCCGTATGTGTCAGCAATGACCGTAACGCCTAGCGATACGGTTGATTTGACGTATGTAAGCCGTGGGATTTATGTAGGTGGCGCTGGTAATTTATCCGTGATTATGGATACGGGCGTTACGGTTACGTTCGCCGGTATTCCTTCAGGAACCTTTTTGCCGATTTGCTGTACTCGCGTTATGGCGACAAGCACAACGGCAACCAACATTCTCGCAATGAATTAAGGAGGTTGCTATGGCAATGGTAAGCATGAAGGTTGACAGTAAAGATTACGATATGGCAATGCCACCTGATAACCCGTACGGATATGGTTTATGTATTTATCTAAACGAGGAACAGGTTGAAGCCCTAGGCCTTGACAAGAATCCACCTAAAGCCGGTACAAGCGTTGGGATCCGTGCTATTGCCACAGTAGTAAGCGTTACGCAAGAAGCCGATCCTACAGAAGAGGCAGCCGAGGGCGAGGATCCTGATGATATCGATGTGACATTGCGCTTTCAAATTACCGATATGGAAGTTACACCTGGTGGACAAACCATAACCGGTTCAATGTTATATGGTGGCGACAATGGCTAAAAAAGATTGGATTGCAGGCGCAACGGCTAACTCACATGGTCAGTTTAAGGCGAAAGCTGAGAAGGCCGGAATGAGTACTAAGGAATACGCCAACAAAGAAAAGGGAGCCAAAGGCAAAACAGGTAAGCAAGCAAGGCTGGCTTTATCACTAATGGGGTTGCACAAACGCGCTGCAAAGAAGCTATACGGCGAGTAGTGTCCTTAATAACAAAACCAATAAGGTACGATCAGGCGCATGAACCACGATCCGTTTGACATACAAGGCCAAGAGGTCCAACTAAAAGAAGCTGAGGAACGCGCGAGGCGCGAGGTGCAGCAAGAAGTTGAAGATTACAAGTGGCTAATGAGTAGCAAACGTGGTCGGCGTGTAATTTTTAGAGTACTGGAGAGAGCGGGTGTGTATCGCATGAGTTTCGATACGAATGCTATGACGATGGCGTTTAACGAAGGTCGGCGCAATGAAGGGTTATATTTGACCTCTAAATTGCTGGGAGCGTGTCCCGATTTACACGCACAGATGCTAAAGGAAAACACGAATGAGTGAACAGATTGCTGATACCGGAGCTAACCAAACCTCCGGCACATCGCAAGGCGCTGAGGGAACTCAGCAAACCGCGCTAACTGATGCTAGTACATCAACCCAAGCAACAACTGCAGCCGCAGATGGTGCAAAGGGAGCTGATGGACAAAACAAAGAAGGCGCACAACAACAAGTGGCAACCGAAGGGCAGGGCGATAAAAGTCAAACCAATTCGGAAGGCGACAAGGGCGTTGCAGTTGAAGGCGCACCTGAAAAGTACGAGTTTAAGGCACCCGAAGGCGTGGATTTAAGCCAGCCTGTCGTAAGTGCTTTCTCAGAAGTGGCCAAAGAATTGAATCTGTCACAGGATGCCGCGCAGAAAGTAGTTGATAAGGTTGCACCTCTTATGGCCAAGCAAAGCCAAGAGGCTTTTGAGCAGGTGAATAATGCCTGGCTTGAAGCAACAAAATCCGATAAGGAATTTGGTGGCGACAAACTCAATGCGAATCTCGCCGTTGCTAAAAAAGCGCTTGACGCTTTTGGCACACCTGAGCTGCGCGAGTTGTTGAATAAGACTGGCCTCGGAAACAATCCCGAGGTAATTCGGGCTTTTTATCGAGCCGGTAAAGCGATGAGCGAGGATAGTTACGTACCTGGCGGCAAACAGCCAACGGCTGCTGCTAAACGGGATGCGGCAACTGCACTCTACGGCCAAACACATTAATAAGGAGTTTTAATTATGAGTACTTTAGGAACTGGAGCATTAACCCTAGCCGATTGGGCTAAACGTCTTGATCCCGATGGTAAAGTCCCTGTCGTTGCTGAGTTACTTTCTCAAAGCAACGAAATTCTTGAGGACGCAGTATTTATGGAAGGTAATTTACCAACAGGCCACCGTGTAACGATCCGTACCGGTTTACCTGCAGTTTACTGGCGTTCACTGAACCAAGGCGTACCATCCAGCAAATCTGTAACCGCACAGGTCGATGAGTCTGTCGGTATGCTTGAAGCATATTGCCGTGTGGATAAAGACTTGGCTGAATTGAATGGTAATACATCTGCTTTCCGTTTAAGCGAAGATACAGCGTTCTTGGAAGCAATGAATCAAACACAAGCTGCAACAATGTTGTACGGCAACCCAGCCACCGATGCACGTCAATACTTAGGTTTAGCACCTCGTTATGGCGCAATCTCTGGTGCAGGTAACGCACAAAACATCTTGGACGCAGGTGGTACATCAACCAACAACACCTCTATTTACTTAGTAGGTTGGGGTGAAAACACCGTATTTGGTACTTTCCCTAAAGGATCCAAAGCCGGTTTGATTCACGAAGATATGGGCGTATTGACCGTGTACGATGCTAACGGCAACCCATTCCAGGCCTATCAAACACATTATCAGTGGAAGAACGGTCTAGTAGTTAAAGATTGGAGATACGTTGTACGTATTGCCAACATCAACACTGCTAACCTCGTTTCAAACACTGCTGCTGCTGATTTGATTAGCTTAATGAGCCGTGCATTGGATCGTATCCCTAACTTCGGCATGGGACGCTTTGCCTTCTACATGAACCGTACAGTTTACTCTATCTTGCGCCTCCAGGCCTTGAACAAGTCAAACTACGCGGTAACTGTTGAAAAAGGTCTCAATCAATTTGGTACACCTATGAGCTGGTTGTCCTTCGAGGGCGTTCCACTCCGCCGTGTTGACCAATTGTTGAACACCGAATCCCGTGTGGTTTAATCAAACTGAATAAGGAGTTTAATTATGTTAATAGATAGCCTTTTAACACTTAGCGGTTCAACCGCTAATGGAACCTTCGCAGGTTCCGATATGTTCGGCAGCGGAACAACCGTTGTATCGCCTAACACCATTGACGTATCAAGCCAAGGTGTTCCCTCCGGCAACGTGCGTGACATGGGCGAAGGTCAAGAGCTTTTCGCTCGCGTTGAAATCACCACCTCTTACGTTGGTGGTACTTCCGTGCAATTTGAAGTTGTTGCTTCGGATGACGCAGCCGGTACAGTAAACACAACTGTTATTGGGTCAAGCGAAGTTGTTGCTGTTGCCAACGCAATTGCAGGCGCAAGATATGCTTTCCCTATCAACCCACGATTGGCAAAACTTGGCCAGCGTTACATCACGTTGCAAGCTGTAAACGTTGGTATTAACACTGCCGGTGCTGTATTTGCTGATATCGGAACAGGGATCCAGGACGGTCAGAAATTTTACACTTCTGGGTTTCAAGTTCTTTAGTAAGGATAGCGCTCGGGCAACCGAGCGCTCTTCTGATATTTGGAGGAATAGATGGCTAAATACCGAGTGAAAGTCCCAAGTTTTATTAATCATTCATTAGTAAACGAAGGCGACATTATCGAATTTGATGGCATCCCAGGCGACAATCTGGAGCCGGTTGATAAAGCTGCTGAGAAGGCAGCCAAAGACGCAGCTAAAGCAAATGAAGAATCAAAAGAGCGTCAAGCTCTTGCAGCGTCCGGTGTTGATCTCCCTGCTGGGGACCAACTCCTATAAGTTTCATGTGTGTCTCCTCTAGTGGTAAACGTTAGAGGGGCTTAACGCCCCTCTCTTTTTTAGGAGTTAGGTTTTATGGCTACGGACGTTGATATTTGCAATCTAGCTTTAGGATTACTTGGTGATAGTGCAAATGTCACAAGTATTAATCCACCTGACCAAAGCGTTCAAGCAGGCCACTGTTCAAGATTTTATCCGATTGCTAGAGATGCGTTACTTGAGATGCACACCTGGGGATTTGCTACTACTCGAGTAAGTTTAGCTCAGGTTGCGACAAATCCAACTAGCACTTGGCAATACGCGTATGCCGTACCTACGGATGCGCTTAATCTTTTAGAAATTATTGATCCTAATGCCTCTGACGATTACAGCGTTGGCTTGCAACTTGCAATGTCAATTCCCACTGTTGTTCAAGCTGGCGTAGGTGTATATCAAGCTCAACCCTTTGCGGTTGAAAACGATTTGATTTTGACTAATCAGCAAAATGCTGTATTGAGATATACACAAACAATAACGGATACCTCTCAGTTTTCTCCTTTGTTTGTTAATGGGTTGTCTGTATTGCTTGCCTCTTACCTGGCTGGACCTTTAATTAAAGGCCAAGAGGGACGTAATGCCGCGCAACAAATGCAGGCAGCTTTCTTCAGGTGGAAAGAGTACGCAGTGGAATCGGACAGCAACCAACGCAGTATTAAACCGATGCCAGGCGCAGCGTGGATGGTGAATAGATAATGCCAATTGACCTATCTCAATACAGCAATGCGCTTTACCCGCAAACGGATGCGCAAGCTGCTGCGCCGGCTGAGGAAACGATCCCACAGCCTTTGCCGTTGGATCAGGTAGATCAAACAAGCTGGGGAAAACGCGAGGATGGTTCAAGTAAAGGCACTGGGTTCTTAGGCGTGTTGCCAAGGCCTGATGGTGGTGTATCAACCGAGATTAGCGTAGGCGTTGAGGTTGGTGGTAAAGAGATGGATGTACCGACATTAGTGCCAACACTAACACCTAAAGAGGTTAATTACCTTTTGAATACCGATGAAAACAGTTTTTTAAAAGACAACAGTGATATGGCCAACACGATCATTCAAAAGGCAACTGACTTTGCCAAGCAAAGAATAGCTCAAGGCAAAAGCGTTTGGGCGCAACCGGACGAAGGGCCATACGCAAGCAAGGGTGGTAAATAATGGGTACACGAGTTTTTTCACACGCATTTTCTGCAGGCGAGATAACTCCCGAGATGTTCGGGCGTATTGACACGCCGAAACGACAAGAAGGTTTAGCACTTTGTTCTAACTTTATTACATTACCTTACGGTCCTGCAATTAATCGACCTGGCACATTGTTTGTTAAAGAAGTTAAGAACTCATCATCATTCACCAGGTTAATTCCGTTCTCTTATAGCAATACACAAACTTTTGCTATCGAGGTTGGAGCTGGATATTTTCGGTTTCACACCCTGGGCGAGACATTGCTGTACACAACACCTGCTGCCTGGTCAAGCACTACGGCATATAACATAGGGGATCTAACCTCGTATGGTGGCGTTAATTACTACTGTACTACGGCTAACACAAACGTCACACCGCCTAATGCAAGTTATTGGTACGCTTTACCGACTGATATGACGTATGAAATCCCTAATCCGTATGCTGCTGCGGATATAATGGATATTCACTTTACGCAATCAGCAGACGTAATTACCCTAGTTCACCAGAACTACGCACCGCTTGAATTACGTAGATACGGAGCCACTAACTGGCAAATTAGCTATCCTAACTTTAACCCACCTAGTAGCACGATAACATCCATAAGCGCAACGGCCACTGTTGTTACATCAGGCGGCACACCGGTAACAGAGTCATACGTTGTTACTAATGTTCTCGCAGTAGGGCTGCAAGAATCCGCGCAATATAGCGGGGTGGCATCGTGTACCAACGATTTGACCCTTGCAAACAACCACAACACTATTTCATGGACGGATAGTGCAGCTGCAGGTACAAATGTGCGTTACAACGTTTATAAACTATCAAACGGTATTTATGGCTACATAGGCCAGTCCGGTAGTACAAGTTTTGTGGACAACAATATAACGGCTGACATAACGAACACACCTCCGTTGTTTGATAGCATTTTCCAATCCGCTAATAATTATCCTGCAGCCGTTGGGTATTACCAGCAACGTAGAGTTTTTGCGGGAACGTTTAATGAGCCACAGAACGTATGGATGACACGTTCTGGTACTGAATCAGACATGGGATATACAATACCTACCAGGTCAGATAATAGAGTGGCTTTTCGCATTGCAGCTCGTGAAGCCTCAGCAGTAAGACATATCGTGCCTGTACGTACGCTTTTGTTGTTGTCGGCTACCACTGAATTCCAGGTTTCTGCGCCGTCAACTGGAGTACTAAGCCCTACAGATTTATCCGTGGACCCTCAATCCTATGTAGGGGCTAACATGGTTCAGCCTGTAGTGGTAAACAACTTGGTGTTGTTTGCTGCAGCTCGAGGCGGTCATTTACGTGAGATGAGCTACAACTACATGGTACAGGGATATCTGACAGGGGATGTGAGTTTGTTTGCTTCTCACTTGTTTGACTACTATCAAATTACGGACATGGCCTATGTACAAACGCCGTATCCGATAGTCTGGTGTGTTTCAAGCAGCGGCAAGTTACTTGGCATGACTTACATACCCGAGCAAGAAGTCGCCGGATGGCATCAGCACTCAACGGGTGTAAGCGATATATTTGAATCAATATGTACTGTTACTGAAAACAATAATGATGTGTTGTATTGCATTGTTAATCGTACTATTAACGGGGTTCAGAAACGATACGTTGAGGTCTTTGCTAGTCGTGACTATACAGTCCTGGCAAATGCTTATTTTGTTGATTGCGGGGCAACCTACACGAACACAACACCAGTTACAACCATATCAGGTTTAACCTGGCTTGAGGGCATGACGGTTAACATCCTGGCCGATGGCGCTGTGGTTCCTCAGCAAGTAGTGACAAACGGCACGATAACGCTGCCGGTTGCGGCTAGTGTTGTAAACGTTGGCTTACCAATTGTGGCTCAAATGGAAACGCCACCAGCAGCGCAGCAAATGGACCCTGCCTATATGCAGGGCCGTGAGAAGAATGTTAATAAGGTGTTTATCAGAACGTACAGGTCAAGTGGTATTTACGCAGGCCCATCGTTCGACAATTTAACGCAATACGCTCAACGTTCAAACGAACCGTATGGATCACCGCCTAACATGGTTTCTGATGAAATTGAGATTGTATTGAACCCACAATGGAGTATGAGTGGACAAGTTTGTATTGAACAATTAGATCCTTTGCCGCTTGACGTTGTTTCAATAGCGCTAGAGATCGCAGTTGGAGGAGGAATTTAAAATGGGTTTCGGTGCATCAGCAAGTTCAGTTCCGATGGCGTTGCAAGGTGTTGGGGTTGGAATGACCGCTTTAGGGTCTTACGATCAAGCCTCCCAACAACAAGGCGCTTTAAGTTATGAATCACAAGTATTTAACAACAATGCTGTACTAACAGGGTATCAAGCTAGTGTTGCCAAGCAAGTAGGGGCGCAGCAATTACAAACCACCCAGTTGAATACGGCAAACCTATACGGCGCACAACGTGCATCGATGGCGGCAAACGGTGTCGATCTCGGTTCAGGATCAGCGAATGATGTACTGACTTCCACAAAAATGCTAGGCAACATTGACGCTTTAACTGTTCAGGATAATACGAACAGGCAAGTATGGTCACTCAATAATCAAGCTACAAATTACAGAAACGAGGCAGCTATGTACGCCTCGGCAGCCGGAAACATTAATCCAGGCCTTCGAGGCTTCACGTCCTTGTTAAGTGGGGCTGGCACTTTCGCGGCAAACAATGCTACTACGGTGGCATCCTGGTTTAGTTAATAGGAGTTAATCATGCCAAGAGTGCCAACATACGATAATTTACAGGTACAGCAACAAGAACTCCCACCGGTAAGGCAAGAAGCGCCACAACATTTATTGCAGTTTGCAGGCCTGGGCGGCGCAGAGATGATGAACGAAGGTCAAAATCTCGAGCAAGCTGGCCGTGGTTTTGCGCAAATGCAAGCAGTACAAAACGAGGCCACTGTTAAAGATCAGGCCGCGCAATTTGTAAATGCTACCAGTACTGTAATGAACGATCCTCAAGCTGGATATTTAAGCCAGCTAGGCGCTAACGCAGTAAAGCCGGATAGCGACAACGTAACACCAGCTCAAAAAGCAATGCAAGCTATTCAAGGCATCCGTGATGGGATGATGAATAGCCTTAATGATCCTGTACAAAAGCAGCTATTTAAGCAGGTAACGGATCAACATATTGCATCGCTTAATAATCAGATCATGGTTCACCAGGCGCAGCAAACCAAGCAGTACGAGATGGACTCATCGGCTGCACGCGCCTCGGCAGGGATGAATGCGGCGATAGCGGGTTACAACCCAATGTTGTCCCCTGATAATCAAAGCGTAGATTTTAAAAATAACCTATCAACACAAACAATCGAATTAAGCCATCAGGCCGATGTACTAGGGTTGACGGATCCTGACGAACGTAACAAATTTGTTATGTATGGACCGCACGGCAATGATGGCTTACTTAACACATATTCCGGTATTGTTGGCCACCTGATCGACAACGGCCAGTCTAAAGCTGCCACTGATTTTTTCAATAGCGTCAAAGACTCGCTACCCGCAACGGCAGCTGACAAGATTAACAATGATCTTAAGACTGCGCTTACTAAAGATGATTCCCTTAATTTGTCATTGCAGTTGCAAGGCAAATCGTTGAACGATCAGCGCAACACGCTGGACACGATGTTTCAAAACGGAGAGATCACAGCCGAAGTACACGATGCTACGATGCAACGTGTCGAACACAACTGGCAAATTGGTAAAGCAGAAGAAGCTGAAAATACTAAGCAAGTCCTTGGGAACGCGCAAGATTGGCTTTTACATAATCCTGGCAAATCTGTCCTTGATATGCCGTCCAGTATGTATATTGCTTTAAAAAGCGTAGGACATCTCGAAACGGTAGAAGGGTTTGCAAATTCATTAGCAAACAAAACAACACAGGATGATCCGGCGCTTTACATGGCATTGCATCAAAAAGCTAACGATGGAACGTTGTCCGAAACAGACGTATTAGCAGCGCGAGGCAAGGTATCGAACGCGCATTTTAATGATTTAATGAATACGTACAATGCGCTAAACAAACAAGATGCTAAACGCATGAATATTGATAACACGATAAATAATGCGCTGAAAGTAAGCGATGTAATGATACCGGTTAAAGCGGCAGGTTTGAACCCAACGGCGAAGCCTGGTACCGATGCCGCACAGGAGTATGCAACGTTTCAGGCATCGGCTAGGGATCACTTGCTGCAGGCCTTTCAGGACAATCCTAAGTTGTCCCAGGATCAGGCTAATAACATTATTCGTGGTTTAGTTAAGGATCGTGTGTTGTATGGCACCGGAGTATTTGGTAGCAGTTGGTTCCAAAGCAAATCGAAAGGGTACCAATTAACACCAGAGCAGAATAGCGCACGTTGGGATGTACCGGATGCTGTAAGAGCAAAAGCAATATCAGCCTTGCAAGCTCGCGGCATTACCAACCCGACAGAGGCACAGATTAACCAAGTTTATCAATTGGCGGGGTATTAATGGATGATTTTGACGCAGCCGCAGGCGTTGTGGCTAACGGTGGGAATCAGCAAAGCAAAGATCCTTTTGATAGTGCGGCATCCATAGTTGCTGATGCGCAACGCAAGCAGGCAGCTCTAGCGGTCGCTTTCGGATCCTCGGACACTCAAGATCAAGCTGCCTGGGATAACGCAGTAGCTAAACGATTCGGCACAACGCCGGATGTAGTGTCTCAATATCGTGATGAATTTAAAAATAACATGACGGCCCAGGATGCAGAAAGTATCCTAAATTCTTCCCCTCAGTTACAGCAATACTTGGCAAACAATCCACAAAAGGCAGGTATTTATCATCCTGATCTAGCTAACACCGCACAAACAGAACAAGTTTTAAAAGCCTGGACACCCTCTTACGGCGAGCGTTTAAACCTTTGGCTGCGCCAGGTGTTAGGCCTAAACGAGCGTGACAAAGCCAAAGCTGATATTCAATTGATCTCGCAAGAAACCGGAACGCCGGTTAGCCAGTTGCGCCAGGCCGTAGGCGGCATGTCCGAAGTGCCGGAGCAGTTGGTTGGCAAGGCTGTCAACACTGGATCCTTTGGCCTGATACCTGATGTAGCAGGCGATGCACAGACCACGGCAGGCCAGGTGGCCGGTGGTGTAGGGGATTTAGTAGGGTTTATGGGCGGCCCTGTTAAAGCTGCCGAGTACGGTTTAGGCAAGCTCGGATTCAATTCCTTGTTGCAAGTCAATGAGGCTGACTCATTCCTAAAAGCGTTAGGCAAAACCGTTGCATCCCAGGCTGGCACGTTAGGCGTAGCCACAGGGTTGCAAAACATAGGCGAAGCAATCAATTCACCTGACGTAACAACTGGCCTTGAAAAAGAAGGCAAAGCCGTATTAGGTGGAGCTGCCACAGGTGCCGTGTTTGGTGCGGCAGGCAAATTTCTTCCCGACAACACGATTGCGCAGTTTGCAGGCCGTGCGTTGTTCAACAACGTTGCTAACGATCTTGTTTCCGGTAAAGCACCGTTTTCAGATATTACAAACTGGGACCAATTAACCGATGAGCAAAAAGTCAACACCGTATTCAACTACGGTTTGAATACGTTGTTCTCGTTGCAAGGCGGTGGCCGCACGAAGGGTGGTTGGTTTAAAGATGCTGCAGATGCCGACATGGCAGGCGAGGATGCTGCCAAGATTAACGAGCTGACCAACTTAGCCACGGGGAATAAGGCAAGAATGTTAGATCCCGAGGGATACAAACAGATTATTAATTCCGTAGTTCAGGATGGTGACGTTAAGAATCTTTACGTAGATGGCCAGGTATTTATGCAATCGATGGCCAAAACAGGGACGACCCTGGATCAACTGCAGGACTTGACTCCCGATGTTGCCAAGCAATTGACCGAGGCCAACGAAACAAACGGGATGATCTCAATACCCGTGGCCGATTATATGACGCATATTGCTGGTGGACCTTTGGGTAATGAAATTCAGCCGCATTTGAAAATTGATCCCGATGGTATGTCGATCAGCGAAGCTCAAGATTTTCAGCAAAAACAGATTGACTCAATGCTTTCTGAGGCAAAGGATTTGTCCGAAAAGCAACAACAAACTGACGAATGGCAAGCCAGCAAGAATCAAGTGCGCGATCAGATCCTTGAGCAATTAAATCAGACCAACCGGTTTAGACCGGAAGTGAACCGCGCCTATGCCACATTGAAATCCGAAATGGTTGGCGTGCTTGCCGAAAAGATGGGTATGACACTTCAAGAAGTAATGGACAAATACGGCGCTCAGGTTATGGGCGAGGGTCGTGGTGGGTTTAATCAATTCGCCGGAGAAAGCTCTCAGACGGCTGACAGATACGCGCTTGATACCGCGCAAAAACGATTGGCTGACGGAGATAACCCTGAGAAAGTACGCCGCGAAACAGGATGGTTTGAAGGGGCTGACGGCCAGTGGCGCTATGAGATACCTGATGATGAGGCCAAGTTTAAAACCGGTGACTTAGATAAGCTACATGATGAGCTAAAAGATCACATCACTTATTCCGTTGACGAGGACGGGTTGCATAAAGCCACGTTTGATAACGGCAATAGACAAGATTATTTTGCTACCTATGGTAAAACACAAGATGACGCTAAAAATAATCTAATAAGAAACCTAGCTAAAACACGCGATGTGAGCGGGTTTGATATTAATAAAATAAACGTTCAGGATGCTTTTGATTATATAAAACAACGTATTGAAGATAAATACGGAAAAGACGCTGATTTCACCGACAGGTATGAGGAGTATCAGAAGTTTTACGATGAGGAATCCGAAAATTATTTAAAGCGAAATAACAACTTAAGACTTGGAGATGTGCTAGATCATCCTAAGTTGTTTGAAGCATATCCTGAATTAAAAAATGTAAAGGTTAATTTTAAACCTAACTTGGAGGCTAGAGGATCGTTTAGCGAATCGCGTAACGAGATTGATATTAAAAGTTCAACCGATAAGCAACAGATGCTTTCCACGTTGTTGCACGAAGTGCAGCATGCCATACAGGACCGTGAAGGATTTGCCAGGGGTGGAAACACGGATAGGACGTACACTGACCTGGTTAAAGCAGCAATAGATGATTTGGACAAAAAAACTAAAAATGCAATTGAGCAATGGAAGTTTAGAAACAAAGATAAGCTAGATGCCTCCGAGCGTGCATCAAAGATTTCACGCTACAGCCTTATGTACCAATCAGCAACACGCCTTATGGAGTATGCAAACCGTGATAAGCCAAGCGGTGTGTTCAGACTTATAAGAAACGAATTGCAATGGATTTACGGCACTGAGTTTAAAGACGACAAAGCCGTTAGTGATTTGCAATATGCTTTTTATGAGATACCGAAAAGCAATCAAGCAAAACGTAATGCGTTCATAAGGAATATGGCCGTAGAAGGTAGTCGGTTAATAATGGAGCGCATCCCGTCCGATTTGCGTAAAGACTTTGAAAACGATCCGCGCACAATGAAAGGGATGATTGATGGCCTGAGTAAAGCAGCTACAAAAGCTCGTAAGCAACTCAGTCCGCTCAGGGATTTAGAAGTTCAGGCAAACAACGTAAAAGGTATTGCGGAAACTCATAAGTACTCATCACCTTATGATATCTACATGGCGCTGCACGGCGAGGTAGAAGCGCGTAATACACAGGCGCGTCAAAACATGACAGAAGAGGAACGCCGCAATACAGCTCCCTCTCAAACAGCAGATGTACCAACCCATCACACAATTATTCAATTCGGTGGTTTGGACGTTTATGCGCCTAAGAGCAAATCCGGCGTGTTTAATCAAGACGGCGCAGACCTATTAATTCAACACAATTTGTCAGAAGATAATTTGTTGCACGCTGACCGCATGGGTGGTATTCCTGTTCCATCCTTGGCTGTAACTAAAAAGCAACATCCGTTGTCGGGATTTGGTGAAATCACGTTGTTGGGTAATAAAGACCTGGCCGATCCCAAGGGTGACGCGAAAACGAAAGTATTTGGAGCCGATATTTATTCTCCTCGTTACCCTAACATATCTTACAAGTTTGATAAAGATTCACTTGCTAGATTAAACAAGGCATTGGCACCGTATCGTCAAGAAGGCGAGCATGAAATTTATGGCGGTCAAATAACTAGGGTTGACGATTTGACACAAAACGAAGCGTTCAAACGTTACGCTGATGAGAAGGCAGGTGGTGAGGCAAGCTGGGGGCAAATGAAATCTTTGGCCCAGCACATGCTGCGCGAGGCCGGAGCGTCCGAGCATATCTTTAAAGGATTTACATATAACGGTAATCGCCGTTACATACCTCATACTTTAGAAAACGTTATCAAAGAGCTTAAAAAAGATTTGCGATCAGGTGAGGGCGGTTCTTTTGGTGTTGGAGCTTTGCGAGCTAAGTTTACTCCACAATTTAAAAGCATCAAGGATATTCAAAATAACAAAGATCGTTTGATGACTGGCGAGGATTTTGAGAACGTTAAAAAAGAGATCGAGGATGACTTTTTCAAAGAGGTTGGGGATTTAAGCGAATACCACCCATCCGGTGAGCGCTTTGGTTTTGCCGATACTGTTATTCAAACCTTGCAAGATGCTGCCTCAATAGGTATTCCCAGGGCGCTTGAAGAAAATGGATTTAAAGACGTACCGGTTGAAAAGCAAAAAGATTTAGCAGAGTTCCTGACACGTTTGCGCAATATGCCTACCGAGTATTTTGAAGCAAAAATACTAAGAAGTGTTGGCTTGCATGAATTTTCAGGGGCCGTTGTACCCCATGACGTAAGCCAAGAAGCGCTTGACGTTTTAAAATCCCACGGCATCAATGATATTAAAACGTATCAACGGGATGATCTTGCTGATCGTGCAGCCAAGATAGGCGAGTTCGATAATTTATTTTTTCAACAAAACCGTGGGTCCTACAACCCAGTTGAGCGCATTATCAGCCTGGCAAAAGACGCTGACCTATCCACCTACCTACACGAAACCGGCCACGAGTTCTTAGATATATACACCAAGATTGCTGCAGAACCGGATGCGCCTGAAAGCATTAAGAATGACGTTGCTGCGGTAATGAAAGACTTTGGCATTGACAGCCTGGAGCAGTGGCACTCAATGTCGATGGATGAGCAACGACCCTACCATGAGAAATTTGCCGAGGCTTTTGAACGCTATTTAATGGAAGGTAAAGCACCTAATCCAGCCTTATCCGGCATATTTTCCCGTTTTGCACGTTGGCTAACTGCAATTTACAAAAGCCTGAGCAACATTGGCGCTGAGATCAGCCCTGAGTTGCGCGGTGTATTTGACCGCATGATTGCGTCTGAGGATGCAATTCGCGATGCAGAAGAGATACGCGGCTACGCAAAACTATTTGAAACCAAGCCGGACGATGTATCCGAAGAGGACTGGCAAGCAATTAAGAACATGGGCCAGCAGGCCACGGACGATGCTATCGCAGATATGCGCTCGAGATCCTTGCGTGACATGCGCTGGATTGCCAATGCTAAAGCTCGCGCTATCAAAATGCTGACTCGTGAAGCTAAAGAACGGCGCACGGATATTCGCAGCCAGGTTGCAGGCCAGGTAATGAAGGATCCTGTTTACCAGGCATGGCAGGCATTAACTTCACGTTTATATGAATTTGATGAGCAAAATCCTGGTAAACCTAAAAGCGACAATGATCCTAATAAAGTACAACCGGATCGTGACAATTTGTTTACTGCCATTGGAAAACTGGGTGGTTTAGATCGTGAGGAAGTTCAATCAACGTGGGGTACTGATCCGGCAGATAAATTCTCATCCGGCGTATTTGGCAAACCTGTACTGCGTAAAAAAGGTAAAAGCATCGACGCTATGGCCGAGTTGCTGGGTGAACACGGCTATCTAACCAAAGACGAACACGGCAAAGTTGACACACACGAGCTTGAAGAAAAGTTCAGAAGTGGTGACAGTGAATACTCTGATTACTTTGATCCTTCACGCGGCAGCCGTGAGGAGGCTTTACAGAATCTTGCAGACCGTTACGGTTATCGATTGGACTATCGTGCAGTTGAACGTATAGCCGGTGAGAAGGCAGCTCAGACCTTGCGCGAACGCGGCATGACTAGAGCCAATGGAGATGATCCTGATTTAGTGGCTGAGTTGATTCCTGGTTTTAGCAGTGGTGAGGATCTTATTAATCGCGTAGCCGAGGCCGTACCTCCCAAAGAAGCTATTGAGGCTGCAGTAGATAAACGGATGCTTGAGGAACACGGAGAGTTAACAGATCCGGCTTCAATTGAACGTGCAGCCGAAGAAGCAATACACAATGAAGCTAGAGCAAGGCAAATGGCGACAGGCCTTAAAGTATTGGCTAAGTCGCCTATACCGGCTGACAAGTTGCGAGCCGGAGCCAAGCAAGCTGCTGATGCAGCCATCGGCGCTAAGAAAGTAGGGGAGATTAATCCTAAACAGTACATGGCTGCAGAAAGCAAGTCTAACAAAGAAGCAATCAAATTAGCGCCCAAGGATCCGCAAGGCGCTATTAATGCGCAACGTGCAGCGTTGCTTAATAATCAATTGGTGAGATCAGCTCTTACAGCCCAGGATGATATTCGCAAGATCCTGAATTACCTCAAGCGCTTTGACAAGAAATCAGTGCTTGACAAGCTCGATGTAGATATCCGAGATCAGATTACCGATTTGCTAGACCGGTTTGATCTACGGCAAAATCCAACAACAGGGCCAACTAAAGAGCAACAAAACCTTGCTATGTGGGTTGAATCCCAGGCAGCGCTAGGCTACACGCCGAACGTTGACGGCGCTTTGCTTAACCCAGCGTTCAGAACGCACTACAAAGAGATGACGGTAGATCAATTCCGGTCATTACACGATGCTGTGACGATGATGGAAAAGATCGGCAAGGACCGCAAGCAGATCACTATTGACGGCAAGAAAATGGAATTGCGCGATGTAATCGACAATAATCTTATTCCGAAAATGCAAGAACGCGGCGAGAAGTATAGTGATAAACAATTAGTAGAACCCAAACGCATCGGCGTTGATCCATTGTACCAGGTAGTGCTTGACCGTATGGGTGCTGCATTGCGCTCGATCCGTGCCGAGTTTACAGCTCAGTCATTTAAAGCTAACCGATATGACATGCACGAAATACTTGGACCGTTCCACCGGTACATATTCGAGCCTATCTTTGGCGCGAATTACAAGTACATGGATTATCAAAAAGACGTGTCAGACTCATTCCGTGAGCAGGCTAAGAACCTGACCGGTATGGATGAGAATTGGTACAACAGCCTTAACGATGTAATCGAAAATCACGATCTTATGGATAACGCGCTTGAGCAACCTGAAAAGCGCAGATTGACTCGAGGGGATCTCATCGGCATAGCGCTGCACGTAGGTAACGAGTCTAACTTTGCCAAGCTCACAAAGGGCATGGGCTGGGAGCCTGAACGTGTATGGCAAGCGCTGCACGACAATATGCGCGAACAGGACTGGCAAGCTGCCAAAGCGTTAGGCGAGGCAGCCGGTAAGCACTGGAACGAAATGGACGAGATGAACCGCAGGCTGGGTAATACCTCGCCTGACCGGATAGAACCACGACCCTTTATGACCAAGTTTGGTGAAATGCCTGGTTGGTATGCACCTGTTCGCTACGATCCGTTGCGCTCAAGACTAGGTGCCAGAAAATCCGATGCGTCTAACATCAACCCAGGCGAAGGGTTATTTGACAAGAATTACTTTAGAGCTGATACCACAACCAACGGATCCTTGAATGCTCGCAGCAACTACACGGATTTTGTAGATATTAGCTGGCACACCGTTGAGCAAGCGATCAACGACACAATTCGAGATCTTGCTTATCGCGAGTCCTTGATTGACGTTCACAAGATTTACGTTGATAAGGAATTTCGTGCTCAGTTTATGCGCACCTACGGACGCGAGGAGTACAAAGCGCTGGGCGAATGGCTAGGCCGTATTGTCAATTCGGATGTGGGTGATGAGAAAAGCTCGATCATTACCAAGCTATCCGGTGCAACGCGCCGTGCGATGGTGGCCTCGGGGATTGCTTTCCGTATCTCTACCATGCTTAAACACGGCAGTTCAGCCGGTTTAAAATCTATTGGTTATTTTGCTGGTGGTGGGGAAAAGTATTTTGCAGCTCGAGCCAAGGCGATTGCACTGGATCACGAGGCCCAGGTTGTTGAGGCCTTAGCCAAGTCGCCTGAGATCCGTGCCAGGGCGCAACAGCAAGATCGTGACATGCGAGAGCGTGTTGCCTCGATGATGGAGCCTGAAAGCCTACACGGCAAAGCTGAACGTTTTGGCCATGCCGGTGTGGCAGCGCTTGACTTCTTGACCGCCGTGCCAACGTTCCACGCAGCTTACGACTGGGCCGTGACCGAAGGGATCCCCGAGAAACTGGGCGGTACGGGTGAACCAATGAGCATACCAGATGCTATCAAGTTTGCTGATTCCGTAGTGCGTGAGGCACACGGCTCGAACATTGAAACGGCTAGATCAAATCTGATTAACAACCGCAGTGAGATCGTCAAAATGTTGACCACGCTGCACGGGTTTATGAATAACTCGTTCGGCCAGGTTCTCGATATGTACGATAAAGCGCGTTATACACAATTCAACAAGCCTGAGCTTATGGCGAGATTCGTTATGGCGGCCATCGTGCCAGGCCTTATTACCGGTGTGATTGTCGGTGCCAAGAAGGATGACGAAGCCTGGTGGGAGTGGGCTGCCAAGTCTATCGGCGGCGAGCTGGCAGGCATGGTGCCGTTGCTGCGCGATGCTTACAACATGATCGTTGAAGGCTTTGATAAATCCGGTATGCCACCTTACGTCAAGGCTGCTAATGATCTACACCAGGTAGGCAAAGACATAGTTCACACCGCTAAGGGTGAAGAGAACAAGCATCCGATTAAAGACGTGGGTAACGTTGTCGGTTACATGCTGCCAGGCGCAAGTCAGGCTGGCGCAACGGCTCAATTCTTGTATGACGAAAAAACTGGCAAACAGCACGCAACAACAGTTGGCCAGTGGATTCGTGGCTTGATGAGCGGTGACGACAAGGAGAATAAATAGTGTCCTTAATTCGAGAGGGATTAGGTACGATTGACCGTAATTTTATGGGGATTAGCGCATGAGTATATCATCCGATGCCGTCCGTAAGGCTGGGCCATTCACAGGGAACGGTTCTACAACCGCGTTCCCGTTCGCTTTTAAAGTATTTCTAACAACGGATGTAGTAGTCACTATCGCTGATTTAACCGGTACTGAGCGGATTGCAGTACTCGGTACGGACTATTCAGTAACGCTAAATAGCAATCAGGATTCAAACCCAGGCGGCACGGTTACAACCACTAGCGCGTTGACAAGCGGTTATTTGCTTGCCATCACATCGAACGTTCCACAAACGCAGCCAGTAGTGCTAACTAACTCAGGTAATTTTTACCCACAAACGTTAAACGATGAGTTTGACCGTTTAACTATTTTTGCGCAGCAATTAAGTGAATTGATTAGCCGTGCCGTGGTCGTGCCGGTTACGGATAGTACCTCACCTCAGACATATATACAGGAAGTATTTACAAGCGCCACCAATGCTCAAAATTCAGCAACAGCTGCAGCAAGCTCTGCATCGAGTGCAGCTACTAGCGCAACCAATGCAGCTAACTCGGCCTCGAGCGCATCAACAAGTGCAACAACTGCAACAAACGAAGCAGGCATTGCAACAACTCAAGCCACGAACGCGGCCAATAGTGCAACGAGTGCAGCTACCTCGGCAACCAATTCGGCTAACTCAGCAACGGCATCGGCAAGCAGTGCATCGAGCGCAGCCACAAGTGCTACCAATGCAGCCACATCGGCTACGAACGCAGCTAATAGTGCAGCCTCCGCAAGCAATAGTGCAACAAGCGCAGCCACAAGCGCATCAACAGCACAGACGTTGCTGACCGATTTTCAGAATGAATACTACGGACCACTAGCCACAGATCCAACACTGCGTCCTAGCGGTGCAGCGATGGTGGCAGGTGATTTGTATTACAACACATCGATTAACGAAATGCGGGTTTATACAGGTACCGTGTGGGAAGCCGTTGGTGTGCAGTTCAACCCTACAGCACAAACCTTTAGCGGTAACGGCAGCACAACAAGTTTTGTGCTAAGTGCAACACCGGCAACGGCAGCAGCCTTGATCGTTTCGATCTCCGGCGTAGTGCAAGTGCCTGTTACGGATTACACGGTATCCGGTTCTGATATTGTGTTTACGAGCGCACCGCCAAGCGGCACTAACAATATCAGCGTGATTAATTTTGGTGTGGCTGGATCCGTGACTGTACCGGCAGCTGGCTCTGTATCTACAACGTCTATACAGGACGGCGCTGTAACACCGACTAAGTTATCTACCGGTGGGCCATCCTGGGATGTGAACGGCAACATCACGTTGCAAGGCGGTAAAGTTACATT
>DAIDKB010000004.1 GCA_027451105.1 bacterium
TTACTCAATAACTTTAGCGACCACACCGGCACCTACCGTACGGCCACCTTCACGAATTGCAAAACGCAATCCTTCTTCCATCGCAATCGGTGCAATCAATGTTACCGTTACCGATACGTTGTCTCCAGGCATCACCATCTCGGTGCCTTCTGGCAATTCAATCGCACCCGTTACGTCTGTAGTACGGAAGTAAAACTGGGGACGATATCCTTGGAAGAATGGTGTATGACGTCCACCTTCTTCTTTCGACAATACGTAAATCTCAGCAGTAAATTTAGTGTGCGGAGTAATTGAACCTGGTTTCGCCAACACTTGACCACGCTCAACGTCTTCACGCTTGGTACCACGTAATAACACACCAACGTTATCACCTGCTTGACCTTGATCCAATAACTTACGGAACATCTCAACACCAGTACATACCGTCTTCTGGGTTGCCTTCAATCCCACAATCTCAATCTCTTCACCAACCTTGATCACACCGCGCTCAACACGACCAGTCACCACAGTACCGCGACCAGAAATAGAGAACACATCTTCAACAGGCATCAAGAATGCACCGTCAATAGCACGCTCAGGATCAGGGATATAGGTGTCCAATGCTTCAGCTAAACGCCAGATAGCAGGTTCACCAATCTCAGATTGATCACCTTCCAAGGCTTTCAACGCACTACCAATAACGATCGGTGTGTCATCACCTGGGAAGTTATATTTAGATAACAACTCACGAACTTCCATCTCAACCAGTTCCAACAACTCTTTGTCGTCAACCATGTCGGCTTTGTTCATGAATACAACAATGTATGGCACGCCTACCTGACGGGCTAACAAAATATGCTCACGGGTTTGTGGCATAGGACCATCAGCTGCAGATACCACCAAAATAGCACCGTCCATCTGGGCAGCACCAGTAATCATGTTCTTCACATAGTCAGCGTGGCCTGGACAGTCAACGTGAGCATAGTGACGGTGATCCGTCTCATACTCAACGTGCGCCGTATTAATCGTAATACCACGTGCCTTCTCTTCTGGCGCCGAATCAATCTGATCGTAACTCTTCGCCTCACCACCATACTTCTTCGACAACACAATCGTTAACGCCGCTGTCAAAGTCGTCTTACCATGATCCACGTGACCAATCGTCCCCACGTTTACGTGCGGCTTCGTACGTTCAAACTTACCCTTCGCCATATCAGTTTCCTTAACAATACTCAGCTTATTTGGCTGATCAAAAGTTAATAAAAAGAGTTATCAATGCCTTGGAGCCCATGACCAGGATTGAACTGGTGACCTCTCCCTTACCAAGGGAGTGCTCTACCACTGAGCTACATGGGCTCTGTTTACCCAAAACACTACCTGGAGCGGGTGAAGGGAATCGAACCCTCGTCGTAAGCTTGGAAGGCTTCTGCTCTACCATTGAGCTACACCCGC
>DAIDKB010000005.1 GCA_027451105.1 bacterium
CCGGTCTCGGTCTTGTCGCGCATGGGCATCTCTCTGTCGCTGGTTATGGTGCAAGTATTTTCTCACTTGCAACCATAACCTACAACAGGCCGGAGCCAGCAAAACCGGGGAGGGTTGGGTTGTCGCAAGACTTAGGACTTATGCAACTTTAACCCTCACAGCCAAAACGCCTAATTGATACTTATCGTCTATAGACTAATAGTCTTCGTTCAGATCAAATTCAACGAATGAAAATTTCAATCGAGTTTGGTGTTCGTGTTCGTAAGTTTCGAGAAAAAAGAGGCTGGTCCCAAGAGAATTTAGCCGAGTACTCAGGACTTCATCGAACATACATCAGTGGCATCGAACGAGGGGTTCGGAATCCAACTTTGGAAGTTATCGAAAAGTTGGCAATCGCGCTTGATGTAACCCCTGCAATTTTGTTGGACTTTTAGGGTAAAGCCAAGTGTTTCTATTGAGCGATGAAGAGAAGCAAAAACTGATCGCCGGGATTGAGTCTGCATTCAGTGTTCCGTTTATAGATGACATTGAAGACTTTATTTGGGAAGCCATTTTTGCATATACGAAATCAATCCCTTTGCTAGACCCTCTCACTGTCATAAGAAGTAAGCGTCTTTTCGACCTTGTTGATCCGGCAACTAATATAGGATGGTCGGCCAAAGCATTGCAGTGTCCAATTCATCCTGGTTTAGGATTTGAACTCGTTATTCAACGGGCTGACATTTTCAAAAAGTCTGACGAATTAGGATTTCCACAACTATCAGTCAATTCACCAACAGATCAACTTGGTGCTGCGCTGTTAACACATTGGAATTACTTCAAGGTTGAGCAAGACATGGCCTTTCAAGGTGTTACAGACCCACGGGTTTGTATACTCTTAAAATCGAAAAAGCGAAATCAATTTGCCTATTATGAAGACATATTAGAGCGACATATGACATCTGAGATTGATTGGAAATGGTCTGATGCATCAAGAACAGGATTGCAGGGAATTCGAAGGTCGGATCTGTTCGTAAAATATCGGTGGTATCCGAACCAAAAACAGTTTTTTGAACGATTCGTATTGCCGTCGGACGCAGAGATACTTTCCCTAAGCCCACAGCGCATCCCGCTATCAGATGTGATAGACATGCTTAAACTTAAGCTGGCTACAATCCAATCAAATAGTTGAGAGTTTCAGAGGTTGATACAACTCCACTAAATTCGTTGGTTTTCTAGATTTAACCGACTTCGATCCCGCGAGTTGGTTCAACATGCTTCTAACAATTGTTTCCGCAAGTAGAGGTGGCACAGCATTCCCAAGTTGCCCCGATTGATCGGTATAAGACCCTTCAAATTCGAAATCATCAGGGAAACTTTGAACCCTTGCGACTTCGCGAATAGACAGAGTACGAATATCCACTGGATGCCCCCAGCGGCCTGACCCTGGATGAAAAACCCAGCGAGTAATCGTTGGTGCAACCATGTCCTTTGTTAATCGACCATACGCGCCACTATATCCACCCTTAGTTTGAAGATGCTCTGGCAAGTTTTTGAGGCCCTGACCAGGTTTCAGTGCGGCTAGTCGTTCAAATTGTTTTGTTGCAAGCTTTCTAGCGACATGATTTCTCACGACCGATAAAGAACCTCTCATTCTACGCTGAAAGTTAGAAAAAGCCGGCTTCGCATATTCAATTAACTCCGGCGTTTCACCATGTTCTAATTTAGGAAGATCCCCGATCGCATCCCATACACTAATGTGTGCCTGTTGATCGAACAAACTATTGTTCAGGCCATTCAAATCCTGTATATGTGTTGGTGTCGGCACATCAAAATTCACACCAAACCTGTTTGCCAGAAAGAAGGCCCGTTTTCTTCGTTGTGGAACTCCATAATCAGCAGCGTTCAGAACCGCATGGCTAACGGTGTAACCTGCTTCACTCAACCGCCGTACGATCTCCTGAGTGTATGCTTGATCAAAACCATTACGCATCTCGGCTACATTTTCCATCAAAATCATGGATGGCTGAAGAACTTCACAGTAATCAAGATAGATTTTTATGAGTTGATTTCTATCATCCTCTAAGAATCTATACTTTCGCGGCACATTCTTAGAGAATCCTTGGCATGGAGGCCCCCCTGCCAAGAGCGTTAACTCACCCTTACTAATTCCGACCCGTGCCATGAAATCTTTCGGCGTAATAGAAACAATGTCATCTGTGATTACATGTGCCTTCGGGAAGTTCTTGGCAAACGAAACGATGTATTTTGTGTTTATATCAACACCGGCAATCACCTCTAAACCGGCGGATCGAAGCCCTACCGAAATGCCGCCACAGCCACAAAAAAGATCAACCGCATTCATACCAAACTCCATCAAATGATACTTATAGTATACACATTACCTGTCGCTACGTCTCTTATGTCTTATGGTCTTCGGTTTCCCAGAAAACCAGAAAAAACCTCAATAACTCTTCTTCGCCCCAAGGTTGGGCAATGCTAGCGCCAAGCCAAGTCCGCGTCTCGGTTTGTATTATGCTGAACCGTTACACCCGCGTTCCTCAATCAACCGCACCTGCAAGTCATGGTCACGATAGAGTAATCCGCTGTAACTTATTGGCAATCTACCCCAAACTTACCCCCGGTTCGAATCAGTTACTCCATAACCCATAATCTTATTTGACCAGTTCCGACCACAGCCCCCCCACATCCGGCAAACGTCTGACATAGCCAATGTTCTTCGGAATTTCAGGCGCCGGCTCATCGGCCCCACGGGTCCGCTTCCACTCCTTCCTCGTGATCTCCCATAACTTCTTCACTTGCTGACGGACCCCGGCAAACCCAGGACTCCGGTGTAGGGAATGAATGATCTGGTCGAGTATCGCATCCTGTTTCAACCGGATGACCTGCACAATCTGGTCGTGGAGTTTCTCAAACTGTGGCTTTTCATAGCGCCAGGTCAAAACCGGGGCTTTGGCTCCGGGTTTGGTGATTCGCACCAACTCGTACCCCGAATGCCGGATACGTTGTTCGTGAACTGGGCGCCACAACTCCGACCGGTCCAGATCTTCCCTTGGCCAGCACAGCAGCACCCAGTTCACCATCCCTGTCTTGTCATCGAGGTAGCCCAGCCACCGTGTCACCGTCTCCCCCGACTTTCGGGCCTGAAGATCGGCACGACGCGACAGGTTAACCTTGTACCGGGCCGCAAACTTGGCCACCAGAAAAGCCACCTTTTCCAACCGGGTCGAACCCTGAATGTAGAGTTCGGCTCCAGCTCTCACCCCATCTCCAACCCGCTGCATCCATACCGTCTTCTTGGTAAAAATGTAGGGGTTGGTGGCAGCTTTCCCGCGGTACGCACTGGTGCGGTTCTGGCCCGGTTTGAGAGTGGTTTGGTTTTGGTGTTCATTGGTCATAATGCAGCAATAATACTACGAAACAGGTAATGGTGGCACGGTATAAAGAGATTCCATATATTTTAGACAAGCCAAAGCAACCGGGGTATGATTGACCCGTCACAGGCTCAGCCAAGCCACGATACATCCTGCATCACCGTGTCGTGGCCGCCAAGCCAACGACACT
>DAIDKB010000006.1 GCA_027451105.1 bacterium
TTACTCAATAACTTTAGCGACCACACCGGCACCTACCGTACGGCCACCTTCACGAATCGCAAAACGCAATCCTTCTTCCATCGCAATCGGTGCAATCAATGTCACTGTTACCGATACGTTATCTCCAGGCATCACCATCTCAGTACCTTCAGGCAATTCAATCGCACCTGTTACGTCCGTTGTACGGAAGTAAAACTGTGGACGATAGCCTTGGAAGAATGGAGTATGACGACCACCTTCATCTTTCGACAATACGTAAATCTCAGCAGTAAATTTGGTGTGCGGTGTAATTGAACCTGGTTTTGCTAACACTTGACCACGCTCAACGTCTTCACGCTTGGTACCACGTAATAATACCCCTACGTTATCCCCTGCTTGACCTTGATCTAACAACTTACGGAACATCTCAACACCAGTACAGACTGTCTTCTGGGTCGCTTTCAATCCCACAATCTCAATCTCTTCACCAACCTTGATTACACCGCGCTCAACACGACCAGTCACCACTGTACCGCGACCAGAAATGGAGAATACGTCTTCTACAGGCATCAAGAATGCGCCGTCAATTGCACGCTCAGGATCAGGAATGTAGGTGTCCAAGGCTTCAGCCAAACGCCAGATAGCCGGTTCACCAATCTCAGATTGATCACCTTCCAAGGCTTTTAATGCACTACCAATCACGATTGGGGTGTCATCACCAGGGAAATTGTATTTAGATAACAATTCACGAACTTCCATCTCAACCAGCTCCAACAACTCTTTGTCGTCAACCATGTCGGCTTTGTTCATGAATACAACAATGTATGGCACGCCTACCTGACGAGCTAACAAAATGTGCTCGCGGGTTTGTGGCATAGGACCATCAGCTGCAGATACCACCAAAATAGCACCGTCCATCTGTGCCGCACCAGTAATCATGTTCTTCACATAGTCAGCGTGGCCAGGACAGTCAACGTGAGCATAGTGACGGTGATCCGTCTCATACTCAACGTGCGCTGTATTAATCGTAATACCACGTGCCTTCTCTTCTGGCGCCGAATCAATCTGATCGTAACTCTTCGCCTCACCTCCATACTTCTTCGACAACACAATCGTTAACGCCGCTGTCAAAGTCGTCTTACCATGATCCACGTGACCAATCGTCCCCACGTTTACGTGCGGCTTCGTACGTTCAAACTTACCTTTTGCCATGAATAGTTTCCTTAAAAAATGACATTATTTCTTGTTAATAATCGCTTCAGCCACATTACGTGGAGC
>DAIDKB010000007.1 GCA_027451105.1 bacterium
ATTGTCCAGGAAGTACACGAAAGCGACCATAGCCGCCACGACCCAGATGTAGCCCATGTCAAGCGTCTCCCGCCATCAACGCCATCAAGGATACCACAAGCGCGGCAGAAAGCAGCATGACAAGGACGACATCCTGCGGGCTCGGGCCGATCGAGCAGGAGGCGCAGATGTCCGTCATTTTGGATGGCCTCCTATGCAGATGAACAACCTGCGGCCTATCTTTCGGAGCGCCGCCCCTTCAGTCGGGTGTTTGCCGCACTTGGCGCAGCGTATGAAAAATTCTTTCTTCATTCCCTGTCCTCTCGCATGTCCTCGATCGCCAAAATCATCTAAAGATGTTTTACCCTTATTCTGTAGAGACTGTGTGCTGATTCGACCGTGTTTTAAATCGATACTCGCTGAGTCACCTGTCGATAACTCCTCGCATTGGCTTACTGTTTTTCCATCTGTACTGACTTCACCACGAATCTCAGTATAATCACCGCCGCTCATACTACCATCCAGCAATACTATGGGCGCTTCAATAATTAAAATATGTTGCGGATTTAGAGTAGGCTTTGCTTCTGGGTCGTTTTCTGAAGGTTGCGTGAATAATTGCTCATCTGCGGTTTTCTGCCCATTCACAACGGACCCTTTGGCAAAAATTGCTTTTTTGGCTTTAATAGTTAAGTGATGCGCATAATCTAGCGCGCCTTCTTCAGTAAAATCGCCTGTTTCAATCTCAACCTCATCGGTTTTAAGTTTTGAGCCATCTGCTGCATGTACATATTCGTCCTCTCGAATATGTACTCGACTTAATTGCGCACCACCTGTTAAATCAAGGCGCTTGCCCTCTAGAGTGACTTCTTCTAATAAGGTGCGAGCCGTTACGTCATCTGAGATAGTGCCAACTTTCATGCTTGAGTGCATGCCATGCATTTCACCATGTTGCGCTAACTCATCTAAAATTAACGCGCTATGGTCAAACTGAAACGTACCGTTGTTTTGTAGAGAGTGACCTGTGTATCGGGCATTATCTAGCAATAAACTTCCTTTTTCTTGCTCAATCATGGCTGCGTCGATGTCAATATCAAAACCATCTAAACTAGTCTTGCCCGAAATAACTGCTTGTTTAGATTTTATTGAACCGT
>DAIDKB010000008.1 GCA_027451105.1 bacterium
AACGGTTTTAGGGATAGATGAGGTTCCAGATAGTATAAGAATGAAGGTAATTCATACTCTTGGTCTGAATGATGAAAGAGCTTGAAGGAAAAAATTTAGATCAGACAATTGTCGATATTTATGGAAACGACATTAAGAGAATCGCGCTTTTAATTAAAGCACGCATGCCATGGGCTGATTTTGATGAACTTTTGCAACTTGGTGCGATAGGAATGATGGAAGCTGTCGCCAGGTTTAATGTTTCAAAGGGGGTTGATTTTCGAGCTTTTGCGGCGAGGCGTATTCATGGCGCGATGATAGATGGATTGCGTCGGGAAGGTAGGCAGAGACGCGGTCGGGTTGAGGTGGAGGAGTTGGAAAATATAAAAATGAATGAGGAAGATGCTGGGGGGATGCCGCTTTCTGGTTTGGTGGAAGAAGATAATATGGTGTTAATTGAAGGGGCGATTAAGAGTTTATCAGAAATCGAAAATCGCGTTTTAATGCTTCATTATTATGAAGATCTTAATAATCGGGAGATATCGAAAATCTTGGGGGTGAGTGAAGGCTACGCATCCAAAATTAAGAAAAGCGCGTTAAGTAAAATAGCGATGCGTGTGAATGATGTGATACAAAATCGGAGTCAGAAGAGTGACTAGTCTGCTCGGCCTTGTTTTGGGGTTCCTGGTCGTTATTGGGGGAGCGCTCTCTGATCAGGATCCATTATCTTCACTTTGCTCTCTGACGGCGGTCATTATTGTTATTTGTGGTTCCTTTACGGCGACGATGGTTCATTTTGGGTTTCAACCGGTCGTTGGGGCTTTTAAGGCGATTCTTTGGTTGGCAAAGCCGCCGAAGGTCGATTTGGCTGAATTTGTTTCAAAATTGTCGGATTGGTCGTCTTTGGCAAGAAGCCAGGGAACTTTGGCGTTGGAGAAGATTATAGATGAGGTTGATGAGCCGATTCAAAAGCGTGGCTTGCAGTTGATTATAGATAACAGCTCTCTTGATGATTTAGAAACAATTCTTTTGGAGTGCTCGGATCTTAGCGGAAAAAAACAGGTGGAAGCCGGTGAGGTTTGGGAGGCGATTGGTGGGTATTCGCCCACCATCGGTGTTATGGGAGCGGTTTTGGGGTTGATACATGTCATGATGAGATTGAATCATCCCGAAGAACTGGGTGGAGGCATTGCGACGGCGTTTGTGGCAACGATTTACGGTGTCGGATTTGCCAATTTGATTGCCCTGCCCTTGGGGGCGAGGTTGAAGCATCTGGCCAAGGATCTTCGACATGAGCGGTCGATATTGGTTAAGGGGCTTGTCTTGCTGGCGGAAGGCAAGCCCGGGGTGGTGATACGGCAAAGCCTGGATGCGTTTATAACCAAAAGCAAAGATGTGAATAAGGCGGAAAATACTGAAGAACGCGCGGCAGAGGCTGGAGAATGAGCGCCTCAAACCGGAAGCGCCGGGGGAAGGGCGATGATCAGGAAAAACATCCGAATCATGAGCGCTGGGTTATATCTTATGCTGATTTGCTGACTTTGCTGTTGGCGACGTTTGTTGTTTTGTACGCATCATCAACTAGAAATAAGCATAAGGAAGATGAGTTGGCGGAAGCCTTTGTTAAGGCATTTCATGGAACACCACCCAGTGTAATTGTAACACAGCCTGGTGCCTCCAACGGCATTTTACAAAAAATAAATATACCTAAACCGGTTGATCAGAATAAAAAAGGAAATCTGTCGAATGACATGCGGAAGCAGATAGAGAAAGAAGTAAAAAATCTTGCCGCATTGCAATTGAAGATGGCCTCGATTTTTCAGCCGCTGGTGGCTCAAAAGTCGGTGTCGATTACCAGTTCGCCATTGTCGTTGACCATACAGCTGGATGCGTCGGTACTGTTTCAGTCTGGTCAGGCGACATTGAAGCCGGACGCGGTTGCGCTT
>DAIDKB010000009.1 GCA_027451105.1 bacterium
CATTTCAAACTTAATCGGCAACACTCAACAGCAGATTATCGATCCATTAGTGATCTCGACAAACGGCCAAGCCGTAACAACGACCTCGCTAGCGAACGGAACATTCGTCGATTATCAGAACACAGGCTTTGAGGAGCAAAGCTCATGGTTCAGTCCAAATGCTGGGATCCTGGTGGACGTCACCAATGCAAATGGCACGCTGAACAATGGCTTTACGATAATTGGGACTGACACCACCAACCAGAACGGGAACACACAGGGGCAAGCAGGATTCACGCAGTTGGCATCCATGGACACCAATCACGATGGCGTCATCAACGCATCTGACACAGACTTCAATCAGATCGAAATCTTGGTGGGCTCCAACGGTCAACCCGGCTCCGGCCATCTTGAGACCCTTGCGCAGGCTGGCATCACTTCTATCAGCCTGAATACGACGGCAGTCAATACGACCGATACCAATGGAGACAAGACGCTGACAACCAGCTCGGTCACCTATAGCAACGGAACGACTGGTACGCTTTCAGATATGAGCATGTCTGTCAATACATCCAACACTGTTGATGAAAGCGCTGGCATGACCAACAGCGCATATTCCAACCTGCCCGACGTGGCTGGCTGGGGTGACGTACACAATCTGCAAGTTGCCATGGCGTTGGATACGACGGGCAACTTGGCGAACCTAGTAAAACAATATCTTGCCGCCACACCTGCCCAGCAAGCCACTTTGATAAACAATCTGATTTTTACATGGACGGGCGTGGTTAATAATCCGCAGGAAAATACATATCATTTTACTGGCGATACACGCGAAATCGATGCGTTATCTAAGTTCGTCGGGGCACAATATTCTAATGATAGTGGATGGTCTACGACGTTAGTCACGGCGGCGGGTGTTCCAATATTGGAATCGGCATGGACTCAACTGACTAGCTACGTTAGCAGCTGCCTGACCAACTACCAGATGAACCAAACACTGTTGACCGATGCCGCATTGACCTATAACTCAACAACACAGTCATTCTCATATGATGTCGCCGGGCTGGTCAATGCGATGAGCGGGCTAAGTTATTCGCAATTATCCGCATTTGGCGAATTCCTTGCCGGCTCAAACAAATACAATGGCATTATAAGCGCCCTTAATTCATATTTCCAAAATCCATCAACGCCATTTCAGACCCTTATCTGTAGTCGCCAACCCATTTACGGAAGCCGTATTAGAGCTGCTGGAAATAGCTGTCCCAGCAGACACTGGAAGACTTAGTTGATTCAAAAGAACTCTTGTTGCAGTTACAGGAATACTCGTCATTTCTCTTCTCCAGCCTTGGTCATATCATTAATCCTTTTACGGTCACCACAATAAATAGCATACAACATCAAGAAATTCACGAAAGCCTGAAAAATCTCAAAAAAAAGAATGACAAACCTTTCGCGATCATAATCTTGTACAATTTCTTCATAACCATAAGGCTGTTCCCTGCACCGAATATCCCAAACCCACTCATCATTGCTACCAAGCGGAATAATTACTTTATGAGTGCCAATTATAGCCCGACAACCACTCAATTTATTTAATATTTTAATCTTCACAAAGGCACCTTGCTGGCGCCCATAATAAGACCTCAAATCGTAAGGGAAGTTGTAGTATTTGACCTCCCCGTCCAGACCTCTCATGGCGAGATTAGGCCGATTGAACTGAGC
The DNA here is from genome assembly GCA_027451105.1 of bacterium. GTDB lineage: Bacteria > Patescibacteriota > Saccharimonadia > Saccharimonadales > Saccharimonadaceae > UBA1547. Next base: position 1,702 of record DAIDKB010000009.1, read on the forward strand.
ATTTAAAATCACCCCCCGTTCGTAGCTCAAGTCCCGAGGAGAGGGGATATCATTGATTACATAGAGGAACAATGGGTACCCAAAAACAATCGCCGAGCCAATCATCATCATAAAAGTATTTCGATAATTTTTCGCAATCGCTCTAACCCCATCAAAGCTTAGTGTTTTTTGTGAAATACGCATAATAACCTCGGCTTTTTCTATTTTAGCGCCTGTAAATTTATCTTTCTCGTAAACTCTCATTCCCCACCTGCTCCAGTGGGCTCAAGAAATAACTGGCAACGCTTTGGGTGCCGGTTTTGATCTCTACGGTGACCGCCATGCCCGGGGTCAGGTTGACCCAGGTGTTGTCTACCTTGAATTTTCTTGTCGGTAACTGGATGACGGCAGGGAATACCAGTCCTGATTTTTTGTCCTGCACGGCATCGTTGGAGACACTCAGGACTTTGCCGGTCAGATAGCCGTAACGGGTGTAGGGAAAGGTCTCGATCTTGACGATCGCCTTTTGCCCGGCGGTATTGTCAGCTTAACTTGGACTGTGATGCAATAGCTGCATGAATACTTTCCGCCGCTATCATCGCCACCGTTTCCCCATCGACATCATCAGTCAGTGTGTCTGGCTGTACTTTCGGTTTTGCCTCAGCTATCGCGACG
>DAIDKB010000010.1 GCA_027451105.1 bacterium
ACGGCGCCAGACAAAAACTGGAGAGAGATCCAGGACTTTGCGATTTACGACCCAGTTGATAACAAGCCAAATTATCGCGCCACTGAATTTCAAACTAGCGCGGAATAACGGCGCGTACGGCAGGCATCCGGACCAGACTCCAAACAATCATGATGGCGACGATGCCTAGCAGGCTGTTGACGACTAAGTCACTGCCGCTAATCGTAAAGTAGCTAATAATACAAAGGGCGACGCCGTGTAAAATGTAGGCGGTGAGCGAATGCGATCCGATTAAGCCAAGCAGCCAGCCAAACCATTTTTCCAGCCAGTTTTTGATAGTCGAGAAAAATAGCAAATAGCCAGTAAACCACAAAAATGCCATCAACATGCGGTAAATGCTAATCGAGTCTTTGGCAAATAAACCATTTAGGCTGCTAGCCAGTGATTCGATACCAGTAGGATAATATGTGCAGATAACCGAAACGGAAATTGTTAATATAGTTAAAATCCAGATACTCGCCGTTATAGTGTGGCGACGAGACTTTTTTAAACTGAACCACCAACTGTGAATGGCTTCGAGGTGATAGCCAACAACGCTAGGTATGAAAAATAGAGCTTGCCACTGCAAAGTCTGATTGCCAAGGCGCCAACCTAGGGCTAAAACCGCCAGGCTAATGGTTACAACCAGCCAGGCCCTACCTTGGCGCAATAACCAGACGGCAAGCGGTGAAACTGCCAAGAAAATCGCGTAATAGGTTAGGAAGAAAACCCAAACGTTAGTGTACTGTAAGGTAACAGTTTTTAGGATAACGTCGCCCCAGTTATTAAAAGCGAATGGTGGAGTCGGCGCACCGCCTTTTAGGTGGACGTACCAAATAATTGCAACATAGGCCAACGAACTAATAACTGACCAGACGTACAATAATACGGCGCGTCTAACTAGCTTATTGTTTATAGTCGATAGCGGCTGAGCCCGATTTTTAAAACCACGGATGTAGCCAATTAATAAGCCCGAAATAATCACAAAGCCTTCAGCGGCGGTAACCCATAAAAGGGCGTGACCACTCATCACGCCAAAAATACTTGGCCAGCGCGATAAATGGTCGACGATAATCGTGACAATAAAGTAGCCTCTGAGGTAATCAAGCGTTAATAGGCGACTCGGGATTTTTGGTACGGGCATCACCAGCTATTATACAGACATTAACTTATCGTGTCCTTAGAAGGTATAATGGATTTATGATAAAAACACCCTATGAAGCACCAGATTTTAAATTAAGTGACGAGGCTGGAGCCGCGCATCAATTATCGGACTATCGAGGTAAATGGGTTGTCCTATACTTCTATCCCAAGGATGATACGCCCGGCTGTACAGTTGAAGCCTGTAGCTTGCGTGATGCCCGTGATGATTTGGCGGCACTTGGGGCTGAAGTCGTTGGTATTAGTCGCGATGAAGCTGGTAGCCACGAAAAGTTTAAGGCTAAGCACACACTAAACTTTACACTTTTGACTGACAGTGAGGCGAAGGTTATTAATGCCTACGGTGCTTGGGGCAAGAAGATGTTTGGCCAAGAGGGAATTTTGCGTAAGACCTTTATCATTAACCCAGAGGGCGCAGTCGTAAAAGTCTATGGACGGGTGACGCCACTTGGGCATGGTGAGCAGGTAGTTTCTGACTTAAAACAGCTTCAGTCTGCCTAGCGCGGTCGCTTGCTGGCGGCTCGTCGAGCTGGTTCGACGTAACTGTCGCCTATCGCTTCGCCATAAAAAGCACCATATTTTCTGGTTACGGCTTTTTCAATCAGAAAATCGGCAATCTTTGGGTTTTTAGGCAGTAATGAACCATGTAAATAACTACCGATAACGTTCTTATAGATTGCGCCCTCGGTATCATCCTCTATATTGTTACCTGCGCCCAATCGAACTTTACCGAGTGGCTTGACGTTGTCACCCAGATAAGTTTGGCCACTGTGATTTTCGTAGCCTATAATCTCACCAAACTGATCGCTAATGGTAATAATATTACCAATCAGGCGTTCGGACTTGCCGTGAGTTTCAATATCGAGCAGGCCGATTCCTTGGATAATTTCGCCACTGGCGGTTTTGAAAAACTTACCGAATAGCTGGTATAAACCGCAAATCATTAGCATCGGGACGTTGTCGTCGGCTAGTTCTTTTAGCTTTGGTCCAATCTGAAGTAGATCGGCTTGAATTTTAAGCTGACCACTATCTTGACCGCCGCCGCCAATGATAATGTCGACATCGTCCGGAAACTTGTCGCCTGGATTATATGAAATAAGATTAACCTCATAGCCATACCATTCAAGCCGTCGCTTGATTACCAGCGTGTTGCCAAAGTCGCCATAAATATTCATATCGCGTGGATAAAGTTGCAAGAGTATTAGTGAGCGTCCGGTCATCCTATTACCTCGACAGTTGTTAATTTTGCCAGTTGTCGGCGCAACTCTAACATGGCGGTGTAGGTGCAATAAATGCGTTTTGGGGACTGTTTGTTGCTAGATAAGAACTTTTTTAAAGCTTTTGGCAGATCGGTTTCAATATTTTTGACGGTAACTTGATCGTATTGCAGGCGTAAGGCCATGTCATACGCGCGCATACCGGCAAGTTGATCAACGCCATTTTTAAGTGATTCAAAATTAACATCCCAAAGCCACGACATATCGCGACCATCGGCATAATTATCGTTGATTGCGATCATAGTCGCATAACCTTCGGGATTAAATGATTCAAGGCCCAGTCGAAAACCAGATGGATTTTTAACTAGAACCAACTCAACAGGCTGACCGTCAACCATCAATTGCTCACCACGCCCAAAAGCTGGCGTCACCTCTGAAAGGACGCTAATCAGCTTCTTGGCGTCAATATTTGCACCTAGAATAGCGCGAACTGTTGCCAGGGCGGCGGCAGCATTAAAGACATTGTAAATACCGTTAAGTTTTAGCGGCGTCGATATCGGCGTGCCATTAATTGCAAAAGTTGCGATATTATCATCAAAATTAACTAACTCAACACTGGCTTTTTGCTGGGTTGACTGCAGCTTGCCTCCGTGAAGGTTATCATCGCTTGGAAAAGTTGCAACTAACTGTGGTGCTAGGCCAAAATAGCTAACTTTCTGATCCTTGAGGTAACTAGCAAGACTGGCAATACGCTGATCTTCACGGTTCAGAATCACAGCGCCTGTCGTTGCCATAGCGATAGCCCGCAGCATCTTTGCTGTAGCATCAATCTCACCAAAGCGATCCAGCTGATCGCGCATGACGTTTAGAATAAGGCTGTAGGTTGGTGGGACGGTACGAACAAAGTTAACGGCGTGAGCTTCATCTAGTTCCAGGACGGCGATATCAGCCTGGAGTTCACCTCGTAAATTAATTTCACCCAGTAAAGCGGCGGCTACGCCACGGGTAAAATTACTACCGGTTCGATTGGTAAATACCTTTAGGCCTTGGCTTTCCAGCAGCTCGACAACCATTTTTGTAGTGGTGGTTTTACCGTTAGTTCCACTGACTACTACGATGCCACGAGGCAAAGAGGCGAGTGTATTTTTGATAAAACTTGGGTCGATTTTTTCAACCACTAGGCCAGGGAGCGCCGATCCGCCACCGCGCAGTTTTGCGGCAGCCCGAACGGCCTTGCCTAAAATGGTGACATAAGGTTTGGACATATGGTCTATTATAGCCTAAACGGGTATAATGAAGACATGTTTTTGGTGGGTATGTTGTCTTGGTGGTACGGCGATGGTTGGCGGCAGCGCTATGGGCTAATGATTAGCCGTCTGACTCGGATTAGTGATTACTTTTCAATCGGCTTATTGCTTACGACCTTATTTGCGCCTTATCGACAGATTTCTGCTGGAAGTGTTAACGGATCAGTTGGCGCGCAGTTTCGAGCTTTTATCGATAGGTTAATTTCGCGATTTGTTGGTTTATTCGTCCGATTATTTATGGTAATTTTCGGCTTAATTGCGCTAGTCTTTCAGATCATTGCTGGCACCATCGTATTATTATTCTGGCTTTTAATTCCCATTTTTCCACTGATTGGTTTGGTGCTATTTGCGATTGGTTGGGCGCCATCATGGCTTTAACGAGCTTCAATTATCGTAGCGTTCGAGCAGAAAAAGCTCGTATTGGTGTGAGCATTGGAAAAAATAGCCTAAAGTTGCTTGGTGTTAGTGCCGTTTTGCTGTTAATTGCTGGTGCGAGTTTTGTAATAATTGGCATCACAATCGGCTGGGTTTTGGTTGGTTTTGCGGTTATTCCGGCTATGGTCGCGGAATGGAAAAACGGGGAGTTGGCTAATTTAAAACCGGGCGACAAAAGCGACTCAATTGACGATTTACTTGAGGCGGATATTTTGGGATTATTGCCGCCTACCCCATCACCTTTCGACATCGCAACCTTACTCGGTCAAGTTTATGGTGGCCAGTTTTTTGCAGTTAGGTTTGGAATTGGAACGGGATTTTTGCAAGAAATAGCCTCCAAGGATAGCAAAGATATTGAAGCTTTGTGGCAAGCGGCCCTTGATATTCGAAAGCAAGCGGGCGGTAATTCGTTAACAGCCGGGATGTTGGTCATGGCATTGATTAAAAGCCATCAAAATCACGAGATGCTACTGGCGCATTTGCAGCTAGGCGTCGACGATTTGCTGCGGGGCATTACATGGCAACAGCACATCAATGATTTGATAGCTGCCGCTAGGGTACCGCGCCGAACGGGCGGTATTGGCCGTGATTGGTCGTTTGGCTGGACACCGCTTCTGTCTAGGTTTGGCCAAAATATTAGCGAGGGCGTAGCTGGCGGTGGACTTTTGACGGTCAAGCTTGAGTCGCACGCTGACGCACTTACCCATCTAATAGCTAGTCTAAGTGCAAAAGGCCAGGGCAATGTGGCTCTAATCGGCCCAGATGGAGTCGGGAAGACGACTATTATTTATGCATTAGCCGAGCAGCTAATTGATCCTAAGGGTGATATTCCAAACGACTTGCAGTTCCGACAGATTTTTATGCTAGACGCTTCGGCGCTAATTTCGGCAGCACCGGGGCGTGGCGAATTAGAGAATCTGGTAGTGCGTATTTTAGGTGAGGCTTATTCTGCTAAAAATATCATTATATGTCTGGATAATGCTCAGTTATTCTTTGAAGAGGGCATCGGTTCGGTTGATCTTTCGAATGTTTTGCTACCGATTATCGAAGCTGGGCGACTGCGTCTGATTTTTGCCATGGATGAAGGTCGCTACTTGCAAATTAGTCAACGCAACTCCAAGCTAGCTAATTCACTTAATCGGATTACTGTGAGTCCACCGTCGCGGGTCGAAGTAATCGCAGTTTTGCAGGATCAGTTGATTAATATCGAATTCCGTCAAAATGTAACCTACATGTATCAAGCTCTCGTGGAGTCTTACCGTTTAAGCGAACGCTATATTTATGATTTGGCGATGCCGGGACGAGCGGTTAAGTTGTTGGAGTCGGCAGCTGGCTATGCCGAGAACGGTTTAGTGACAGCCAGATCGGTTCAACAGGCGATTGAAAAAACTCAAGATATTAAAATTGGTGTAGCAAGCGGTGATGAGGAACGTGATAAATTATTAAATCTTGAAACCTTGATTCATGGTCGAATGATTAACCAAACCAGGGCTGTTAGCGTGGTCAGCGATGCATTGCGCCGGGCTAGGGCGGGTGTACGTAACCAAGACAGGCCAATCGGCACCTTCCTGTTTTTGGGCCCAACTGGTGTTGGTAAAACCGAACTAGCTAAAGCACTGGCAGACGTTTACTTTGGTGGTGAATCGAATATCATCAGGCTTGATATGAATGAGTATGTTAGCAACAATGATGTTAGTCGTCTAATTGCCGATGGTGCGACCGATGGTATGAGTTTGACGGCGCAGGTAATGAAGCAGCCATTTAGTGTGGTGCTGCTGGATGAAATCGAGAAGGCCCATACTAATGTCCTGACTACCCTACTTCAGATGCTTGATGAAGGTATTTTACGAGATGTTAAGAATCGTGAAGTCAGTTTTCGTGATGCGATTATTATCGCCACCAGCAACGCCGGTGCCGATCGAATTCGAGAGCACATTGAGCGCGGTTTGGATATCGAGAAATTTGAGGACCAACTGGTTAGTGAGCTTATTGATAGCGGCCAGTTTAAGCCAGAATTTTTGAACCGTTTCGATGAAATCGTGATGTTTAGGCCACTTAAAAAAGACGAATTATTGCAAGTTGTTGATTTGATGATTAGTAAAGTTAACGAGACATTAGCCCTTCAAAAAGTATCAGTTAGTGTTGGTCAAGACGCTAAAGAATACTTGGTTGAACAGGGCTATGATCCTCGACTAGGCGCTCGTCCAATGCGCCGCGTTGTCCAAAAGGCGGTTGAAAATACCGTTGCTAAAAAGATGCTATCAGGCGAAGTCGAGCCAGGCGGTACAGTTGAGATTACGCTTGATCAGGTCCAGAACCTGATTGACTCAAAGGCTCAGGCTGATAGTATTGTGGCGCAGTCGCAGCAGCCTAATAATCTTTAGGCGCGAATGATTTCTTCGCTACCGTCGCTGGTAATACGAATAATTTTGGATGGGTTGGCATTTACGTCACCCTCGATATAGCAGTTAATTTTACCGTCAAAATATGACTTGGCCTCCTCGATATTAGTGGCTGGCGGTAAGCCTTCTGGATTGGCGCTCGGTGCCACTAACGGTCCGGTTGCCTCAACTAAATCAGTAATCCGCTTGTTGTCGGGTAGGCGAAAGGCTAGGGTATTTGTGCCTCGATGCAAATATTCGAATTGCGCATCGGGGCAGTCCAGGATTATGCTAACTGGGCCTGGCCAGTAAGTCTGTATCATTTGTCGCACCTCGGCGCTTGGCTTGACGTTAAATAATTCCAAATCCTGTAACTTACTAATCAAGATGATAAAGGGCTTTGATGGATTGCGTCGTTTGACCTCATATATTTTTTGGACGGCCGAAGGGTTAGCCGCTTGGGCGACGATACCGTAAATCGTGTCCGTTGGAATGACGGCAATATCACCACGGGCAATCGTTGGGACGGCTTGTAATAAATCAGTTTCTTGCATACTTAACAACTATATCAAATTAAAATAAATAGAAGCCAGCCTAGCTTCTATTTATTTGGGGCGAATGATGGGGCTCGAACCCACGACCTCCGGATCCACAGACCAGCGCTCTAACCTACTGAGCTACATTCGCCATACGTAATTGGACTTAGCCATTGTAACAGATTGAGCCATATAATAAAATATCAGCCGGTACTTTTACAACACCTTGATAACTGATATAATGGCAAAATATGCGGGCGTCGTATAACGGCTAATATGTCTGCCTTCCAAGCAAACGATGAGAGTTCGATTCTCTCCGCCCGCACCAAAGAAAAAAGGTGATCCCCGTGATTGCCTTTTTTCTTTGGTTTGTGTTGATGGATTGAACTCTCATCGGGCGAGCAAAGCGAGCAGATGAGAGTTCGTGAAGCGCCGAGCAGTGAAAATGTGTTTACATATTTTCACAAACAAGCGGATATAGGGAACGAAGTGACCGCCTTCTCTCCGCCCGCACCCAAGAGATTATAAGAGACGCAACGGTGGCTCCTTTTTGCTATAATCAAACCATGACTAAGTCAGTTGCTAATTGCGAGGTGTGTGCCATTTGGCCAACCAATAAGCCTATTTTCGAAACTGATAAGTGGACTATTTCGCTCGCCCCAAATCAAGCGAATCTTGGCCGTTGTTACGTAACATTAAAAGAACATAAAGGTGATATGGCCGAGCTTACTAATGAGGAGTGGCTAGAGTTTGCCGCTATTGTGAAACGGCTTGAAAATGCAGTTAGGGGCGCGTTTGGGGCTGATCTTTTCAACTGGTCGTGCCTTATGAATCTTGCTTTTCAGGAGGCGGAGCCGCTTCCCCATGTCCATTGGCATGTTCGTCCACGCTATAGGCACCCAATTATTTTTGAAGGCGAGGAGTTTACCGATCCGCAATTTGGCTATCACTACGACAGCTCACTATCAAAGCAATTGAACGAAGTGGTGATGAGTAAAATACGCAGTAAGCTACAAACTGCTTTGCTATAGGGTATACTTTATTTTTCGTTCGCTTCCTCAGCATCAGCCTCTTCTTTGGTAGCCTGAACGGTGCCGTGTGGGTGTTGCGGTGGGGCATAAATCGAGTAGACTTTTAGTGGTATGTCGCCCGAATTAACTAAATTATGCCAAGTGCCGGCCGGTACTAGCACGGCATCATCATTATTGGCCTGCCAAGAATCAAGGTTATCTTTGCTTAGGCCAGTATAGACCGTGGCACTACCTTCCTCGATTCGTAAAAACTGGTCGTGCGTTTCGTGAACTTCGAGGCCAATATCATGGCCGGGCTGAATGCACATAAGGGTTACCTGGAGGTTTTTACCGGTCCACAAGGTGGTTCGATAATTGGTATTATCAAGGGTGGCTTGCTCGATATTGGCTACAAATGGGTCTGGTCCATGATCCTTTAAATCCGTCATAATATACCTCCTTTTATATATCTATTATAGACCAATTTCGGTTATAGATGGGCGCTGGGTAATCTTTGTTATAATATAGCTTAGGTTCGCCCCGGTAGCTCAGTTGGATAGAGCAGAGGACTTCTAAGCCTAAGGTCGCTGGTTCAATCCCAGCCCGGGGTACCAAAATAAATAGACTAACCATTGGCTAGTCTATTTATTTTGATCTTTGAGTTGAATTTGAATCAACGACTTTTTGCGAAGCAAAAAATGTCGCTGGTGAGAACTGCCACGTCGGCAGTTCGCAAGGCCGGAAGCCGGATGACGAACGTCACCGACTGAGGCGGGGTAGCGAAAAATTCGGAACGAATTTTATCGTGACCAATCCCAGCCTGGGGTACCATAGAATTTGTTTATAGAAATAATAGCACCAATCTACTAAATTGCTTTTGCTTACTTTTTGCTTATAATGAAAGGTAATATGGTAAAAACAAAAAAGCTAAACCTACAATACCCGCTCGTAATAACAGGTTATGTTTTATATGCGCTGCTTGTCGTTGCGGTGTTGCTTTCGACTACTATTCCATTCGGAAGAATGCTACTTGATCCAAGGACGCTGCACCAAAATGTGGCTTTATTCACTGTTGCTTTGACTCTTGGTGCTCTCCTTCCAGCGCTTCTAGGGTATTTAATCGGAGATTGGTCTGTAAGATCAAAGAGTAAGATAAGCCACCATTTCAACGGGGTACTTTTTGGGCTCTTGTCGTTCTGGACAATGTCCATATTTGCGCTTTATGTGTCGATTCCGTCCAAATATTTTGCAGGAGTACCAGGTGTGCAGGTTGTTTTAACTAATTTACTGCCGTGTATTGCCGTGGCTATTGTCACTACTGTCCTTTCTATTGCTCATCTGCGAAGTAGTTATGCGAAACGCGACATTCTTGAGTATAAGCCGTACAGTCTAGTGCTAATCGGATCTATTGTTTTGCTGCTAGTTTGGCCGTTGATTAACAATATATTTACGCAAAGTGTTAGTGTATATACGTTTGTGCCATTGATCATTCTTGTAGTAGTTGGGGCAGTGTCATACGCTATGCTTCGAAATAGTAAACTGAACGTATCAACTAAGTTAACATGGTCAGCTATTTCGATATCAGTAGCTTATGTAATGTTATTTGTATCATCACAGTTCGTTACCGGATTGTCGTTCTATATTGAAGATCGACAATCAATGCAATTCCAGGCAATTGTAAATAGTGTGGGGTGGATATTGGCGTTAATTGGGTGGATTATTTATTGGCACGTGCAAGCTAAGTCATTATCAACGAAGTAGTACGCCGTCGTTAAAATCGGGGTGCTATAATTGAGGAAATGGTGTGGCGTTTTATATTGACCCTTTTGCTTGTTGTCGTTTGTGCTGTTGGGCTGGGTCATTCCGTTTTGGCTCAAGATCAAAAGGGCCGCCTTATTTCGGTTTATGATCGCGGCACGACGCGCGTATTTTTGTCTAAGGCAAAGACGCTTGGTGAAGCCTTGAAAGCCGAGAATATAGAATTAGACAAGCGCGATACAGTTGAGCCTTCGGTCAAAGAAGAACTTATTGCTTCTAGCTACAAGGTTAATATTTACCGCGCGCGTCCGGTTGTGGTAGTCGATGGAGAAATTCGCCTAAAAACAATGTCACCTTATCAGACGGCTCGGCAAATCGCTAAGGACGTTGGCGTGACTGTATATGACGAAGATATTACGTCACTAAGGCCTTTGACTAACTTCGTAGCCGATGGCGCCGGCTTGCAACTGACGATTACGCGGGCCAAAGTAGTTAATATTGATCTGTATGGTAAACAAACATTAATTCGCACGCAAGCGAAAACGGTTGGTGATATGATGACCGAAAAAAATATAATTCTTGGCGACAAAGGTCGTATGTCTGTGTCAAAAGATACACCAATTACTGACGGTATGAATATGCGTATTTGGCGTGAGGGTATCCAAACGGTTTCAATTGACCAAGCTATCCCGGTTTTAACTCGGATTGTTTACGACGTTGACCAGCCAATTGGCTATCGGGCGATTCAAAGTCCGGGCATTACGGGCATTCGCAGTATAACTTATCAATTGAATATCAAAGACGGCGTCGAGTTATCAAGAGTTGAACTGGCCAATATCGTGACGCGTGATCCGACCGAGCAAACTGAAGTGATTGGTCTTCGCAATGACGGTGGCGGCTTAACCAAGGCAAAGGGCGCGCAGTACTTTACGGATAGCAAAGGCGTGACGCACCGCGAGACTTATTATGATTTAAATATGAGTGTTGTTATGCAGGCATGTGGTCAAGGCGGCTACTATTCGGTCCGACCAGATGGCGCCAAAGTTGACGCCCAGGGCTACATTATCGTGGCAGCTAACTATTCAATTTACCCAAGGTGTTCGATGATTGAAACCAGCCTAGGCCCCGGCCGAGTTTATGACACTGGCGGCTTTGCAGCCAGAATCCCGTATGGCTTTGACCTAGCTACCGACTGGTCGACACCCGATGGTCGGTAAAAGCACCGGCATAGCCGACCCTGTTTGTTATGATAGATAGAGTGAAAACTCAGCACAACTCAAAAACTCTAAGAATTGCTACGGAAGTTAATAAATTCTATAAATCAAAAACGCCGTTTAGGGTATTTCATGGTAGTACCAATTCAACGCGTATACTATCTTTTAAAGAAGATGAAATGTTGGACGTTACTGACTTAAACCAAATAATTGAAATTGATGTCGAGCGGTTGGCAGTTGTTGTCGAGCCGAATGTTCCAATGGATAAATTGGTTGACGCAACTTTAAAATATAACCTTGTACCACCGGTTATTCCAGAATTTCCAGGAATTACTGTTGGCGGCGGGATTCAGGGCGGGGCGGGCGAGAGCAGCTCATTTAAATGGGGCTTTCTTAGCCAGACAGCAAACTGGGTCGAATACGTACTAGGGGACGGCTCAATTGTAAAAGCGACACCTGACGAATACGCAGATTTATTTTATGGTGCGGCTGGCTCGTGCGGCAGTCTGGGTGTTATTACGGCTGTTGAGCTTCAGCTGATACCTGCTAAAAAGTACGTGCATCTTACATATCACCCTGTTAAGGGATTTAATGAGGCCATTCGACTGATTGGCGATGAAGCTGGTGGGAGAAATGATTTTATTGATGGAATTATGTTTGGTAAAAATCACGGTGTTATAATGACGGGCAAGCTGTCAGATCTAAAAATTAGTAAACTTCAGCGTTTCAGCCGTGCCTATAATCCCTGGTATTATCTACACGCCCAGAAAATTGATGCGAATAAGCAGACTGTCAAAGAATCGATACCGCTCAGGGATTACCTGTTTCGGTATAATCGGGGCGCTTTTTGGGTCGGTCGATACGCTTTCGAGCTGTTCGGCGTGCCGTTTAATAGCTTGATGCGTTTTGTGCTTAATCCAATTCTGAATACTAGAAAGCTTTACCAAGCTCTACAAGTTAGTGGCGCTTCACAGGAATATATCGTTCAAGACCTGACGCTTCCATATGACAAAAGCGTTAAATTCCTTGATTATATTGACGCAAAAACCCAAATATATCCGCTGTGGCTGTGTCCAGTAATGCCCGAGCCTCGTTCGCCGCTTTCATGCAACGGTATTAACACGACGCTTGCAATTAATATCGGAGTTTGGGGGCCGCGTATTGCAAGCTTTAACAAATTCAAGGAACTTAACAAGAATATCGAGGACGAGTTGACTCACTATGGCGGTAAAAAATGGATGTATGCCCATAATTACTACGCCGAAGCTGACTTTTGGAGAATTTATGACAAGAACTGGTATGATACACTCCGCAAAAAGTATAAGGCAACGACTTTACCAAATATGTACGATAAGGTTGTCGTGAAAAAACGATATGAAATTAATGCACGGCGTGGTGTATTTCAGGCTATTCTGGGAACCGCTAAAATTAGGATTGAAAAAGTGAATAGTCAAAAATAAAACACAACAAAAAGACTTCGTAGATGAAGCCTTTTTGTTTGCTATACTTAAAATCAAATGGAATATGTTATTAGACGGGTTGGCGGGGTACTGGGAACAATCAGGGCGGAGTATCGTCAGATATCAAATCGTTATTTTGGTACGATTGAACGGTTTGACGGTGATGCCAAAGAAATTTGTAACCAGATTATTGATAGACTGTGGGAGGGTGATTTTTATCGTACCAGCCTAGGGCATTTTGACTTTTTTTGGATGCGCGATTTTGGTACGGTCTGTCAGTCACTTGTTAATCTTGGTAATACTGAAAAGGTTCATCACACGCTCGCCTGGGCATTAAAACATTATCGTCGAGCTGGTGATGTGACGCTTTGCATCGATAAGGCTGGCAATACGTTTAACGCGCCAGCTAAAAAAAGTATTGACGCTTTGCCGTGGCTGCTACATTCATTAGTGGTGAGTTCGTATCGGCTAAGTTTGGCCGAGCGGGCCTTTTTGGATCGCCAACTTGAAAAATACACCAAGACTTTTCTTGATGAAAATGGTGATATTCGCAAGATGCGTTACGCCGAAATGCGCGATGCGGTCTATTATGACCGTAGTGCTTATGCTGTCACTTTAATCGCGCGCATGGTGCAGTGCGCTAATATTCTTGAACTTAGAACTTTTCCGTTTGAAAAGCAACGTTATCAAAATTATCTGATAAAGCATTATTGGACAGGTGAATATTTTAAAGCCGATCGCGCCACAACAGTCTACAGCTCGGAATGCGCCTTGATGCCATTCTTTTTGGGCGTGATTGAAGATGAATCAATGGTCAATCAGACGTTTGACTATATTCGCTTGGCCAGCCTTAATAAACTTTATCCCCTTGAATATTGTCAGCATCCCGAACAGTTTCATTATCGATTAGGTATGGGTAAATACATCATGCCAAATTACACCGGAACGACAATCTGGAGTTGGCACGGCACCTTTTATTTGCACCTGATGAAACGTTACGGTCATCCTGAATATGGCACACAGCTAGCTAATTTTGCTGCCATGATTGAGCGTCATGGTACTTATCCTGAGCTGCTTAGTCCGGATGGATCGTGGTACAAGGCACCATTTTACAGAGGTGACCCTGGTATGGTTTGGGCGGCATTATTTTTAGAGCTGTGATAATATAAAGATAACTTGAGTGTCCAGGAGGTCCTGCATATGGTTAGTTCAACTAGCGTCGAAACGGTTGTAAAGATAAGTCATTTTAGAATGGACTTTGGTAAAAAGACCGTCATTAAGGATTTATCGTTTGATGTTAAAAAAGGTGAAGTCTTTGGATTTTTAGGTAGTAATGGATCTGGTAAAACAACAACAATTCGGGCATTGCTGGGCCTGTATCAGCCGACTAGCGGTGAGTTGCTTGTCGGCGGCAAGACCTTTTCGGTTTCGTCTGGCATAAAATTGGGTTATTTGCCCGAAGAGCGCGGTTTATACAAAAAAGAGTCGGTGATTGATGTAATGACTTACTTTGGTCAGTTGAAGGGTCTGTCAAAGAAAGAGGCTCGAACTAGTGCCGAGGCTTATCTATCGCGCGTCAAATTAAGCGACAAAGCAATGACACGAATCGACAAATTATCTGGCGGTCAGCAGCAAAAGGTTCAGCTGGGCATTACAATCATGAATAATCCGGAGATGCTGATATTGGACGAGCCGACTAAGGGTTTTGATCCAGTCAACCGACGTCTTTTAATGGATATTATTGAAGAACATCAGCGTAATGGCGCAACAGTTATATTTGTGACTCATCAAATGGAAGAGGTTGAGCGCCTGTGTGACCGAATTATATTGTTGAAAGATGGCGTCTCGTATGCCTACGGTACAGTTGCCGAGGTCAAAAGTCAGTACGGTAACGCGTCGCTAGATGACATTTTTCTTAAGGTCTATGGCGACGAAAATGAAATAACGGAGGAGGCTGAATAATGTATAACTTAGGCACTGTTTTTCGTTTTGAGTTTATCCGTACTCTTAAGAAAAAGTCATTTTGGGTTATGGCGATGGCATTTCCGCTAATTATTGGAGCGGTCTTTGGGATAATCTACTTTTCAAATAGGGCCTCAAATAAAGCTGCCGAAGATACGAAAAACCAGAAGTTCTCGTTAGTCGTGACTGATGAGAGTGGCTTGTTGAATAAAACTATGCTGGCCCAGTTTGGGGCGTCGGAGTCGTCTGATAAACAGATTAATATTGATAAGGTCACTAATGGCACTTTGGATGCTTATTTCTACTATCCGAAGGACTTGAGTAAAAATACGGTCGAAGTTTACGCTAAGGATGTCGGGATCTTTAATGATGGCCGCTATCAAGCCGTCGCCAAGGCATTGTTGCAGCAGTCGGTTGGATTGACTGTCGATTCGCAGAAGACTGCCGTTTTGCAGGATCGCGTCGCCTTCAATGCGGCGACCTATAAAGACGGCAAGCCTTACGATGGTATTCGAGCGGCGATTGTACCGGGAATCTTCTTGGTATTGTTCTACATTCTCATTGCTATGTTCGGCAATCAGATGCTGGTTAGTACTACTGAGGAAAAAGAGAATCGTGTAATCGAGATGATATTGACGACCATCGAAGCTCGAACTTTAATTATTGGCAAAATATTGTCATTAATCGCCCTCGCACTTATTCAGGTTGTGATTATTATGGTACCGATAGTTGTTGCTTATGTATTTTTCCGCAGCCAGCTTGCTTTGCCAAATATTGATCTTAATAATCTACCAATTGACCCTATGCGTATAACTATAGGGGCAATTATCTTTGTCCTAAGCTTTTTATTGTTTACAGGTCTGCTGGTGTCAATTGGCTCGGTTTCGCCAACTGCCAAAGAGGCTGGTGGGTTCTTTGGGGTTGTTATGATCTTTATATTTGGTCCACTTTATGCGGTTTCGTTATTTATATCGGCACCAACTTCGCCGTTTGTTGGCTTTTTGACGCTGTTCCCGCTAACCGCTCCAATTCCAATGATGCTCAGAAATGCTGTTGGTAACCTGACGCCAACAGATACATTACTTGGTATTAGTATTTTAGCGGTTAGTGCAGTGGTGGCGTTAACAATCGCAATCCGAATTTTTCGATATGGCGTTTTAGAGTACTCGCGCCGGATACCGCTTACAATTATATTTAAAAAATAGTTATACTATTCGGTTATATCGCGAAGAATGGTAATGTTAGCACCGAGTGTATTCAGACGGTTGGCTAAATCTTCGTAGCCACGACTAATTGAGTAAACGTTGCGTAAAATCGATACGCCAGGGGCGGCTAGCATACCGAGTAGAATCACAACGGCTGGTCGTAGGGCTGGTGGCGTTACGACTTCGGCGGGCTTCCATTTGGTTGGGCCATCGATTAGAACGCGGTGCGGGTCAAGCAATTTAACGTTGGCATTTAGCTTGGTTAGTTCCAGTAGGTAAATGGCGCGGTTTTCGTAGACCCAGTCGTGAATTAGGGTTTGACCAGTTGCAGTGGCGGCAATAACCGCAAAGAATGGCAGGTTATCGATGTTTAGGCCAGGAAATGGTAATGGGTGAATCTTGTCCTGCGGGGCAACCAGATTGCTGACTTTTGTGGTGATGTCAACTAAGCGTGTCTTACCATTTTGGGCGACATACTCATCGGATATATCATATTGAAAGTTCATATCTTCCAGGGTTTTAAGCTCAATCTCCAAAAACTCGATTGGGGCGCGCTTGATGGTGATTTCTGATTTTGTCACGATAGCGGCAGCGATAAAACTCATAGCCTCAATTGGATCTTCGCTAGGTGAGTAATCAACGTTTTTGTTGATATCACGCAGACCGTGAACTGTAAGTGTTGTAGTGCCGATTCCCTCAATTTTGACGCCTAGTTTTTCAAGGAAGAAACAAACGTCCTGGACCATGTAGTTCGGGCTGGCGTTACGGATAACAGTGACGCCGTCATTTAAGGCGGCGGCCATTAGGACGTTCTCGGTGACGGTATCGCCACGTTCAGACAAAACAATTGCGCGCTCAGGTTTTAGCGGTTTGACGGTTGAATCATAAAATCCAGTGACAGTAGCGACTTCTAGGCCGAACTCTTTCAGGCTATTTAGGTGCGGCTCAACGGTGCGCTCACCAAGGCTACAACCACCAGCATAAGGTAATTTAAATGAATTGTAGCGGTGAAGCAGTGGGCCAAGGAACATAATGATACTGCGAGTACGGCGGGCGGCGTCCAAGTTCATGTCATCAAGTTTTAGCTTGGCTGGTGGTACGATCTCAAGATCGTTGTTTTCAAGCCATTTGGTTTTGACGCCAATACTATTTAATACTTCGATAATGCGATTAACTTCTTCGATCCTAGCGACGCGGCGTAAAGTTGTTGTGCCGCGATTTAGAAGTGAGGCGCAAAGTAGGGCGACGGCGGCATTTTTGCTGGTATTTACGGTAATTGTACCAGATAAGTGGTGTCCACCCTCGACCCGAAAGTTCAGATTACCGGACTGATTAAGAGTAACGATTTGGCTTGACAAAACTTCGCTAATACGCGCTAACATCTCAAGGCTGATATTTTGACCGCCCTTTTCGATGCGATTAATTGCGCTTTGACTTGTATTTAAACTGTCGGCAAGCTGAGATTGTGTCATCCCACGGGCTTGTCGTGTCTCTTGAATTAGCATTCCAATCTTGGTTTTGTAGGTGTCGTTAATCATAACCCCAATGATATACCATCCATGATATAAAGTCAAGAATGATATAATAGAGAAAGTATTAGGAGCAGCCGCTATGACAGACAAAATTATCCAGACTTTAATAGAAAATGAAGAAGAACGCCAGCGTAATGGCCTTGAGCTTATTCCTAGCGAAAACTACGTTAGTCGCGATGTCTTAAACGCGCTTGGCAGTGTTTTTACTAACAAATACTCTGAAGGTTATCCCGGTAAGCGCTACTATGGTGGTCAGCAGTTTACTGATCAAGTCGAGCAGCTAGCGATTGACCGGGCTAAGCAGCTATTTAGGGCGGATCACGCCAATGTTCAGCCACATTCCGGTGCGCCAGCTAATGAAGCTGTTTATAGCGCTTGGCTCGAACCTGGCGATACGGTTCTTGCCATGGATTTGTCGCATGGTGGCCATTTGACCCACGGTGCGCCGGTGACGCGTAGTGCTCATTTGTATAATTTTGTGCGCTACAAGATGAAAGATATTAGTACGGGTGAGATTGATTATGATAACTTGCGCGAACTAGCCTTGAAGCATCGCCCAAAGATTATACTGGCGGGATTCAGCGCTTATCCGCGGGAGCTGGATTATGCTAAATTTGCCAGCATCGGCAATGAAGTTGGCGCGCTGCTAATGGCCGATATGGCGCATATCGCCGGCTTGATTGCTGGTGGTGTGGCGGCTAATCCATTTGATTACGGCTTTCACGTGATTACGACGACGACCCACAAGACTTTACGCGGGCCGCGCGGTGGTTTGATTTTGAGTCGTGGTGTTGTCGGCAACCCACTGCGAGCACCCGAAAAAACGCTTGAAAATATTCCAACGCTCATTGATCGGGCGGTTTTTCCTGGAATGCAGGGTGGTCCGCATATGCACGCCATCGCAGCTAAGGCTGTGGCCTTCGGAGAGGCCTTGCAGCCCGAGTTTAAGGATTATGCAAGGCAAGTAGTCAAGAATGCGGCTGTGCTAGCTGATGAGCTTAAAAAGCGTGGTTTTCAGCTGGTAACTGGTGGCACTAGCAATCATTTGATTTTAGCCGACGTTTATAAAAGCTTTGGTATTGACGGCAAAGTGGCCGAGATCGCTATGGACAAGATCGGCTTAACCTTAAATGCCAATACTGTGGCGGATGATCCATTGCCACCGTTTAGGCCGAGTGGCATCCGTCTAGGTACGCCAGCTATGACAACGCGCGGGTTGAACGAGGGCCATATGGCGCAGATTGCTGATTGGATGAAGCAGGCGATTGATAGCCGTGACAATGGAGTTGAGCTTGAGCGTTTGGCCGCCGAGGTTAAGCAGTTTGCTGTGCAATTTCCTTTGCCAAGTGACAATTAAAACTCTAATAAGTTGATATAAAAAATAGACCTTCGTAGTGAAGGTCTATTTAATTGCTAGGTTATATTAGCTTGTTGGGTATACGAACGTTCCGGCGCTTGTTGCGGAGCCGACGTAGATGTAGTTAACTGTCGATGTCGCAAAGTTGTACCAAGCGATGCGTCCACCGGTTGGGTTGGTGCAGGTTGTTAGACATGAGTAGGCTACAGTTGTTAGACCGTTAGTGCTGTTAACCGTTGAAGTTGCAGCATCTGGAATAACTGTAATACCTGATGGCTCTTTGGTTGATGTGCTACCAGTTGCGAATGAAGCGGCGGTTGCTGGGTATGAACCAGTGTCGGCGTTCATAGCCTCGGCGACTTTTTGTGTGTTAGCGCCATTTGTCTGTGCTTTTGTACCGTTGGCGCGAGCCGTGATACCGCTATAAGCCACGATAGTGATGGCAGCCAAGATACCAATAACGACGATCACAATCAAAAGCTCAACGATTGTGAAGCCTGATTGCTTTGCCTTAAGTTTTTTAATTTTTTCTACCATTATTTTTTTAGTGCCCCCTATTACATAGTGATGTTACCAGTGTACTAATTCATTAAAATAAACACAAGCATTTTTATTTTAGAATCAACTGATTTTACTGTTCGGCCATAAAACTTATACCCTCGAGAGCCGACCAGCTGGCACTGGCATTTCCGTCAGCGATAATGATGTCGCCCGTAGGCAGAACGTCGAATCGGCAAAGGTGTAGCATGCAGGCGTTACTTTGAAGTGACCTGTAGGCTGGTCTATAGCCAGCCGGAAGGTTAGCAACAACGGTACCATTGGCTGTATTGCCGCCGTATATTAAGCCTTTAACTTTTACAATACCGTCTGGTCCTTTAGTATATTGCGGTACGGCATAACCAGGGTATATCAGCCAGCCATTTTGAAGTGTTAAGTTGTTCCACGATGCCTTACCGGCGGCAAAGAAGTTATGTTGAATTGATCGGTAGCTGTTTTGCGCAATACTTTTGGCGGTTATGCCGCCTGACGTATTGGCGCCGGTAACGTCAAAGGCATTATTGCTGGTTGTTGGCATATGTAGGTAATCTGGTGGTGCGTAGCCAGCTGGCAGCTGTCCAATGACCGCCCCATCGGCGGTATTACCGTTTGCTACCAACCCCTTAGTAAAGACCTTGCCGGTACTATCCATGGTATAGCCAGCAATAGCCCAGCCATTATTGTAATTAACCCAGCTATTTTGCAGCGGACTAAATGCTGTCCAGGTGTATGGCGATCCTGCGGGTATGAAACTAATACCTTCTAGTGAGTACCAGCCTGTTCCACCGGTTTGGAATCTAATAGTTCCATCAGGGTATATATCGATTCGAGCTGAACCACCAGACGACTCGCCTTGGAACATAAAGTTTTCGGCTGGGCGGTAGCCAGATGGAAGAGTGGCTATGATCTCACCAGATGTTGCTGTACCAACTCGGCGTAGCAGACCCTTGAGCATAACTACCCCGGCGCTAGATTTGGTGTAGGCACCGGTTTGATATATATTTGTATCCGCACCGTTGTTGTAGTCTGTCCAACCATTCTGATACGCCAAGTTATACCAGTTCGGAATAGTAGCGCAGGCCGATCCAAATGGTGATGAGCCGACACTATTATTGGCATAAACGGTTGCACAAACACTCTGCCCACGCATGGCTGAAACAGTATATGACGTAATGTTTTGGTTGGTGGCCCCAGCAACGTAGGTGCCCCCAGCTACACTATAGTTAATTGTATAGTTCGTGGCGGTTGCGACGCGTCCCCATGAAAATACAATTTGATCGGGTATTGAAAGAGTAGCCGTGACCGATGGCGCAACTGGAGCTGATACCGGTGGAGTGACGACCGCAATAGTTGAGGCGTTTACATCAAGTTTGGTCGCGCGAATTGTACCACTCTGGCTGACACTACGACCGGCAATCGTATTGTTTAAATTAATAGAGGCAACAACAGTCGTGTCGGCCTGCAAGGACGAGGTGCGTTGTGCATCGGTATTAGACGTATTAGTGCTAGCTGTGTCGGCCGCGGTCGCATTAGCTGAATTAAAGTATTGTACGTCAAAATTACTAGGATTGATATTATCGATCAAGTCTTCATCTTGAGCTTGGCACATTGTTTGCGGCGTTGGCGTGGTTATGATGGCTGGGTTACAGCCAGGCTGCTGCCACGGCACCGAACAACCAGCGGTTTTATAGTTTGATGGCATAACTACTCTACGCCATAAGGTGTTATTTTTAACAAAGTAAATCACATTTAAGGTTAAAGGATTATTTTGACTAACCTGAGTACTCGAACAGGCATTGGGCGAGTTTTGGAGATAAACGACACCGCTGGTTACTGACAAAGGATTACCAGTGGTCGCAAGCGTATTTAGAATTAGCTGATCGCTGTTGGTGGTACTGACGTTATGAAAAGCTGTCGTATCATCATTAAAACCTTGCGGCGAGGTCAAGGTGACGTTATTGGTTGAAAGAAAGGTCGTGCTAAGCTTAACGTCTGCCTCGATACGGTTCAGTGCGTCCTGAATATTGTAGGCCATCGCGTTGGCGCCACGCGCCATCAAGACCTCACCTGTCATATTGACGATAACTGATATAAATGCCCCAATTACCAAGATGACAATTGGCGCAATTATTAATAGCTCGACAATCGTGAAGCCTTTTTGTGTTTTTTTATGGATAAGTTTACTTATTGACATAGGTCTCGTATTCTACTGATTGCTGTGGCGTGTTGTACTTAACAATCACATCGACATCGGTTATGGTTGGTGTGCTTGAATAAGGACAGGTGTAGGTGACGGTAACTGTTACACTTTGCAGGCCACTAACACTTATCGGCGTGTTGTTAACTGGTGTTGATGCGTTGCACGGGTTAGAGGCTGTCGGCGAATAGCGCCTAATATAGTCGTAGGCGACGTTAGCTGCTCTGGCTTGGGCCCTGGTGTTACCGCTGTCCTTAATAATGACGGTGTAGAGTTGGTAGCCAGTTACTAAAAAAGCCGCCGCAATAAAGAGAGTAATTAGCAGTTCAACGGCTGTAAAGCCAGATTGTTGCTTATTGTTTATCATTGGTTTTTGCTCGTTTTCATATAAATTGAGCCGTCAGATTCCATTTTTGCATACAGATTAAACTTGGTACACATCTGGGTGGCGGTTGTACAAAGCGTTTCATCCTGCTGCAGGGGCTGATAGATATATGTCGCGGTAGTAGGTGTTGGTTGGACACTGGTGCCACCCTGCAGATTATTTGTTGCTGCTACAAAACCGACGTCAGCAGAGGCGACCCCGGGGGGTGTAAATGATTTTAGGTCGGCATCGCGGAGGTTAGCCTGGATATTTGTAGAGCTATTAAGTTCAACCGTTGATGGATAGCGCCCTAGAGTGCTGCTGCCATCGGTGCCCGATTTATAAAATATCTCTAGCTGTGCGGCGATGGTGTCCAGATCGGTTTTGCGCTTGGTATCGCGCGAGTTGACCTGGGTACTGTGAAGATTCACGACGCTAAGTGTCAAAAGAATGCCCATAAGTGCGATGACAATCAGCAATTCAACAATCGTAAAACCACGGCGATTCATACCTTATAGCATAAGTTTTTTTAGGTTAAACCGCAAGCGTTTTAGACTTCGAGAGGCTCTTGTTCAATCTGAATTTTAAACTTGTCACGAACAGTGTTGATTATTTCATTGCGTGCCTCGGCAAGATCATGGTAGCCCGTGGCCGATTCATTGATAAGAACGACGGCATTTTTGTCATTAACTCGTATGCCGTGAAGAACCTGGCCTTTAAGGCCAGCTTGCTCGATAAGCCAACCGCTTGGCACTTTAAATCGGCCGTCGCCCATATCATAAGTCGGCATATCGGGATTGGCATTCTTCAGTTCGGCCAGTTGCCAATCTTCAACAATGGCATTCTTAAAAAACGAACCGGAGTTTGGCAAAAGCTTTGGATCTGGTAGTTTGCTAGACCGAATATCGATTACGGCATTTCTAATTGTCTCTTGGGTAAAAATATGGACATCGTGCTGGTCAAAGTAGGCTTGCAGCGCATCGTAAAATGGTGGTTGAGGCAGGTTTTTGGAGAGCTTTAAGGTAATCGATACAATAATGTAGCGTCCGATTTGGCTGTCGCGAAAAATACTTTGGCGGTAAGAAAACTCGCAATTTTCGTTTAAAAGCGTCACAAAACTATCAGCCTGTGTGTCGTAGGCGACAAGGGATACTAGCGTATCGGCTATTTCTTGGCCATAGGCGCCAACGTTTTGAACCGGAGCGGCCCCAGCGGTACCGGGAATGGCCGACATGGCTTCGATGCCACTTAGGCGCATATCAACAGTTCTTTTAACAACCGAGTCCCACTCTTCACCGGCGCCAATTTGAACGGTTGTCGAGTTAAGGTCATCGGCGATGACACTGAATCCAGGAATACGCATGCGAATGATGAGCCCATTGAAACCTTCATCCTTGGCGATAACGTTACTGCCGCCACCAAGTACGAAGACCGGCAGGGATTGAGCTTTAGCATTGCGGTAAGCTTCGACGACTTCTTCGGGTGTGCGGACTTCGGTCATGAAGCGAGCGTTGCCACCGAGTTTCATAGTCGTGAAGTTTTTTAGGGGTATGTTGGTGTGAATTTCCATATGCCGACCATTATAGCTCAACTTAATTGTTCGTGATATAATGACCTCTGATATGCACCCGTAGCTCAGCTGGATAGAGTACCTGGCTTCGAACCAGGGGGTCGTAGGTTCGAATCCTGCCGGGTGTACCAAAATAATAAACTCATCATCGATGGGTTTATTATTTTGGTCACAAGAGGTCCGGGCTTACGCGGCATCACTATAAGTGTTAGAATAGAATTACAAATAAAGGGAGAAAATGTATGACCGAAACAGAGCAAACGACAGAAGTACATGAAACTACCACTCAGCCTAATGGGGCACAAGTGGAGCGCCATAACGTAAGCCGTACCTCACAAACGTCAGGCATTGTTGTTGCC
Source organism: bacterium (assembly GCA_027451105.1). Classification (GTDB taxonomy): domain Bacteria; phylum Patescibacteriota; class Saccharimonadia; order Saccharimonadales; family Saccharimonadaceae; genus UBA1547. The sequence goes on from DAIDKB010000010.1 coordinate 23,581, forward strand.
CAACGAGCCATCTGGTTTATTGTTGGAGTAGTCGACACCCTACTTGCTATAAGATTTGTATTGCTACTTCTAGGCGCCAACCAAGGTGCTGGGTTTGTCGATTTCATTTACGGTATTACGGGAGTATTTGTCGCTCCATTTGTCGGCATATTTGGCGAACCGATTTATGGTCGCTTTGTGTTTGAGTGGAGCAGCTTACTTGCGATTGTTGTGTATACCTTGATCGGCTGGGGTATTGTAAAACTGATTACACTATCTCGCCCTCAAGACGAGATTTAGTACGCTAATTAAGTGGACGATTTAAGCTTTCTAGAGCAAGATGCGGTTGCGGTTGCCCGGCGGCTGCTTGGGTGGCGTTTTTATAGACAGGACGCCAGCGGTCTGGTGGGCGGCGTAATCATCGAAACCGAGGCTTATACCGAGGATGATGCTGCCAGCCACACTTTTAATGGCCAAACAAATCGCAATAAAGTCATGTTTGGGTCGGCTGGTCATTTGTATGTCTACTTTACCTATGGCATGCATTATTGTGTCAATATTGTTGCGGGGCACGATGGTCGTGGTGAAGGTGTTTTACTGCGAGCATTGGTTCCAGATCAGGGAATCGATATTATTAGTCAGCGTCGTCATAGTCAGCCGGATAATATGCTAGTTAATGGCCCAGCGAAACTTTGCCAGGCGCTAAATATTGGCCGTGATGATAATGGTAAAGCGGTAAATCAGGGTGAGTTTTTATTGCTACCGCCTGATAAGCCAATTTTTAATGTCCAGGCAACAGAACGAATCGGTATCAAGAAAAACACTAGTTATAATTGGCGCTTTATCGCTGACGTTAAATAGTGATGATTTTGTCTTGTGTTAACAGGGGTAATGGTGTACAATCAGTTTTTGTAAATAGACAAAATATACGTGGGCCAGTAGCTCAGCTGGTTAGAGCGTCTGCCTCTTAAGCAGAATGTCGTGGGTTCAAGTCCCACCTGGCCCTCCAAATAAAGAACACCCTTTGATCGCTACCGAGGGTGTTTTTTATTGGAAAATATTTCGCTGGGACTTGAAACCGCGACTGTCGTGGGTGAGAACTGCCAGTCGGCAGTTCGCAAGGAAACCTTCCGGTGGCAACTGGTTTGCCATCCGTGAAGTTTCGGGGTCGCGGAATGTGACCAAGTCCCACCTGGCCCTCCAAATAAAGAACACCCTTTGATCGCTACCGAGGGTGTTTTTTATTTTGCTATACTTTAAGATATGGAGAACATCGAAAAAGCAGCTATGCCCGAGCGTCACATTCCTCAAACTGGCGTGTACGAACATTACAAAAGTACGCCCGAAGACCGACGATATTATCAAGTGCTATGCGCCGCTAAGCACACTGAAACTGATGAGATATTGGTTGTTTACGTGCCGATGTACGAATCGGCTGAAAAATCAGATGTTCAGTTCTTTGTGCGACCACTTGCGATGTTTAATGAGACGGTTGAACGTGATGGCGAGACTATCCCGCGCTTTCGCTATATCGGCCCCGAAGTCTAAGCCCGTTTTACTAAATTGCCAATGCCAATACTACCGTCACCAACACCGAAGGTTAGCAGCTCGGGCCTGCCGTTATAGCCGCCACCAGTAAACACCACATCGTGCAAATCAACATGCGTGTCATCTTTGACTGTTCGGCCAGGGAACATGTCAGCTGTTGCGACGATACCCAGATCAACAATCCGATTGGTATTGGTATTGTATCCGAATAGGCAAGATTCATAATGACGACCGTTATTATCTGGTCCAGTCATGCGCGCTCGATGAGCCGCTAAAATATATTTACCAACTCCAACCATAAAGGCGTCGTTTACGCCACCCCAGATGCCGCTGTCGTAGGGTAGTAATTCTTGATGTATAAGTGGGGCAGCGGCGATAATTTCATCTTTTATTTCAGATAAGTCAGAGACAGATGTATAGCTAATATTGCCACTACCGGTGTGAGGTTGGGGCCGTCCCCAGATGTGTAATTTAGAACTATCCGGGTCGGCGTCAACAGCCAAGCGGATATCTTTCATCCAGGCTGGACCAACCGCAACTTGCTCAAGTTTATCTAGTGACTTGCCGGCATAAAATTTTGTTTGGACAGAAGCAACCTCATATGGCTTATCGGACTTTGGTTGGGCGTCGACAAGTCCAAGTAGCCAGGCTTTTTCGACTTTGCCGCTTAATGGTAGGCGGCGATTGATGCGAAGTAGGGTCGGGTCTTCGCCCGGCAGCTCCATGGCGTCATGAAACGGTCGCAGGGGTGAGTTTATATTTTGCAAATCAATAATATATGGTCGCACGGCAGCTTTACCGAGGTGTGAAGTGCCGGAATCAACGCGATTTGGCTCGACCCTCACGTACATGATGTCTAGTACCTGATGTGGCGAGCGGTCAATATTGTCGGGTACTACAGTGTAGATACCTGACGGATTGTAGGCGATGTAATCAGCCCGTACGTCATTTGGTTTGGGTAATAATCTAGGATTGGTTAATTGATATCGACCATAGAACTTCTCTTCTTCGGGAGATGGTTTAAATAGTGGATTATTGTGTACTCGGTCTGGCGTTGCATCGTGTCTTTCTGACTCTTGTTGTAACGGCATACCTAAAAAACTTTCGTGGGTTATATAATGTGCTAATTGTATGCTTTTTATGACATACCGCAACCGTAATCGCGATTAGTCTAAATGGCGTCTATAGGTTTAAGATGAGACTATGACAGTAATTATTAGAAAGTTTTTAAACAAGGTCTTTAGGGATAAATTGGGAAGGGTGGTCATTTGGCAAAATCCCAATTTGCCACTTTGGGGCTGGATAACATCGGTACTTGCTGGAATAGTTGTAAAATCTAGTCCGACACGTAGTGCAATTTCACAGTTTGGGATGGCCGCCCTGTTTACCTGGGCATATTTAGAAATTCGTTCAGGAATAACTTTATTTCGCCGCATTATTGGTGTGATTGTGATGATTGTAATAATTTACGGTCTATTTAAAGCCAGCTAGCCATCCGTTCTGTCGTAGCGCTTATGCTATCATTATTACAAGATGCCAAAACTAAAAGATATGCGATTTAAACAATCTGGATTTACGATTATTGAACTGATAGTCGTTATTGTAATCATTGGTATTTTAGTGACGCTCACTATGGTGACATACGGTGGAGTTCAGGCGCGTTCGCGTGATACGATTGTTAAAAATGCGGCCAAGCAATTGGCTACAGAGCTGTTGCGCTACTCGTCGGATACTGGCAATACACCGTTACAAACTGGCGGTGGTTATAATGGAACCGGCATAGGTTGGGTAAGCAGTTTGATTGTCGATCCTAACTATCCAGTCGCTATCGAAACGGTTTTAACTAATGGCGGTTATTTACCGGCAGGATTTACCAAGGGTCTGCCTGCAAATATTAAATACAATAATAGTAGCTCATCTACGCTTATGTTGTATGGCTGTGGCTCAAAATACGTCGTTTACTATTCGCTAGAAGCTCCAACTCCGAGCGATATTGCGGACTTTAATAACAATGTTATACCAGCTTGCCCAGATGCCAGCACTGTTCAAAGTAGCTACAACATGCAGGGTGGCTACATATTTAATTAGGCAGCATGCACCAGATCAGTTAATCGGGTATAATAACTATAGATAAGTTTTAAGACAGGAGGCCGCATCATGAGTTGGTACCATCCTTCTTCTATATTAGATAAAGTTTTTGAAGGCGGCATTTTACTAAAGGGTATTAGTGGCGCCCTGGAATTTATTGGCGGCGCATTATTATTCTTTGTAAGCCCAGCCTCAATTCATAATTTTATTGTATTCATTACGCATCGTGAGCTTTTAACTGATCCGCATGACAAGATTGCTAATTTGCTACTTACGTCGACGCAACATCTTGGTGGCAGCCGAACGTTTTTGATTGTCTATCTGTGGATCCATGCCACTATTAAGCTGATTGCGGTAATTGGTATTCTAAAAAACCAACTCTGGGCCTATCCGTTTTCATTGATTACACTTGGCGCGCTGATGTTGTATCAGGTTTATAGTATAGTTTTTGTGAGTGTTTCGATCGGCATGATTCTGTTGACGGTATTTGATATCTTTATTTTGTGGCTGATTTTGCGCGAGTATAAGATTGTTCGAAAAAACCTTGCACAACAGTCGTGACAATAATTACTATATATAGTATACTAAATTCTATATAGAATTAGGTCACCGGGAGGTTTAGATGAGTTATGTAGTTATTGATGTTCGTGAGCCATTTGAGTTTGCAACTGGTCATGTTAAGGGCGCACTTAACATTCCACCAGCGCGATTGATGAGTGGTGCCAAGCAGCTGGCTGACGTTCCTAAAGATGCCAATATTATTGTCTATTGTCGAACGGGCAGTCGTTCAAATGTAGCCGCACATATTTTGCACGGTTTGGGCTACACCAACGTAACGAATGGCATCAACAAAGAACAGGTTGAGTCTAGGTTCCTTCGCTAGTATTTGATAAGCTAGGGAAGATGAAGATATTAGACGGACTAGAGTTATCGGGCTATATTAAAGAACGCCAATTAAAACAAGTTAGAGCGCTACGTCAATCATGGCGAGTTTTCCCGCGTCTAGCAATCATAATGACGATTGACAGTCCGGTGATTGATACCTATGTTCGCCTTAAAAAAGTCTACGGCGAAGACATTGGTATCGATGTGGATATCCACAAAATCGATCAAGCGCAACTTATGAATCTAATCACGAGCCTTAATCGGGATGAGGCAATCAATGGCATTATTATTCAATTACCGCTAGCCGATATGGGCGTGGTCGAGGAGGCCGTCAATGCGGTTGCTTCAGAGAAAGACGTCGATGGGCTAGGTGCCGACAGTATATTTACACCAGCAACTGCAATGGCAATTGACTGGCTGTTGGCTGGTTATAACGTGACTTTGCCGGATAAAGAAATCGTAATTGTTGGTAACGGCCGCCTGGTCGGTGCCCCGCTAGCTAAACTTTGGCGCGCGCAGGGTCTTAAAAACATCACCGTTTATGATGATAAAACGCTGGATCTAGCGTCTGAACTGCAAAAAGCCAATTTAATTGTCACGGCCACTGGTGCGCCTGGCTTAATTACGCGTGATATGGTTCAGCCTGGTACGGTCATTGTTGATGCCGGTACTGCTTCCGAACATGGTAAAATCGTCGGTGACTTAGCACCCGAGGTTCGGGAACTGGATGATATTACGCTCACGCCGATTAAGGGCGGCGTTGGTCCTCTAACGGTTGCGGCGTTATTTGATAATGTCATTCGAGCTGCGCGAATTGTCGCCGACCGCAAAGGCCAGCAGGACCTTTAGTCCTGGCTCAGTGCTTCTTTGACTCGTTGCACAACTTGGCGTGGTGTTAAATCTGCTTTAACAATATAGCTATGAATGCCCAGGCTGCGTATATCTTTCGGTGATTCTTCCTCGCCCATATTAGTCAGGACGATAACAGGAATAGTTTTGCCCCAGTCCGAGCCGCGAATAATGCGTAAAGCCTCGGCACCGTCCATCTCGGGCATCTGAAGGTCTAGCAAAATCATGTCAGGTTTAAAGGCTTCCGCCAAGGCAACGCCACGCTTGCCATCACCAGCTAACTGAACTTCAAAGCCATCAGCCTCAAACTTCATGCGATACATCTGGCTAATAACTTGGTCGTCTTCAATGATTGCTATTTTGGTCATGTTTAAGTTATACATTAATAGAGTGGTTAAGTCCAGAATGATATTGACATAATAATGATTTTAATGTATAATTGGGTAAATTAATTATGGATTGTGATGAGTAACCAAGAAAAAATCGATCAGCTTCCATTAATGCCTATGCAAAAAAGACCAGAGCGCCTTGATGGCTTAGTTTTTCTTCATTTTACAGAGGACACCAATTCTGAACTAGCGATAAGGGCTAGGCGAGTGCATGCTAGTGGCTATAAGAGCATGGGATTTGTTAGCAACTCTGCTATTGATATTGACGGCTCGCTTAGTGATGATATTGATCATGCTAGAGGTGAAACCGTTGAGTATTACTTGGGAGTTGAGCCAGCAGAAGATGATATGACTGAAACATTTGACAGGGCGACACTCAGAAAGATTAGTATACCGTCGGGTGGCTCTCTGGGTTACTTGCCAGCCTATAGTCTTTGTAAAAATTCAATTTATAATCATGAGCTTGCTGCACTACAAAGTATTGAGCAGCCGGATAAGTTTGTTAAAGAGATTGGTGCTTTAGCGCGCTCGCCAGAGGCTGGCCCAATGGCTACTTTTGAAGTTTTACGAGATGCTCTGCATGATTCATTGGGTAATGGCGAGCTATGGTTTTTCAGTATCGTTACCTCTACTTACGCATCATTGGCAGATAATTTTGGTAAAAAAGCCATTCGACAAATTGGTGAACCTGTCGCTTTGAATGACCCGCGCGTGTCCGATAGGGTTGAGTTGGTGCCGGCTGTGGTCGATATTGACTCATTTTTAAAGAATATCCTAGAGGCGGCCGAACTTGAAAGTAGCAGATCTAAACAACACAGGCTGTTACGAAGCTTTTCTTTCTTTTCTGAAGGTTTGACTAATTCCGAGCTGACAGATGAACTAATAGCGGCTCGTGAAGTTATCAATAGCCAATATAGCTCAGGGAAATCTTAGCGATGGAATATTCAACCAAATCCGAGACTGACCTTATGTCGCAGATTCGCGATAAGCAGACTGGCGCACCAACATGGACTCAACCGGACGAATTTGATTTTAGTAGCTGGGCTGACAGGAATGAAGTAGGCCGCCGGCTGGAAGATGGCCGTATTAAAACGACTATTGATCGAAGCACTGAAATTGCAGATGATTTATTTAGTTTGCGCCATCCAGACCAAAAACAAGATGCGGTAAGCCGGGCTGAATTTGTTGGCGACATTGCGTCACAAGGTCTAAGGTTTGGACGTTGGTTTAACTTTTCTTGGAATCAGCAACTAGTTAGGTACCCTGAAAGGTCTGATCATGAAGATCTGCGCACTTACCGTAATAAAGATATGATTACTGATGCCGAGCAAAGAAAACTTTTGATGGCCAAGGTTGCTGTTTTTGGACTTAGTGTCGGAAGTAGTGTCGTCGAACAGATGGCGATGGGCGGCATTGGTGGTACTTTTGTATTGGCTGATTTTGACAAATTATCACCAACTAACCTTAACAGGATTAATGCTGGCTTTGATAATATTGGCATGGAAAAAATTGATATTGCTGCCAGTAAATTAAGTGAAACTGATCCATATATTACTCAGATTCACTTTCGTGATGGTATTAACGAGTCTCACTTTGATGAACTGGCTGAGATTAGGCCCGACGTTATATTTGATGAAATAGATAATTTGGCGATTAAAGCTTTGCTGCGTCAATTCGCACAAAAAAATAGTATTCCACTAATTATGGCAACAGATGTTGGAGATAAGTCTGTCATCGATGTTGAGCGTTATGACGACGGTAAGACCCAGCCATTCAATGGCAGGTTAAACGATGATGAGATTGACAAACTGCTGTCGGGCGAAATATCTGACGCCGAAAAACAAAAAATTACCATGAAGATTGTTGGCTATAGCAATATCAGTCCAAGATTGATTGACTCATCAATGAAAATTGGCAAGAGTTTAGATGGTTTGCCGCAACTTGGAGTGACAGCTGGTATGGGTGGTTCACTGGGTACGGTTGCCGCCCGCGAACTATTAATCGGACGTAAGCTAAAGTCGGGTAGGTACGTCAGTTCGCCTAAAAAAATACTTGATCTTCAAAACTCAACTTCACTTTTGGGCGCACTCGAAATTATTCGCCGATTCGCCCGAAAGTAATCGAATTCTCTAGGCTCATTCGGTCGGCTAGCTTATACTATGAGTTATAGTGGATATGCTTATAACAATTATAGGTACGCTGGCTGTCGTTTTGATAGGTCTGTTTGTTTTTTCTCGAGATACTCGTCAAACTTTAAACCAGGTCTATGGATTAATGACACTTGGCTTTGTCGTTTTGATTGTTGCTAACTATTTTACGACCAATCATTTATCCGAGGATTTAATTTATCCTATTAGGATCGTCCTAGCCTCAACTTCTATGGTGATAGCCTCGCTGTATTTTCTTGTACAGCTGATCCGGAGTGGTGGAGCATCTGTTATAAATAGGTCTGTCAACTTGGTAATCCTTGTAGTAACTATTTTTGTGGCTATACTCGATATTTCTCCACTAGTCTTTCAAAGTGTGGCGATTCAGGGCGCAAATATTGTGCCGATACCAGCATTCGGTGCGGCATTATTCATTATTCATCTGATTTTGCTATTAGTTATAACGCTTGGCTCGATTATTTCGAGTATGTCAAAGACTCGCGGCGCTAAACGCTCGCAATACGCGTCAATTTTAATTGGGATTGCACCAGTTTTATTGTTGGCTCCGTTGACGAGCTTCATTATGCCGGTTTTATTTCAACAGACGGAACTAATCTTTGCTAGTCCGCTGTATATTATCTTTTTTGAATTTATGGTGGCCTATGCGATGGTTAGGCACGGCTTATTTGATATTAGGTTAGCAGCCGTGCGCACGGCGACATATATACTTTCTTTGATGACTTTATCGTTAGTCTATTACGGGTTGGCTTACGTAGTGTCATCGATTATTGTCATGTCGAATGGTTCATTGGCTGTTGGCGTAAGTCCAGTCAATATCGCCATCGCCCTGTTGCTGGCGTTTATTTTTCAACCAGTCAAGCGATTTTTTGATCGAATTACGAATCGGGTTTTTTACAAGGACAACTATAGCTTGGACGACTTTTTTGCGCGGCTTAATAAAACCTTAAGTTCAACAACCGACCTCCGTGGCTTATTGGAAAGGGTTGCCGGTGAAGTAGCTCAAACTATCAAGGCCGAACAGGCGTTTTTTATGATTAATACTGCTGGCGAGCATTTTATAACGGTTGGCACACCTGGCCATAGGCATCTGCCGAAAGTCGACGCGGCCCTATTTGAAGCAGTCGAGACTGAATATGGCGTGATTGTGGGTGAGCTGATGGCTAATTCTACTGCCGTTCATCGGATGATGGTTAGTCATAAAATTGAACTCGCCCTGCCGCTTAGGCATGATGATAAAAATATTGGTTATTTGTGTATTGGTTACAGTTTGTCGTCGGGCTATACCAAGCGTGATGTCAAGATGCTTGGTACGATTGCCGACGAGTTGGTGATTGCAATTCAAAATGCCCTGTCAGTTCATGAGGTGAAGACGTTGAACGAGACCTTGCAGCAGCGTATCGACGAGGCAACAAGTGAGCTACGCGCTAGCAACGCTCAATTGCATCGCCTGGACGAGGCTAAGGATGAATTTGTCAGTATGGCTAGTCACCAACTAAGGACGCCGCTAACGAGTGTTAAGGGTTATATTAGTATGGTTTTAGAAGGTGATGCTGGCAAGATAACTGCGACGCAAAAACACTTGCTTGACGAAGCTTTTACTAGCAGTGAGCGAATGGTCCATTTGATTAATGACTTTTTGAATGTGTCGCGTCTACAGACTGGTAAGTTTTTAATTGATAGTCGACCAGTTAATTTAGCTAAAATTGTCGATGAAGAGCTGGACGGTTTGGCCTCAAATGCTAGTTCGCGTAATCTTAAATTCTCATATAAAGCACCAAAAACGTTTCCAATTCTTGAGCTCGACGAGGGCAAGATACGCCAGGTGATTATGAATTTTGCCGATAATGCTATTTATTATTCAAAAGAAGGTACGACAATTGAGGTGAGCCTTAAGGTAGATGGTGATTGGTGCCGTTTTACAGTTAAAGATAAGGGTATCGGCGTGCCGGTCGCCGAGCGAGCGCAACTATTTACCAAGTTTTATCGGGCCACTAATGCCCGCAAGCAACGGCCAGATGGTACGGGTGTTGGGCTATTCTTGGCTAAAAAAGTTATTAATGCCCACGGTGGTGATGTGATATTCGAGTCCGAAGAAGGCAAGGGCAGTACGTTTGGGTTTAGTTTGCCGATTAAAAAGACTAAGAGCCGCTAAGTACGCGAACCATCTCAAAGATAAACCAAATCAGAAGAATAATTACTGCACTAGTGATAATTACCGGCTTGGCGACACGCTTGTGATCAAACCACCATTGTGAAAGCTTGTTGCGATCGGCGGCTTCGATGCGCGTTATGACCGGTCGGTTAATTGAGGCATCGGCGCCACTGTAGACTTTATTGCGCTTCTTTTTTTGCTTACTCATATTTTTAGTATATAACAAAATAACCCCGCGGGTGGCGGGGTTATTTGCAAGTCTGAATTTGTTCAGATTAAAGAGCGGTCAGACTCGAATTATCGGTTTAGAGCTGCGCGACGGCTATTTACATAGTAGCCGATGCTTGCAATCAATGAACCAAGGCCTAGGAAGGCTGAAACGTCCGTACCTATACCAGTGTGAGGTAACTCTGTAGGAGTTGTAGGTGTAGGTGTGGTTGGTGGTGTTGGTGGTGTATTCTGGCAAACTTTACTGACAACAACATTGGCAGTATCTTGTTTTGAACCATTGGCAGTTTCGACAGATGCCGTGTTGACAAGAGTCGAGTCGCCACATGGCAAGTTGCTATCACTAGCTACCTTGGCGCTAAACTTAACGTATGCGTTTGAACCAGCAGTGTAATTACCGATGTTAATACCGGTTCCATTGGTCAAGTTGTCGCTAATGGTCTTGCCATTAGGATTGCTGACGTTCTTGATTATGGTTGAGCCGTTAATGTAGCTGATTCCAGCTGGCAATGTGTCTTTCATGACGACGTTGTCTTGTTCGGTTGTGCCAGTGTTCTGGTAACCAACAAGGTATTCAACGGTGTCACCGGCTTTAGCGGCAACGCTTTTGCTCCAGTTGGTTGTTCCGGCAAGACGAACTTGCTTTTGAACCGTGAAGTTTGGCTGCTCGGCTTTAACGCGGAAGGTAACGTAACCGGCGTATTGGTTACAGCCAGGTAGGTCGCCATTAAGTGCATCGTAACCGATTGGCGCACCCGTTGTTACGATACTATTTGACATAGTTTGGCCGTCAACTGGTCCAAAGCTGTGAATGGTGGCGGAATCTGGAACGTACCTAAGGGCGATGTCGCCACCGGTAGTGTTCGAGAAGGTTACATCATCCCAAACTTGGGTTGGGTTGGCGTTGGTTGCACCGACGTATCCGACGGCTTTGGCGCTGCCATTATTAGGAACAACGGCAGGGATCTGAGCCTTGACGTATGCGCCATGAGCAATACCGCTACCATCAGCGTTTAGGCTGCTAGAAGCATTGTTGTGGAAGTATACGAAAACAACGTATTCCTTACCAGCTGCCAGTGAAATACTGTCAGTGTAAGTTGTGTTGCTGGCAGATGCATCACGAACTTGAACGAAATTACGCTCGTCACCCTGGGTTGGGTTATCGGTAATTGAGTTAAATGTTACGTAGTTTGCAGGTGCGGCGGTTGTAAATGTTTGACGGCTTGGGCCCCAGGCGAATAGCGAAGCTGGCACAATAATTGCGGCTGCAAGGATTGCGATAGCGGCGCTAAGGCGCTTAGGAGCTTTGCTTAGAACTGTTGAAAGCTTATTCATAGCTACTCCATTTCTTGATTTATCTCGCAGATAAAATCAAATTATTATTAAAATTTCAGGATCATTGAAGGGTCTGACCAAATTGTTAAATAAGTTACAAGTCAGATTATTACAACGTGCACGTCGAATCATAAAGATTCACTAGGAATCTTCTCGACTGCGAGTGCATAAAGCGCTCAAAGCAGGAAAAGATTCCCAGGATAAAACAGTAAGCTACCCAGTCTGGGCGCGCGAGGGGTTTTAAGGCCCCAGGCGCGCCCAGACGTGGTCGGTACGGTTACATGCCGGAGCTGCTCACCGTACCATTGTTCGCCCCGCCCTCGTTGGTGAGTGGGGAGGGCGATGTGGTAGCTGCAGGGGCTGCCCCCTGAGCCGTCAGGCCCGACTGTGACCCGAGGGTCGCCGTTGAGCTGTCGGTTGTGCCTCCGCCACCGGTCTGCGTGGTTGTCGTGACTGCCGCCGGAGTTGTCTCCGCCGGTGTCGTGACCGTAGCCTTTGGCTTTGTGCCAACGCCAACGTCGGCCCCCTTGCCACCATCGCCAGGCTGGCGATAGTCCTTGGGGTTGGACGACTTTGGCGCCACGCAGACACCGTTGACGTTCTCTACCTGTCCCGGAAGGCAGGTAGCGGTTGTCGGCGTCGGCGTCGGTGTCGGTATCAGCTTGGGCAACTCGGGGCTGCCCGGTGGAACTGACAGAACGCCCGGGAAGGTCTTCCGAACGTTCTGAAACTCGCACTCAAGCCGGAACTCGACTTCGAACCCGTCGTGCGCGAACAGCACGGCGGTGCCGGTGCCAATTGTGACACCTTGGTGCGTCGTCACTCCGCCGGTGCCGTCGGGTACCATGTAGAGCGACGGGCTACCGGCTGGTACGGATACCAGGGAGAACGTTGAAGCGTTCTCCAGTGCCGTCATCTCGTCGACCACTGACTTCCACATCGTGTGGTCGGCGACGAGCTTGGCAGAGAAGGCATCGATTCCGGAGAAGTCGACCTTCTGGGCCGTGAAACCACCTGCCGACCATGCCGCATAGTGCGCGGCGGTCAACGTCGGGTCTCCCATCTGGTCGCTGCCGCAGAAGCGGTGTTCGTACAGCTGCGCCTTGATGGTTGCCTCGTCGCGGGCGGCGATCGGCGGCCCGAAGGCGTTCGTCGATTCCTTTCCCGGGTCGAGGGCGTAGTAGTGCGCACTGCAGGCTACAGGGAGATCCCCCAGGCTGTTGGCGGATGCTGCCCAGGGGAAGACCCCCGGAAACATCAGTGTCAACAGTAGTACGATGGTGAACCCGCCGCCGAGCAACAAGGCTCGGCGGCGGTTGATGGTCATGGTCATTGCATCTCCTCCTAGGAGCGGGCACCCGTCTGGACACCCGGTTCGGTCGTGAAGACCTTGGTGGGCGTCGGGTCGGACCCGTCGCTGGGGGAAGTAGCGGCCGTCTTGACGGACGTCCGCTTGACTGTCGGGGCCGATGCGAACGCCACTGAGGGCGTCGTACCGACCGTGCTACGCTGGGTTGTCTTGCTGGTCTGCGTGGTCTTCTTGCCGCTCTTGAAGAACGACATGATGGCCAGCGCGATGGCCGCTGCGGCGATTCCGGCACAGACCGCTGCCAACGTGGAGTTGGCAGCGGTGAGCGGAACGACGACGGTCTGCTTGTTGGGCAGGATCGTCGTCGAGGTAGTCGCCTGGGGAACCGTCTGTGTGAACTTGATGCTGTGCCAGATGAGACTGGCGACGACACCGACGACGATTGCGACCAGGAAGTGCCACCACGGCGTCTTGGAGGTCTGTGTGGTGATCGAGCTGACACGCTCGTGGAGGGACGTCTGTCCTTCCTTGAGCATGACGATCTCGGTTCCCTGAGCCCCGAGCGTCGAGCCGTACTCGGCGATCTTGCCCTTGGCCTCGGCCATGTCGGCCTCGAGCGCGCTGACGCGCTCGCTGACGTCGTTGAACAGCTCGGTGACGCGGTCGTCGAGTGCGTACACCTGGCCAGCAGCGCTCGCCTTGATGGCGGGGTCACTGGCGTTGTTGTAGCGCTCGCCGGCCAGCCGGAGCTGGGTGGTGATTGCCTCGACCTGCGCCTTGAGTCTTGCGACCTCGGCGTTGGCCCTGGTGGTGCCCTTCGACTGCCGCTGCAACACCTCGATCTTGACGCCCAGCTCCGCGAGGCGGTGCTTGACGTTGTTGAACTCGGTAGCTGAGATGGTCTTGCGCGGTGCGGTTGCCATTGCAGTTCTCCTTGTACGGTTGGCTGGGCGGATGGCCCGGTCATATGATGATCGGGGTCTCCCCCTGGCTGCACGTTTGGAGCAGCTCGCTAGCCCGCCTATATAAGGCGAGTCTGGCGAGCTGCTCCGTAAAGAGAATAGCTTGAGGTAACTTAATTAACTGTTCGTTAGTGTATATACTGCGATAAATAGGAGCGCGAAGCTCCACTTTTATCTATCAGACATGCACTGTAATAATCTGACTTGTTAACGATCCTCCGCCATCCTGGGTCCTCACACCTTGGACAACTGATGTACTAAATGTATCACAAAACACGCAAAATGTCAATGAGCTATATAACATTAATCTAATAAGCACAAGCAAAATATTAAGCATACGCTATATATAGCGTCTAACCCTAATAAATTACCCTAACTAGATACTATTTGACAAGCAAAGTCAACGGGCGTATAACGATGTTATGCGTATCGAGGATGGTCCTCGAGTTTTTATTGCAGGGATCTGCAGTAGAACGCATGTCCCGTGGGGGTAGTATGCCAACAGAAGTCGCTCCAATGATGGGGACCATCAACGGAGTCACCAGCCCAACCGAGGATCTGAAGCTCTACGTCGGCGAGTACTTGTCGGCGCACTACAGCGCACGCGAACTGGACAAGATGTGCAGGACCGCTTTCAGCCGCGAGATGGCTGCCATGGAGATTATCCCTGACCCCAGGGCGACCATGACCGACAGCCAGCGAGCGCTGGAGCGTTATCTGAGGCTGCGCGTCAGTCACAACCCGAGTTGCTGGCGATCGCTAGTGCGCGATGTGTTGGCCGACCGTCAGTCCGCACGTACCACCAAGCTGTTCACGGCACGCCAATCGGTCACCCCGGTGCGTGTCGCTGACCTGCCGAGCTCTGTTCGGACGCCGTTCCAGGTTCCTTCGGGGTCATGACCGGTGTGATGCTCGAAGCTGAGCCCGACACCGAGGACTGACCTCCGACTCGGCCCAGGGTGGGCGGAATTGAGTGCTTACAAAGCCTCTTCCGCCCATCCTGGGCCACCACTCCTCTTAATAAGGGGAGTTTTTTAATTGACTTTATGTTGGATGAATACTATAAATAACCTATAAATTAGCGCCGCAGCACCGAGTCCGCGGTGGCTTTACAAGCTAATTTATATTGACAATTAGGGGGTAAGGTGTTCGAAGGCAACTCAGTTGTGCCGATGCGCAGGCGAGAGCCGAAGCCCGAAAGGCGACTGGACGGACCCAAGAAGTCCAGGCAGCCGAATATCGAAAAAGAAGCCGAAGCTGCTGCCAAGCGTCTGAGGGCTATTCTTTTTCGAAAGCATGACGGCAAGCTGACTGTCTCGCTCAGCGAGTTCACGTTGACGCGACTGGCGGATGGTGTCGAGATTCCTCTGGTCGAACGGCAGCACGA
This sequence comes from bacterium, assembly GCA_027451105.1. Classification (GTDB taxonomy): domain Bacteria; phylum Patescibacteriota; class Saccharimonadia; order Saccharimonadales; family Saccharimonadaceae; genus UBA1547. The sequence continues at coordinate 38,860 of DAIDKB010000010.1, forward strand.
GCTTCGCACTAACCTCCAGGAAGTTCTGGAGCGTGATGGTCTGGTTGACCCCAGGGTTGTCCGACGTCGCGGCGACCGGCTGCAGATTATCGGCCTTGCGGTCGAGCTGTGTGTCGAGTCGGGTGACATTGATAGCTTCGTCAAGCGCTGCCGTGTCGTCTATCGGCTGTCGGCCGCTCAGGTCAAGCAGCAGAGGCGGGCTCTTCGCGAGCACGAGCTGGCGCATCAGGCCAAGCGTCAACAGAGGATGGCCTAGCCTGCTGTCAGCGGGTCGGGGTGGCGTCAAGTACCGAGCAATGCTCCGGGAAAGGCGCCACTCCGGCCCTGTTTTATTTTGACAACTGCTGCCCCTTCACAGATAAAGGGTTTTTTGTTACAATAACCAGGCATAATTTGCATTATGTCTCATATGGATTCTTCGAACCATATTGATTGATCCCAAATTTTTCGGAAATGGTCAAATATATACACATTTGCTTCATTTCACTCAAAATTTGGTCCCATCGTCTAACGGTTAGGACACCAGGTTTTCATCCTGGCAACTCGGGTTCGATTCCCGATGGGATCACCAAAGTAAAAAGCTCAGCCTCGTGCTGGGCTTTTTACTTTGTATCCTATGCGGCGGATTCGAATCAAAGAGTGATTTGATAATAATTACGGATTTGTTACTAGTACTGGTGATAAGCGATTGGTTGTAGTGCCGTCACCTAGCTGTCCAGATGTATTTAGTCCCCAGGCGTAAGCTTTGCCGGTGTTGTCTATGGCGAGTGAATGGGTTGCTGACGATGAAATACCGGTGATGGTGATACCGGATAGGCCCGTTACTAACGTTGGCGACGAACGGTCGGTCGTAGTGCCGTCGCCAAGCTGTCCGTATGCGTTACTGCCCCAGGCGTAAACCCGACCATTCGAATCAAGGGCCATTGATTTACTATAAGCCGATGATATAGCAGTAATATTTTTACCTGATAATAACCCCGTTGTAGACACAGCGACGGGCGCATTACGCGTCGTGGTTGTTCCGTCGCCAACTTCGCCAGAGCCATTCTGACCCCAGGTATATAACTGGCCATTCGAATCAAGCGCCATCGACATACGGCCACCAGCTGCTATGGCTACGATTGTTTTGCCGGACAATGCGCCAGTAGTTGTAACTGCCACTGGCGAGTTTTGTTGTACCGAGTTGCTATTGCCAAGCTGTCCGTATACGCCATCACCCCATGCATATACTTTACCAGTTGAATCGAGTGCAAGAGTGTGAAAAAACCCAGCCGCTACGGCGGTTATTGTTTTACCGGCTAATGCACCACCCGTGACCGCAACTGGGGTTAGGCTACTGATTGTGGTGCCGTTGCCGAGTTGTCCGGCTGAAGAGTTGTCTCCCCATGCGTATACTTTGCCTGTAGAGTCAAGCGCGACGGTATGCAAAAGGCCGGTCGCAATCTGTTTGATTGTTTTACCGGCTAAGGCAGTTAACTTTGTCGGTACCTTGATCGGTGTAGTGGTCGTGCCTACCCCAGTTTGTCCAAAATTATTATATCCCCAGCCGTAGGCGGAACCGGCGGAGTCGATAGCGGTCATCGTGCCGTTAGTACTCGATGAGGTGACGGGGCCAAGGCTTGTGATCGTTTGCCCTGAAGACACACCTGTCATAATTGCCGCGCTAGCTAGCGGCGCCACGACTGATTATGTTGAGTTGTTGCCAAATTGACCCGTTGGATTTACGCCCCATGAGTAGATGGTATTATCTGATCTAAGGCCAGCAGAGAATGAGTAACCAGCGACGACCTGTGTCCATGCTATCGCCGGAGCGCCACCATCAATTTGGCCGACGCAAGCGCCCTTAGTCGGAATATTGTTGGTCGATGATACGTAATATGATATACCGGCATTCGTGGCGGTCAGGCAATAGGTATTGGCGACTGAATCGAAGGTGTATTGGTATGACGTACCGGTGGATTTAGCAAGACCATGACCCTCATTGGCTAAATCAACAGAGGCGGGGTAAGCACCAGCTAGTGTATTATCCATCTCTAACTTTTTTGTAGCATTTTCAAGATCGGACTGAACTGTTGCCGTGTGGGCGCGTTGCTGAATACCGTTATATGCAACTATTGTAAGGGTAGCTAGAATAGCTATAACAACAATAACAATCAACAGCTCAACTATAGTGAATCCTCGATAATTTTTGGCGAAAGATTGTTGTGATTTCATATTTGTTTTTTAAAATAAAGATTAGCATAAGCGCTCGTCACACATTGTATATTACTGCCAGATGTAAGGTAAAGAAGTGACCAGGGGCACTTTTACAAGACTTTGCTGATCACCGCAATATTATGCGCGTAACTCAGCTTATACGATTTACCCTGAAAAAAGTCTAAAATCGCTCTTTCGACACCCGGCAAGGTCTCGCGGCGATAATCATCAATAGTGATGATGCCATTATCATCAAGGCGTGGCCAAACCAGCTGTAAACTCGTTAAAATTGACTCATAAAAGTCACCGTCTAAAAAGGCAAAAGCGATTTTATCAGGAAGGTCGGTGGCCGTTAAGTCATTAAACCAACCCTTATGGGCAATCGGTGGTTCCAGATGGGCACGACGAAATTGTTCAAGAAATTGTTTTTTACTGACAGCCAGCTCGCCGGCTTTAAAATCAACCCCAGCCGCACTGCTGTCCTGGGTTGATTTTGGTGGTAAGCCTTCGAATGAATCATAAACATGAAATGGCCGGTCCTCTTTACGTTCATTTAGGACGCGTCGGATAAACAGGCTAGTTGTGCCGATATAGCAGCCAAGTTCAACAACTGCCCCTGGCGTTTTGTTATCAAGCGCCCGCTCAAGCTCTGATAGAACGACTCCTAGGGCGGGCTTGCTAATCTGGTCTGAAATAATTGGATACAGGTTAATGTTCACTTAAAAGATTATAGCCTATTTCAACAGATAGAAGATGGTACAATAAGCCGGTATGAGTATTATTTTTAAACGCACCAAAATTTTGGCAACGCTTGGTCCACAAACCAGCAGTCCAGAGATGATCGAAAAACTAGCCCTCGAAGGCGCCAACGGCTTTCGACTTAATTTTAGCCACGGTAATTATGAAGAGCGCGATGAGCAAATTAAGTGGATTCGCGAAGTTAGCCAGAAAATTGACAAGCCGATTGCGATTTTGCAAGATTTGCAAGGTCCAAAAATTCGCCTTGGTGTATTGACTGAAAACACCAATGTGGCAAAGGGTGATGAGATTATTCTGGATTACGCCGCCGAGCATAATGGTCTAACTTTTCCGATTCAATATAATCTGGCCGAAAAGGTAAAGGTTGGTGAGCCAATTTACATCTTTGATGGCAAAATTCGCACCACTGTAATTGAGATTGTGTCTGAGACGGCGATTAAGCTGCGAGTTGAAAATGACGGCACGCTAATGAGCAAAAAAGGTATTAACTTGCCAGATACTGACTTTGGCGGTGATATTTTGACACAAAAAGATCTAAACGATATCGAGTACGGTCTTACGAAAGATATTGATTTTGTGGCAATTAGCTTTATTCAAAGTGCCGAAGATATTAATAACCTGCGTCAAATCCTAGTCGCCGGTGGTTCAACTGCCCAGATTATCGCCAAGGTTGAAACCAAAGCCGCTATTAAACATGATGTTTTGGAAGAAATTGTTCGTGTAAGTGATGGCGTTATGGTTGCCCGCGGTGACTTGGCGGTCGAAGCTGGCGCGGAAGTGGTGCCAATTGTCCAGCGCCGCATTATTGGTCTGAGTCGCAAATATGGCAAATTAAGCATTGTTGCCACTCAAATGATGGCCAGCATGGTTGATGCGCCTGAGCCAACTCGTGCTGAGGTGAGTGATGTTGCTAGCGCTGTCATTCAGGGCGCCGATACGGTGATGCTAAGTGATGAGACGGCCAACGGTAAATATCCACTCGAGACCGTGGCGGCTATGAAAAAGGTGATTCTATACACCCAGGATCATGCGCCGGTTGAGCCAATTCAGGAGCGCGCCGAGGTTGATAAGCGACAGCAAGAGGCCATTAGCGCCGCCGCTGTTTCATTGGCTGAACAGTTGAACGTACCGGCAATTATTGCCGAAACCAAGTCAGGCGCCACTGCGGCTAACATCGCCTCACACCGTCCAAATCTGCCAATTATTAGTGTTACTAGCGAGCCACGCTCAGCTCAACAGTTGGCGCTAACTTATGCTAACCGCAGCTATGTCCGACCAGATTCAAGCGAAAGTGGCTTGGCCTTAGCGATGGAGCTAAAATCACAGGGCTACTTTGGCGATCATGATACTAGCGTGATTATAGTCAGTGGTCAGCAGCCAGGTATTATTGGTGCCACTGACACAATTAAAGTTCGTATTTTACAGTAGGGGCGCATTTTAAGCGTTATCGTGATAAAATATTAACAGATAAAAAGGGGTGGGGATGAGCTTTTTTAAACTAACGATTCGCGATGTGCCACTTGACCATCAAACCGTACTAGTTCGGGTCGACTATAACGTACCGCTGGCGTCCGACGGCTCGATTAGTGACGATTTTAGGATTAAGGCCAGCTTGCCAACTCTTAACTACCTACTTGAACGTGGCTGCAAGCTAGTTTTAATTAGTCACTTGGGTCGACCCGAGGGCAAGGATAAAAAGTTAAGCCTTGAGCCAGTGGCGCTTCGTCTGGCACAGCTTTTAAAGCGTGACGTCAGATTTGTCAGTGAAACGATTGGTGACAAGGTCTACCAAGCTGTCAAACGTGCGCCCGGATCAAGTATTACTGTGCTCGAAAATCTTCGTTTTTATGCCGAAGAAGAGGCTGATGATCAAGAATTTGCTAAAAAAATTGCCAAGGCTAGCGGCGCGCGTTATTTTGTCCAAGACGGCTTTGGGGTTGTTCATCGTGCCCATGCCAGTACGCACGCTATTACTTTTTTTCTGCCAAGCGTCGCCGGTCTGCTGTTAGAGCGTGAATACAGCACTATTACATCAGCTATGGAATCGCCAAAGCGGCCATTTATGGCGGTAATCGGCGGTGCCAAAGTAAGTGACAAAATCCCGGTGATTGAACGGTTTATTGATAAAGCCGACAAGTTGATTATTGGTGGCGCAATTGCTAATACTTTTTTGGCGTATAAGGGTATCAATGTCGGTGCTAGCAAGATTGAAACTGATCAATATCCGGTCATTGATCGAATCTATGACATGGCTCGTCAGAAAGCCGGTGATAAGGTTGATGAATTTATTATTTTACCAACTGATTTGGCGGTTGCTAAACAGGCTTCGGCTGATGTCGAGCGACGGGTGGTTGACTTAGGATCAGTCGAATCCGATGATTTGGCATTAGATATCGGTGATAAGTCAATCGAGAAAATGATTACGGAACTAAAGCCGGCTAGAACGGTTATCTGGAACGGCACGCTTGGTTATGCCGAATTGCCAGCTTTTGCGCACGGCTCGGCCAGATTAGCCTTAGCTTTAGCGACCCAAACTGAAACGATGTCGATTATTGGTGGCGGTGATACGGCTGATTTTGCCCTGAAATGGGACAGCAACAGCGGCGCTAGTTTTAGCCATATTTCTACCGGTGGTGGGGCTGGACTAGAATTAATGGCGGGCGACAAACTACCAGGGGTCGAAAGTTTGCTAGACGCTCGAAAGCAAATAGAGTACACTAACAGTAAACATAAGTAGTTTATAAAGATGGCACGAGACAAGAAACTAATCATTGGCAACTGGAAGATGAACCTCAATATGCATGAGGCTAGTTTGTACGTCCATCAGTTGGCAAAGTTGGTCAAAAACCATCGTGACGTCGAGGTGGTTTTGGCGCCAACTTCTTTAACTCTTCAGTCGCTTAGTTTGCAGATCAATTACCGACAGTTCAAATTGGCTGCGCAGAATTTTTATTGGCGTGATTCTGGTGCTTACACTGGCGAAATCTCGGCTGCTCAGTTAAATGGTGTTGTTCAATATGGCTTAGTCGGCCACTCCGAACGCCGTCATATTTTTAATGAATCCGACAAGGATATTCGCGCTAAAGTCCAGGCGGCAATCCGCAATCATCTGCGGCCTGTTTTATGCGTGGGCGAGACGGCCTTTGAAAGGTCCGAAGGCGAAACTGCGGCTGTACTTCACGATCAGCTTATTGGTGGCCTAGCAAATATTACCAGCGAAGAAATGCAAGACGTCATAATTGCCTATGAACCAGTTTGGGCAATTGGTAGCGGCAAAAATGCTCTGCCCGATGACGTCAGTCACGCTGTTCGGGCAATCCGCTCGCAAATTAAGCACTTATACGGCGCCAAAGCCGCCGAACAAATCCAGGTGCTATACGGTGGTAGTGTGACAGCTGATAGCGCTACGGCCTACCTAGACTTGCCGGATATCGATGGACTGCTAGTTGGCGGTGCCAGTCTTGATGCGCACGCATTTAGTGAAATTGTTAAAAAAGCACATAAGGGCTCGTCGTTAGCCAGTAAATAAAAGGGTGGAATATGAAAGATCTTGATTTTGACGAACTAGACCGCGCAGTTAATTCATTAATTGGTGGCGATCAAAGTCAAACAGTCGAAGCAAAAGAGGATACGGGCGCGGACACTACTGCTAGCGTATCGACTAATCCTGTTGATAACCCAGCCCCTACTGCTAGCGTACCCGACTCTAGTACGCCATCGCTTCAACCTTTAGCCGCAAGACGCAGTTCTGGTCGCTTTATGGATGTTGTTCACCCTTCATCTGATATGCGCAGTAGCTTTGTACCACCTCGTCCAGACTCGCGCGAGGGAACAACGATTCAACCAAGCTCCACCCCGCCTGCTGAAGAGCCAGTCATGTCGACATCCGTTCCTGACGTAAATTCTTTACCCGCATCAGAAGAACCAGCCATCCCAGAACTGGTTAAATCTGATTGGCCGGACCCGATTGACTTTAACAAATCCTTCAGCCAACCTGCCGACGAGGAGCCAGCTAAAGTTGATCTGAGCGAAACTTCATCGCTAAGTAGTAATGACACGACAGTAACTGAGTCTGATGACAATAATCTACCGCCACTTGAGTCGCCTTTTATTACTGATGCCAAGGTTGAAAAGCGACCTCTTGGTGCTTTTGCTGATGCAACGCCAGCTCCAGTTGAGCCGGCCACGCCAAGCGAAACACCTGCATCTGAGCCGGATATTGACCTAAGTACCAATGCCGAAGATAATCCAAACAACGAGACACCAATGCCTGCCGAGCTCCAAAATGATTTACTTTCAATTGAATCTAGTGAAGATACCGCGGAGGTTGTTACACCAGAGACATCGATGCCTGCAGGGCCTACGCCCGTGGTAACCCAGTCAACTCAGACTTCATCTACTGAAATGACGGCACCTGTCGCTATTACCCAGCAGTACGTCGAGCAGCCGAATACTGGCGACAAGCCAGCTGGTTCGATTTTTGACGTCGATAGTTACCACAAGCCAATTGCTCATCCCAAGAAGAAAAAATCTGGCTGGATGATGATTGTTTGGATAGTTTTGTTGATTATATTTGGAATTGGCGCCGGTGCTGCCTTCTATTTCTACGTTCTTCCGACTTTATAGCCTATAATAGAAGTAATGGATTTACTTGATGGGTTAAACGCGGCACAAGCCGAGGCTGTACAGACGACGTCTGGGCCTTTATTGATCTTAGCCGGCGCTGGTAGTGGCAAGACCAAAACCTTGACGCATCGGATTGCTTATTTGATTGCGCATGAGGGTTTGTGGCCAAACCAGATTCTAGCCGTCACCTTTACTAACAAGGCCGCTAAAGAAATGCGCCAGCGACTTGGCAGTCTGTTGCACCAAGATGGTTCGCTGCGCAGTTTTATGCCTTGGATGGGAACTTTTCACGGAATTTGCGTCCGTCTACTGAGGATTGAAGGTGAGTCAATTGGCATCGCGCGTAACTTTATCATTTATGACGAGGATGATCGCCGTGGCCTGATTAAACAGGCGATGAAGCAACTATCGATTAGTGATCGTGAAATCAAGGCACAATCAGCCAGTAGCGCGATTTCAAATGCTAAAAATGAGATGACTAACCCGTCCGAATATGAGGCGGTAGCTCACTCGCCGTATCAAAAAAACGTTGCCAAGATTTATAAAAAGTATGAAGATATGCGTCAGGCTGCCGGTGCGCTTGATTTTGACGACTTGCTGTTAGAAGTAGTACGTCTGTTTAAAGAGTCGCCCGACGTCCGCAAAAAATGGCAGGCTAACTTCAAGCATATCTTGATTGATGAGTATCAGGACACCAATGCCGCTCAGTATGCCATTGTTAAAGCGTTGGTTAATGATCGCAGTAATATCTGTGTGGTTGGTGATGACTGGCAGTCAATCTATAGTTGGCGTGGAGCTGACTTTACTAATATTTTGAATTTTGAACGTGACTTTAAGGGTGCCAAGGTTATTAAACTTGAGCAAAACTATCGCAGCACTGGTAATATTTTGGATGCTGCTAGTAATGTGATTGCAAAAAATGTTCAACGCACCGAAAAAAAGCTGTGGACAGACAAAGGACAAGGTGAACCAGTTCAAATTCACGAGTTATATGATGAGGCCGAAGAGGCAAATTTGGTGGCCGAACGGATTGCAACTCATGTTGGTATGAAAGCCCGCCGCTATGGTGATTTTGCGATTTTATACCGAACAAATGCTCAAAGTTATACACTCGAGCGCGCATTTTTGCGTTTTCGTGTGCCGTACCAGATTGTCGGCGGTGTTCGTTTTTATGATCGAAAAGAAATTAAGGATATAATTGCTTATCTTCGCCTAGTCTACCAGCCAAATGACCGGATGAGCTTTAGTCGAATTGCTAACGTACCGGTTCGTGGCGTGGGCGAGACGAGCCTAGAGCGCTTCCTTGATTGGCAGTCGATTAGTGGTATGGATATCTTATCGGCGTTAATTAACGTCGAGCAAACCAGCACGGTTACTAATCGCGCCAAGGTCGCTTTGACCAGTCTAGGCGAAAAGTTACGGATTGTGCAGGCAATGCTTGAGACCTCTACGCCAAATGAAATTATTGAGAAATTGCTAACGCTGACTGGCTATCGTGATTATATTAATGACGGCACACCACAAGCCGAGGAGCGCCAAGACAACATCGGTGCACTGCTGTCTGATGCGCAAAACTTTGCCAGCCTGCCAGACTTTTTGGAAGAAGTCGCCCTGATGTCGAGTGCCGATACTGACAGCGATGGCCAAAAGGTTACCATGATGACGCTTCATGCCGCTAAGGGATTAGAATTTCCAGTAGTCTTTATCGTCGGTATGGAAGAGGGGATTTTGCCGCATGCCCGCGTATATGAAGCTGGCCCGGCTGAACTTGAAGAAGAGCGTCGTCTGGCTTACGTCGGTATGACACGGGCTCGCGAAGAACTGCACCTGACCTATGCCAAAAGTCGTTTGCAATTTGGTCAGCGCGGCTATAATCCGGCTTCGAGGTTCTTGGCAGATATGGGTGAGCAAGTCTCAAGCGTAGCCAGCGAGCCACGTATCGTCCCTGAATCTGATTTTTATAGTGACGAACCGTTTTCGATTGGCGATACTGTTCGATCGGCGGCCTTTGGCAGTGGTGAGGTTATTGACGTCGACGGACTGGCTCTTACGATAACGTTCGATAGCGGCCAGACCAAGAAGCTTAACGCTGAATACGCACGACTTGAGAAGATATAGCGTAACCAGAAGCATTTTGTATAATTGCGATATTTGGTATAATAGTCCGAGTACGCTTTGGGTGTATCTTAATTCATGAAATCATTAAAACACGGACATTCCGCGCGCCTGGGCGCATTTATATCGGCCTTTATTGCATTAATTGCTTTGGCCGTCTTTTTGGTAATCGGTCACGCATCGGCCTTTGCGGTTGACGGTCAACAAGCTGGTCGCTTGGTGACTATTCACGATAGAGGTGTCGATACGGTCATTGTTACAAAAGGCGATACGGTCGGTGATGCCCTAAAACAGGCTAATATAGCGGTTGATTCAAATGATGCCGTCGAACCAGCCGTTACTGAGAAGTTAATCGGCAAAGATTACAGTATCAATATCTATCGAGCTCGTCCAGTTATCGTGGTTGACGGTGAGACCCGACAGAAGATTATTACACCTTATCAAACTGCCGAGCAGATTACTAAGAGTGTTGGTATTACTCTTTATCCAGAGGATAAGACAACCCTGACGCGAACTGATGATATTGTTGCCGAGGGCGCCGGCTTGCAGTTGACCATTACTCGAGCTACGCCGTTTAACTTTACTCTGTATGGCGCAACGACTTTGGCGCGCACCCAGGCCAAGACCGTTGGCGATATGCTAAAAGAAAAAGGTATCACACTTGGTCGGGACGATCGCGTATCACTTGATCCATCCACTCCAATGACGGCCAACATGGCTATTCGTGTTTGGCGTGAGGGTAAGCAGACGATTACGGTTAGCGAAGATATTAACTTTGACGTTCAAACTATTCAAGACGGTGACCAGTATGTTGGCTATCATGCAATTCAGACACCTGGTGTTAATGGCTCTCGTAATGTTACTTACGAAGTTACTATTGAGGATGGTAAAGAAGTTTCCCGCACCGAAATCGCCAGTATCACGACTAAGGCGCCACAACAACAGATTGATGTTATCGGGGCTAAATACATTTCAGGTGATATTTCGGGCGAAAAACAGCAATATATGAGTGAGGCCGGTATCGCAGCGAGTGACTATAACTATGTCGATTATATTGTCAGCCATGAATCTGGTTGGTGTGCAACTAAGTGGCAAGGTCAAATTGGCGGTTGTCCAAGTTATCATGGCACGCCCGACAGCGCCTATGTTGGTTATGGTTTATGTCAGGCAACACCAGGTTACAAGATGGTATCGGCCGGTGGCGACTGGGGTACTAACCCAATTACTCAGCTGACATGGTGTAATAACTATGCCCAGCGTACCTATGGTGGTTGGTCGGGTGCTTACTCACACTGGCTAGCGAGCCACAATTGGTAATGATAAAAAATAATAAATCACTTGGTCAACACTGGCTAAAAGATCGAACGGTCCTGGCGGCGATTGCCGATTGTGCTGATATTAATTCTGACGATACGGTGCTAGAAATCGGCCCCGGGCTAGGTACGTTGACAAGTGAGCTGTTGCGCCGAGCTAAAAAAGTCGTAGCGGTTGAATTTGACGCCGAACTAGCACGCAAGTTACCGGCCCAATTTCCTGGTAAGGACCTCGAAGTGATTACTAGCGATATCTTGTCATTTGACCTGTCGGTCATGCCAAAAGATTACGTTGTGGTTGCCAACGTGCCGTATTACATCACCAGTAAAATCGTCCAGCTATTAATGACCGCAGATAATAAGCCGAAAACGGCGGTATTGTTAGTTCAAAAGGAGGTTGCGCAGCGACTAGCGGCCAAACCGGGTGATATGAGTATTTTGGGCATTAGCGCACAATTGTTTGCCGATGTTAGCCTAGGCGATGTTGTTCCGGCCAGCTTTTTTACGCCACCACCGAAGGTTGATAGCCAAGTTGTAATCTTGAAAACTCGCTCGATACCTTTCTTGACTGACATTGACGAAAAAGATTTTTTTCGTGTCGTTAAGGCTGGGTTTTCTGCTAAGCGCAAAAAAATTCGTAGCAGCCTATCGGGTGGTTTGCACATTGATAAGTCTGAAGTCGAGGCGATATTGCAAAAGGCCGGTGTCAGCCCAGATGCTCGAGCTGAAGAGCTGGGCTTAGACCAATGGGTTCAGTTGGTGCGCATTGTTGAGGAGTAACGCTCATGCTATATTTATTACTAGATGAAGCTGAATATTAAAAATCGTGCCCGCTCTGCTTTTACGGTTGTCGAACTGATTATTGTAATTGCGGTTATTGCCATTTTGGCTACGGTCACAATTGTGGCCTATAATGGTGTTCAGCAAAATGCTCATCAATCGGCGCTCTTGTCAGATTTAGATAACTCGGCCGCAATCATGGCGCGAGATTTAAACGACAATGGTGCCTATGCAACCTCGGTGACGGCAGCCGATGGGGGTAATGGTCTGCCGACTAATTCTGGTACAACCTATCAATATACTGTGAATAATTCTGCTTCGCCGCCGACTTTTTGTCTGACCGGTACGAACGGCAACGTCAGCTATTACATCAACAGCACTACGGATACGCCTACAAAAGGTGGTTGTCCTGGAGATAGTATCAATGGCGCACCGCCGCTTAACTGTCCGACTGGCTTTATCATCGTTCCGGGTAGCACGACCTATGGCACTTCAAACTTCTGTGTTATGAAGTATGAGGCCAAACAAGCTAGCAGTACGGTACCTATATCTCAGGCAGCGGGTAGTCCCTGGGTTAATATCTCTCAGACAGATGCCATAACTTACAGCGCCAATGTTGCCGGTTGTACCGGTTGTCACCTGATTACCGAAGCCGAGTGGCTAACTATAGCCCAGAATGTTATGTCTGTTGCCAGTAACTGGAGCGGTGGTGCCGTCGGATCGGGTTATATTTATTCTGGACACAATGATAATGCACCGGCTAATGCGTTAGCGGCTGATACAAATGACGCCAATGGGTATATTGGAGAAACGAATACCGGTGGTAATCAACGGCGAACCCTAACCCTTTCTAACGGGGCTGTTATATGGGATTTCGCCGGTAATGTTTGGGAGTGGACTTCGTCAGCGGTCACCGGTGGGCAGCCAGGGGTTGTCGGTGGTGGGTATGCATGGCGCGAATGGCCGGCAATTACATCGACCGGATCACTTCCTAATAATCCGAACCCGGCGTTTGGTACGCCCGCAGCGGCCGCATGGACATCAGCACAGGGTATAGGTCAGATATACTCTAGTGCCGATGACACTACGAATAACCGCGCCATTCGTCGTAGTAGTTCCTGGGCCGGTCAAGCTCAAGCCGGTATATTTACCCTGTACTTTGGTGATGCACCAACTTTCACAGATCCAAGTATAGGCTTCAGGGTAACCCGATAATTAAAATGCTAGCTATTTGCCAATCTGATACAATAGATTTAAATGGATAAAAAGCTATATATCACCACTGCGATACCTTATGTCAACGGCGAGCCGCACATTGGCCATGCGCTTGATTATCTTTTAGCTGATATTTGGGCGCGCTACCAGATTCAAAATGGTCATCAAGTTCGTTTTCAGGTCGGCACTGATGAGCATGGCAACAAGATTGCCGCTAAAGCTGCCGAGGCGGGTCTGGACCCAAAATCTTACACCGACAAAACTTATCTAAACTTTGAAAACTTGATGAAAAAAATCAAGGCTAGTTACACTGATTTTGTACGAACGACTGACGATCACCACGTTCAGGCTGTTCAGTATATTTGGCAAAAACTTCAACCCTACATCTATAAAAGTTCATACGAGGGCTGGTATTGTGTCGGCTGTGAGTCATTCGTCACCGACAAAGAGGCGACTGCCAATAACGGTATTTGTCCCGATCATAACCAACCATATCAGCGTCTAAGTGAAGACAACTACTATTTTAAAACTAGCGCATTCACTGATCAAATCAAACAAGCGATTGATGATGGTACGATGGAAATTGTTCCTGAATTTCGTAAAAAAGAGTTTTTGGAACTTATCAAAGACGGCTTGCAAGACGTCAGTGTCTCACGACCAAAGAAAAACCTCAGCTGGGGTGTGCCGGTTCCGGGCGATGCCGACCAAGTCATGTATGTTTGGTTGGATGCCCTAGCCAACTACATCACGGTGATTGGCTATCCAGATCAGCCCGACTGGCAAGAATATTGGCCGGCTGACGTCGAAGTTATCGGCAAAGATATATTGCGCTTTCACGCCGGTATTTGGCCAGCAATGCTGCTTGGTCTTGGGCTTGAATTGCCTAAAAAGCTATTAGTACATGGTTTTGTGAATGTTGGTGGCGTTAAGCAAAGTAAAACCTTGGGCAACGGCGTTGATCCAAATGTGATTATTGACCAATACGGTCTGGATGCCTTTCGTTATTTCTTTTCGCGCCATATTCCAACACTTGATGACGGTGACTTTACTTGGGAAAAGTTTGAAACTGCCTACAATACCGAGCTTGGTAATGACCTGGGTAACCTGACGCAGCGAGTTGCCAGCATGGTAACGCGCTACCAATCAGGGGTGATTGGCGAAACGCCCCAGGGTGAACATGATATGGGCACTTATCACGAATCAATGGAAAAGCTGGAGTTTGACCGAGCGATTGACGAAATTTGGTTGATGGTTAGAAGCCTAAATCAATATATTGAAAACGTTAAGCCATGGGAAATCGCCAAGCAAATTGAAAAAGATGAAGAGGCGAGCGCTCACTTAACGGAAGTCTTGGCCTATGCTGTCGGTGCATTGTTGCAGATTGCCGATTTATTGGTACCATTTTTACCCGATACGGCTGACCGCATTCATAAAACATTTGAAACTGGTGTAATTGTGCCGTTTGATGGTGTTATGTTTCCAAAGATTTATCTTCACACTGCCGATCCACGCGCCGAAAAGGCCTAAATATGCTGATTGATACACATTGTCATATCCATGAGGTGGACTATCCACTTGATTCGAGTGATACTATCGCCAGGGCGCATGCGGCCGGGGTCGATGAAATGATTTGTGTTGGTACTGGCCTTGAAAGCTCGCGCCGGGCCGTAGCCTTTGCTGCTGAATACAGCGAGGTATACGCGGCGATTGGCGTACATCCACACGACACCAAGGATGGCTATCAGGGTATAGAGCAGTTGGCTGGGTCAAAAAAGTTGGTAGCTGTCGGTGAGATTGGTTTGGACTATTTTTATAACCATAGCCCCCGCGATATTCAAACTGCAGGACTTAAATGGCAAATCGAATTTGCACTTGCTAACAATTTGCCGATTATTTTTCATGTTCGTGATGCCTTTGATGATTTTTGGCCGATTTTTGATAGTTATCAAGGTATAAGGGGGGTCATTCACAGCTTTACGGATAACCAGCAGAATCTGGAGGCGGCTCTTTCGCGCGGTCTTTATATTGGGCTGAACGGCATCAGCACGTTTACAAAAGACGAGACCCAGCGGTCAATTTTTAAGTCGGTACCACTTGATCGCATACTCTTAGAGACCGACGCTCCTTTCTTGACGCCAGCACCTTTTCGTGGTAAAGTAAATGAGCCAGCGTTTGTTAAAAACATTGCTGAATATCATGCTATTAATCGCCAAATCAGTGTGGATGAAATAGCATCGATTACCACTGCAAACGCCCGTGCGTTATTCGCACTCTAAACATAAACTAAAACCGGTAAATATAAGCGAGGCTTAAAAGCTATGTCATTGCCACAAGGTGAATATCAGATACCACAAACTGAATATGTCCCAAGCCAGCCCGAAATAGTCGAGGCGAGCCCGGTTCGGGCTGCCATCCAAAATGCGGAATCGCTGGTCCGTGGTTCATCTTTCTATGAAAATCGCGCCGCTTTACTCGCTAAAGAAGCTCAAGAGCGCAACGAACGCCAAACGACTATTGCCATAGGTAATGATATCTTCCAGCAGCGCCAAGCTGTTATTGACGAACGTCTAAATGCGGCTAACGGCGGTATTATGAAGCGTGTTCTTGATATTATTATGCCCGGTCAGCAGACTATCGGTAACCCAAAGCTGGCTGATGAGGTACTACGTGATTTGACGAACAAAGAAAGCCAAATTGGTTCTTCGCTTATCGAAACACCGCCAACCGTTAGTCGCCAGGAATTTTTCTTGTCGGACAGCCATCCAAACGAATGGTTCTATCACGCTCAATCCGCCCTTCATCCCGGCCAATCACGCAATATTCATTACTTAGTATCAGAGCAAGACGGTGTCTTTAAAAGTATAGATAGTCACCCAAACCAAGCTGTTTATGGGGTTGAGCTAACGGAATTTACCGATCTAACTAAAAAATATGCCTACTTGGTTAATAAAAATTTATATAAAAAAGACTAGCCAGTTCGGCGTTTATCTGTCGGTTTAGCTGATATAATAACTAGGTGAATCACGAGCTTATTTATCTTGACCATGCCGCCGCGACGCCAATGGACGGCCGCGTTCTTGCTGTTATGGAACCCTATTTTAGTAATTATTTTTATAATCCCTCTAGCCCCTATGCGCCAGCCGTAACTGTCCGTCGTCGTTATGAAGAGGCCAAGCATAGTCTGGCGAAAAATATTGGCTCTAAGCCAGATGAGATTGTCATTACGGCCGGTGCAACCGAATCGATTAATTTGGCATTTGGTGCTGTGAGCGGCCATGTCGTAACGGCTAATATCGAGCATCACGCCGTACTATCAGCGGCAAATAGCCATGATAATACTATCGTGTCGGCTGATTTACATGGTTTAATTGCGGTTGAATTAATTAAAGCGGCGATTCGGCCAGATACGCAACTGGTTAGTATTGCACTTGCCAATAACGAACTAGGTACGATTCAGCCGATTCGCGAGATTGCCCATCTGATTAAGCAAGAGCGACAAACTCGATTATTGGCTGGCAATCAAACACCAATTTACTTACATACTGATGCCTCTCAGGGGGTTGGTCAGATTGATTGCAACGTTGCGCGACTTGGTGTTGATATGATGACGCTGAATGCCGGTAAAATCTACGGTCCAAAACAAGTTGGTTTGTTGTGGGCAGCGAGTCACGTTAAGCTAGTACCGCAAATTGTTGGCGGTGGTCAGGAGCGCGGACTACGCAGTGGCACCGAGAATGTTGCCGGTACGATTGGTTTTGCAAAAGCGCTAGATCTAGCGTCCGAGCACCGTAAATATGAGTCCGACCGCTTACAAAAATTACGTGATGATTTACAGACCAAATTAACCGACACCTTTCCAGAGGCGGTCGTCTCGGGCCACCCGAAGCACCGCCTAGCTGGCCATTTGCATATTTCATTTCCAAATATCGATGCTGAAAGAATGGTTTTTGTGTTGGAGGCGCGCGGTGTGTTGGTCGCGACCGGTAGTGCATGCGCGGCTAATAAAGGTACGCGCTCACACGTCTTAACGGCCATTGGGCTATCTGATGAGGTTGCCGATGGTAGTTTGCGCTTGACGCTTGGTCATTTGTCGGATGAAGAAAATATTAATCAAGCGTCCCAAATTATTATCGAAGAAGTTAAGCGTGAGTATGCGAGGACCAATCGATGATTAAATCACTTCTATTTCTGCCGATACTTGTTATTGCGGCTATTATTGCCATAAGTATTTATCTGCAGCCGGATGATATTGCCAGCTGTAACGAGACGGTAAGCTCAATTGCACCATGCCAACCAGTTGATGCGATCGTGGCGGTTAGTGGCGGCGATACTAGCGCCAGGGCCGATGAGGCAATTACCTTATTTCAAAAAGGCTGGTCTGGCACATTGATTTTTTCTGGTGCCGCCGAGGACAAATCTGGCCCCAGTAACGCGGCTGTTATGAAGCGTCGGGCTATTGCTGCTGGCATACCCGAGTCGGCTATTCACATTGATGAGCTTTCAGAGACGACTCGTCAAAATGCTGAATATACGCAGACGATTTTTAGCAATTTAAATATTAAGAGTATTATTTTAGTAACTTCAGGTTACCATCAACAGCGTGCTAGTCTTGAATTTAATAAGCGAACGGTTGGCGTCAAGATCCTTAATCATCCAGTAGCGACTGATCGTGATTGGTCAAAATGGTGGTGGACTAGTTCGCGCGGCTGGGCACTGGCAGCTAGTGAGTTATTTAAAATTGTTATCTTTAAGTTCGGAGCCAGTTAATGACTAAAGTTTATGTTGGCATGAGCGGCGGAGTTGACTCTTCATTAACAGCGGCACTTTTGGTAGAGCGAGGCTATGACGTAACTGGTGTTTACATGAAGAACTGGACCCAAGATATGCCGGGTATGCGTTGTCCCTGGGCGGATGATTTGGCGGACGCTAAACGTGTCGCTGTTCAGCTGGGAATTGATTTTAAAGTTTTCGATTTTGAAAATGACTATAAGCAAAAAGTCGTTGACTATATGATTGACGAATATCGCAACGGACGGACGCCAAACCCGGATATTATGTGTAACCAAGAGGTTAAATTTAAGCTATTTCTTGATACCGCCCTGGAAGATGGCGCCGATATGATTGCCACCGGCCATTACGCCAAGGTTAAGGACGGTGTGTTATTACAGGCGGCTGACACTAACAAAGACCAGACTTATTTTTTGTATCGCGTGACTGGTGAGGCGCTAACAAAAACCTTATTCCCACTTGGCGATTTTACTAAACCTGAGGTGCGTGAAATGGCTATGCAGCGTGGTCTCTATACGGCTGCTAAAAAAGATAGTCAGGGAATTTGTTTTGTCGGTAAAATTGGCATTCGTGAATTTTTGTCGCAATATGTTGACCAAAAACCTGGCTCGGTGATTGATAAAAACACCGGTAAGGTTCTGGGCCAGCATGATGGTGCGATATTTTATACTTTGGGTCAGCGACATGGCTTAGACGTCGGCGGCGGCTTGCCTTATTACGTGGTTGGCAAAGATATGGATAAAAATGAAGTCTATGTAACGACTGATTTGAATGATGGTGCTCTTTGGAAAACTGATATTAAACTCAGTAATGTTCATTGGATAAACAATACGCCAGCAGCGGGAAATTATCAGATTCGTGTTCGCCATCGCGCTAAATTAGTCCAAGCTGATTTAAGCTATGAAGCAGATGGCGTTCGCTTGAAGTTGGCCAATACTGAACGGGCGGTGACGCCAGGTCAATCGGTTGTCATTTATGACGACGCGGTCTGTTTGGGCGGCGGCATAGTTATTTAACTAAAAATATAGGCGCCAACCTCACGAGAGTATTGCCTCATCGCAAGGTTGGCGCCGTGGCCTGTGGGTGGTTGTCGAGTGCTATCAATCGACGGGTACCTTCTTGTTCTCCTTGAGATCCTTGGGGTGTGTAAGTAGCCAAAAGCTCAGGAAGATGGCCGGCCCACCGGTCGCAATGCACACCAGGAACAGCCCGACTGTCACCAGGATGAAGTTACCAATCGACATCTTTTCCAAGATGCCGATGTGGTTCGCGTTCTTGACGACGACAAGCGTGACAAGGGCGATAACCGCCAGAATGACAGTCGTGGTCTTGACGGTCTTTCTGTCTGCCATGAATCTCATCTCCAATCGATGTCGAGAGGTGCGCCAACAGGCTGTACTTAACAATAACACTATAATTCAAAATGTCAAAGAGGTTTAAAAATCTGAATAAGCTGGTACAATAACAGAGATGAACGCTCAACAAATCCGCAATGCCTACCTAAAATTTTTTGAAGAACGCGGCCATGTCGCTGTAAAACGCGCCCCACTCGTATTAAAAGACGACCCAACGACATTATTTACCGGTAGTGGCATGCAGCCAATGATTCCATTTTTATTGGGCCGGCCACACCCAGACGGCAGGCGTATTACTGATTCACAGACCTGCTTGCGCGCTCAAGATATTGATGACATTGGCGACAATCGTCACACGACTTTCTTTGAAATGCTGGGTAACTGGAGCATGGGCGATTACTTTAAAAAGCAACAAATCGAATGGATGTTTGAGTTTTTGAGCGAAGTTGTTGGCCTTGATATGAGCAGACTTTACGTAACCTGTTACATTGGTGATGCGCGCTACAATATTCCCAAAGATACCGAAGCCGCTGGCGTCTGGAAGAACTTGTTTGAGGCTGCTGGGCTAAGCGCCGGTGAGGCCGAAATTGGTTCAGAAGCTGACGGTTACAATCGCGGTATCAATGAGGGCGAGAGAATCTTTTATTACGATGGCAGCAAAAACTGGTGGAGTCGTAATGGCTCGCCCGAAACAACGCCGGTCGGTGACCCCTGTGGTCCCGATAGTGAAATGTTTTATGATTTCGGTGGACATAATATACATAATGCCTGGGTAGACGGTTTAGTTGCTCGTAAGAGGGGCGATGAATCGGAAGAGACTATTCGTGAAGCTTATAAAAACTGTCATCCCAACTGTGATTGCGGTCGCTTTATGGAAATCGGTAACAACGTCTTTATGGCTTACAAAAAAGTTTCCGAAGGTGAGTTTGTGCCACTTGAAAAGCCCAACATTGACCACGGTTCAGGCCTGGAACGGATTGCCGCCGCCAAACTTGGTGACCCAGATGTCTTTAAAATCAGTTTGATGTGGCCAATTATTGCCAAACTCGAAGCTTTGAGCGGTAAAAAGTATGACAGCCACACCGAAAGTATGCGCGTGATTGCCGATCACCTGCGCGCTGCGACATTCCTGGCAGTTGATGGCTGTGTGCCAAGTAATAAAGAGCAAGGTTATGTGATGCGTCGCCTGATTCGCCGCGCACTTGTCAAAGCTTTTGATTTAGGAATAGAACAAAACTTTCTTGAAGAAGTTGTTCCGGTAATTGCCGATTTATATCATGATGATTTCCCGGAAGTTGCCGATAATAGGGACAACGTGATCGCTATTTTGGTTAAGGAAGAAAAAGCCTTTCGACAAACATTACGCAAAGGTCTTGGTGTTTTGAATAAGTTGGTCAATATTCCCAAAAAAGCTATTTATAACAATGGCAAATATTACGAAAAGCCAATCACTCAGCTAGAGGGACATAGTGAAGATTATGAAGGCCCTTTATTGACCGGTAGTGATCTATTTGCGCTTTATGATACACACGGCTTTCCAGTGGAATTGAGCGAGGAAGAGGCGTTTAAAATCGGAGTTCCAATGTCGTGGGATGGGCTGTATTATTTTAATATTCTGATGGAAGAACAGCGCAACCGCTCGCGTACGGCTACAAAAGGTGAGTTTAAGGGCGGTTTGGGTGGTCAGGATGATATTCACAAAAAATATCACACCGCTACCCATCTGCTGCAATCGGCTTTGCGTCAACTTTATGGCCCAGAACTTCGTCAACATGGCAGCAACATCAATGAAGAACGCCTACGGTTTGACTTTAATCATGACGGTAAAATG
>DAIDKB010000011.1 GCA_027451105.1 bacterium
CGTCCGTGAGATGAAGCGAAACATCACGGCCTTGGACCGCGAAAAAAGTGTCAAAGCGATTTTAGCGCCAACCGAAACGGTCCTTGAAAATATCAACGCCAGCAGTATTATCATCGTCGATCCACCGCGGGCAGGTTTACACGAGGACGTTGTTAATAAATTGCTTGAAACCAAGCCCGAGCGAATCATTTATCTTTCGTGTAATCCAGTTACTCAAGCCCGCGACGTCGCCCGACTAGCCGAAAGCTATGGCGTCAAAGCCCACCGTGGTTATAATTTTTTTCCACGTACGCCACACATCGAACACCTGGTTGTGCTTGATTTAGTCAAGTAATTGCAAATACCTTGAAGTTTAGCTGCTATTATTGCTCATGTTTGCTACAATCAGGGCATGAATAGGCGCGGGCGTGGCTTTACTATGGTCGAACTTTTAATCGTAATATCGGTTATAGGCGTCTTAGCTACAATTACATTTATGGGTTTTGGCCGCTACCAAGCCGACACGCGCGACAATGCCAGGTCGGGACAGGCAACTATTATTGCCGAGGCGCTTGAAAAATATTACGATCAGAATGGTGAGTATCCAAGTTGCCCCAGTTTAACAGCGGCAGCATCAAGTGTCACGACATCGGTTTTGCCGGGCATCCAGGCTCAGACCCTACTAACGCCGCAGGCGGCATCGGGCACAACTAATTCAATCCTGTGCAGCGACCTGACCAGCAGCTCACAGCCAGATTTTTTTGCATACGTTGGCGATAGCAGCTCAACCTGTTTAACCGGTAACGCCTGTTTAACATTTCAACTAAAATACAAGAAAGAATCGAGCGGTCAGATCGTAACCATCAACAGCCGCCGCAAAACAAATATTGCCTATACCAACGCCCCGACACTGTCTGGCAGCACCGTAGGTTTTACACAAATCAATATGAGCTGGACAACTGCTGCTAGCGCTTTAAGTTATGACTTGGTGATGGCGAGCGATAATGGCTTTACCAGCAATGTTACTACCTCAAATACATCTGGGACATCTTTGTCTGTAAGCGGCTTATCCTACGGCACTACATATTACTTTAGAGTTCGCGCCAATTCGGCTACCGGCAGTGGCAGCTGGTCAAATACAGTCATAGGCACAACCTGGTCACTAGCTGCGCCGTCACTGACGGAAACAACTAACTCCAGCACCAGCTTCACGGCTTCATGGACGGCCGTAGCACACGCGGCCAGCTATATTCTACAATTATCATCAGATGGCGTCACCTGGAGTACTGGTTGGCAATATAACTTTAGCGGAACATCTAACTATTTCAATGGCGGTGTCGGCCAAGGATATAACTATTACGGTCGCGTCCAGGCTATTAGTGGATCTTATACGGGGCCCTGGTCTAATATCACCAATACAATTACGACCATTGATAACCCACCAGCATTTCCGCTATATTCGAGTAATACACTACCTGGATGGAACTACTTAAACGTTGGCAGCGGCGTATCGTGCCCAGCCGGAACATCACCCAGTAGCGACTGGTACGCCAATGGCACATACTGGTTGACTGGCGGCGTGTCGCAATCTTATGGACTGGGCTGGGGCTCATCGGTTACCATATCAGTAGCCTCAAGGTGTGTGACAAGTGCGACTTCTAGCGGCTTCGTCTGGGCAAACAATACCGCAAGCATGAGTCTGCCGTGGTCAAGCGTCTGGATGGGTATTACCTCGTTCCGACACGCCGCCTGGGGCGCCACCTGTCCGAACTGGACTACCTCTGCGGCATACGACTGGTGGATACGAGGTAATAGCAGCAGCTGGCTAGTCGGCGAAAATGGTGTTCAGACAACCTCATACGATAATCAGGGTATTGTCTGGGGTGATGGCGACGGCCGAGTTGCCATTCATTGCTATGGACCATGGGGAGGAGACGCCCGGTCCGATGGCTGGATGGACTTCGGATCGGGATGCCAGCCGACAATTACAACTTCATGGTGCACTTATTAAGGATGAATAATGCGCGATATATTCACTAATAATATTAGAAAAATTAAATTCGCAGCTATCGGGTTTGGCATCGTTGTAATATCGGCCGCTGCTACAATTACCATTATTAAACTAGTCTATAAAGCGCCCGTCACAACAACAGCAAATAACACTGTATCTATCAGCCCAACCGAGTTAATTAAAAAATATACAGACAGCTACAAACTCGACGGCTATACGGTCAGTACCACCACTAGCGATTCGACTATAAAATATAAGCTAAGCGACGCGACATATACAATACAGATCAACTCGCGCGATAACGTTCAGTTTTCCAAAGCCGATAATTCAACCGCCGATGATTTAAAGCACGCCATCGATAATGCCGGCACGTATATGACTAGCAATCACATGACCAAGTCGTCAGAGCAGATCATAACCAACGCGGCTGAAATTACGTACGACAGCACAAACGTTGTATGCAAAATTTCCAGTAATCTCGACTCAATTAAAAAGTCATCGACCTACGGTCTAGTCTGTGTCGATAGGCAAGCATTCGTTGCTGAACATAATTCTATTCAGTCGCTTATAAATCTTTACAAACAGTCTAGTGGCACTGTTGATTTTAAAGATGTAGTTAAAACAAATTATTCGGAAGGCAACAAATCACTCAGTTTGTTATCGATTACCCCCCAAGATACAACTAAAACACCTTATACACTAATTTTCGCAGCAATTGACGGCAATTGGACTTATGTTGGCCAGCGAGTAACCCCGTCAGTCGATGTAAAAGATAGTTTTCAACTTTCAAGTGCACTCAAAACTGCAATTAATGACCCTAAGTATGGCGGCTTTTTAGCAAAATATATCTATTAATAACGGTCTAAATATTCCTTAATTCAATGCCGCCTGTCACCATTAAATAGTGCTTAATTATTATTTTTTTGCTACACTATCGATATGAGAAAAACCACAAGCGGGTTTACTATGGTCGAATTATTGGTAGTTATTGCTATCATCGGTATTTTAGCTACGATTACCTTCATGGGCTT
>DAIDKB010000012.1 GCA_027451105.1 bacterium
TCGAGCGGATGAACCGAACGATCAAAGAGGCGACCGTCAAACGCTTCCATTACCAGACACACGATCAACTCAGACGGCACTTGGCCGACTTCGTTGCCGCTTACAACTTTGCCAGACGACTCAAGACACTCAAAGGCCTCAGAGCCCGTTTGAGAATAGCGTTGCGGTGTAGGTCTTGATGTGATTCACGCTATGGATGTGGACAAAAACAACCCGTGCCCGGATGGCGGCGATCGAGCGTCGGACCAAGCGTTATCCGACTGATCTTACCGACGAAGAATGGTCTCAGATTTTTCCTCTGTTGCCATCAGTTGCCCGTCGAGGTCGCAGGCCCAGTGTTGATTTGCGGGAGGTTTTGAATGCCATCCGTTATATGACCCGCTCTGGCGGCGGCTGGCGCATGTTGCCGAAAGACTTTCCTCCCTGGCAGACAGTCTATTGGTGGTTTCGGCGTTTTGTTCGCCTGATGCTATTTAAGACCATTCATAACGTGGCGCTGATGCTTGATCGCGAACGGGAGGGGCGAGAAGCCAGCCCGTCTGCCGGGGTTATTGACAGTCAAACGGTGAAAGCGCCTGCGGCCGGCGCTCAACGCGGCTATGATGCGGGCAAGAAGATCGTGGGCCGCAAACGCCATATTGCGGTCGATACGGATGGCCGACTTTTGATGGTCAATCTGACCCCGGCCGACATATCCGATAGCGCGGGTGCACAGATGATACTGGATGCCATTCGCAAACGTTGGCCATGGATCAAACATCTCTTTGCTGACGGAGCTTACGACCGGACACAGTTGATGGATAAAGCGGCCTTTCTTGATTTCGTGGTCGAAGTCGTCCGTCGGACCGACAAAAATCCTGGGTTCAGGCCAATCCGTCGTCGTTGGGTGGTTGAGAGAACGTTTGGCTGGATGACGCGCTGGAGGCGCTTGGTGCGGGACTATGAACAAAGAATCGACGTGTCAGAAGCTATGATCCATGTCGCAATGGGCGGCATCATGCTCCGGCGAAACCTGCCCTAAGCTATTCTCAAACGGACTCTTAGGAATTGGGTGCATAACGATCATTATCAAAAATGATTCAAGCAATCATTCAACAGAATATCATACATCAAGTTGGTATGTAGCGCATCCAGATGTCCTAAAAGTCGATGAAATTAAATGTGCTCATGATGCAGCGCATATGACGCCTGCCGAATGCCAGAATGTCGCATCAGCCTCGACAATACTATTCGCAGAAGAAATGCGAAGGGCCGCCATCGAAAATAGTAACAAAAAATAACATTTTATAATGAATAAAAACAATGACCACAGCATCAAATTACGAACCATTTTTTACATTTGATCAGCTTATACAAACTCCATTCTCCAATGGAATGAATGCAACCGTACAACAAGCCATGAGCGCAATTCAAGGCCCGTTGACGGCTGCAATCGTTCTATGGCTGATCATTACTGGCATCTTAGTTATGCGCGGCGATATTACGGCTAGATCAGGAATAGGACGAATTATATCTTCAAGCCTAGTAGTCGGCATCCTCATGTCATCAACACTATATAATCAGTATGTCGTGTCGTTCTTCACGACTGGAATACCGAACTGGCTTGCTACCGTTTTAACCGGCACCACAGGGCAAGCTCCATCCGCCCATCAATTCGATGTAATATGGGATAATGCGAACTATTTATTTGCCATAGCAAGAGGTAATCTCAATTTTTACAATGTATTGTATTCCGTTGAATTAGCTCTATTGCAAGACTTAGTTGTTATTCCGATTGGCGCAACGTTCATAATTTACGAGTTTGCCAGAATCATGATTGATGTCATGGCAGCCATAGGCCCATTTATGATAGTTGGATATCTATTCTCAACAACTCGAAGCATCGCCGACCGCTGGATCGGTAAACTTGTATCACTGAGCATTCAAACCCTGCTCGTCGATATTGTTTTAAGCATTGTTATAAATGGAGATATATCATACTTCAATAAAGCATCAACCATAGTGACGGTTCAGAGTTCCATTGCCCAAACCGTGACAATCTCTTTGCAGTTTTTCACCTTTATATCTCTTGGAGCAATAATAGCGTGTTTAATACCAGCTATCGCAGCATTTCTGGGTGGCGGAATATCCATAAGCCCAGTTGCCGCAGTCACAACGATCGCGACTAAAGGAAAAG
>DAIDKB010000013.1 GCA_027451105.1 bacterium
AAGGTGCAACCATGAGAAAGTATAAAGTAGCCTTAGCAGACGGCACAATAAAAGAGGTAGAAGGGCGCAAGATTACCATATATATTGGTAATATTGCGTATGAGTTTATTATTCACAGGCATTTAGATTATTGCATGATAGACAAACTAACGCATAAGGACAGCGGCCAAGGCATTGCCACATTACGGCACTATATACCAGCGGCGCTAGGGGACAAAAAAGGTGCGGCAAAGCTGGCAATAGCTGATTTAATAGAAAAACATGGGGTTGATTATGTTCGCAATGTCTTAGACAATGCGCCGAAGCTGGAGTCAAAGCCATGACAGAGGAACAAGTAAAAAAGATTAAACGACGCATTGTGGATTACTTGCATAAATACGCCACAATCGAACAGCTTTTAAAGATTGCGGCATTACTAGGCGTTAAGGTGGAGGACTGATAAAATGGAATACAAAGGTGTGGCGCAAGACAAGGCGATAATGATTAGCCTGGACATAATCCGTGAACCTTATGCATGGCCTGGAGGATATGAAAGAATCGCCATTACAGACGATGGGGCAATACTCTGTCATGCTTGCGTAAAGTCAGAATTGCGCCAGATTGCCACAAGCCACGGTGGAGATGGCTGGCATGTTGTCGATTGCGACATTGTAGAGAATTATGACGAGCAACCGTTATATTGTAATCATTGCGAGAGATTGTTGAATGGGGAGGATTGAGGCAATGTGGACATCGTTTAACAGATTTGAGTTAAACATAACTAAGGCGCAAGTTTTAAGCGCCTATCATTCCGGCGCTATGGATGACGATATACTGGCCTTATCCAAGGTTCCCAGTATAGCACGCCAGCTTAAAAAACTGGCCCCGGAGCAGGTGCGCCTGGAATTGGCAGAATATGGCGCATGGAATGATGCCGAGTTACAGGATCACGCGCAAAATTTGCAGCGCGTGCTATGGTGTGGAGTATGTGACATCTGGGAAGGATTGCCGTAAACTATAGTAACAAGGCACTATAACGCCCCACAGAAGGGGCAACATTCCGCCATGATTCCGCACTGGGATCATGGCTTTTTTGCGTTTATAGCTTGGCACGCCAGGCACTAAACGCAAGATAACAGCACCCGGCAACATGCCGCGCCCAGACCAGGCGCACCATAAGGCCATAGCAGAAGTTAAACGCTATGGCCTTTTATTTTGTCTGTAATGCACGGCAGGCGGTGAGGTGCTACACCCGTAGCTAACAGGTGGCAAAATGGCACAGAGGGCACGCAAGGCGGCAAGAAACGCAAATAAGGAAAGGCTAATGAAGGAAGGTTGTAAATGATAACTGGACGCAATAACAATCTAGAAACAGTACAAACACGGACGCAATCCAAACACGGAACCAACCCAAAACAGGAGCTAGTACAATGAGCAAGAACGAATGCAAACGTTGCAGCGAGTGCAAGCACTACGAGCGCGTAAATGATAACGAGCCGGAAGATCACGGCGACTGCACCTTATACCCGATATGGGTGGACGTATGGGCAGCGCATTACTGCGGGCAGTGGGCTGGGGTGGCTGCCAAGGAAGAAACGCCCGCGCTCGATATAGACTGGAACGAAGTACCGGAGGGGTATGACTGGGTGGCACACGATAGCAACGGGGATATTTATGCGTGGACCAGCAAGCCAGTACGAACTGAAGCACAAGGCGGTTACTGGCGCTGGCGAGGAGAAAAAGGTACGCAGTACTACGTTGGCTCTACGACATGGCGCGAAGCGGATATAAGTAGATCACTTACCAAGCGGCCCGGCACAAACTAAACCCTGGAATTTTTAATCTGGATTTTTAAAAATGACACCCCCGCCCCGTCATTGGCGGGTACGGGTTATA
>DAIDKB010000014.1 GCA_027451105.1 bacterium
GATTTGCTATACTACCGCCAGACATCACCAAAGACAGTAGCTGCATGAAAATACTTAATTTTGCTACCGAGGATCATGTAAAATATACATTTTTCGATTTTAGTCTTTGGCAGTGCGAGATCCAAAGACTTTTTATTTGGCATTGCAGCTGTCTAGAACATTCAAAATTCGGTCGAATGAAACAATAATCAAAGGAGAACTTTTATGGCAATTACCCGCGATAAAAAGAACACTTTGGTCACAGAATTAGCTGATTTGTTCGCTACCGCCAAAGGTACAGTAGGTGCAACCTACACTGGCCTAAGCGTTGCCGACATGCAACAACTTCGAGCTGCTGCCCGTGAAGCTGGCGTTGTTATCAAAGTGGTCAAAAACCGTTTGGTACGCGTTGCCCTAGGACAAGACGAAAAGTTTAAAGCCGCCGACACAAGCCTGCTAACCGGACAACTAGTTTACGCTTTTTCAAGCGATGACGAAGTTGCTCCAGCCCAGGTTTTGGCTGCTTTTGCTAAAAAACACCCAGAGCTACAGTTAGTTGCTGGTTTTGACGGTCAGGGTTCATCACTGAACACTGCTACTGTTAAAGCCTTGGCTGAACTTCCAACCAAGGATCAACTCCGCGGTCAGGTCGTCAGCGTCATCGCAGCTCCACTTACACAGTTCTTGGGCGTTGCAAACGGCGCACAACGTGGCTTTGCACAAGTATTGTCACAGCGCGCTGAACAAATTTAATTTTGTAACCATATTCAATTAATAAGGAGAATTATCATGGCCGATACCGAAATCACCCTTTCTGCTGGTCAGAAAAAAATCGTTGATGAACTCAACAAACTTTCAGCTCTAGAGCTGAGCCAAATCGTAAAGCACCTAGAAGAGGAATGGGGCGTTAGCGCCGCTGCTCCTGCCGTAGCCGTAGCCGCCGCACCTGCTGGCGACACAGCTGCCGCTGCTGACGAAAAAACTGAGTTTACCGTCACTCTTGCAGACGCCGGTAACCAAAAAGTTGCTGTTATCAAGGCTGTTAAGGAAATTACTGGCCTTGGTCTTGGCGAAGCAAAAGCAATCGTTGACGGCGCTCCAGCACCAGTCAAAGAGAAAGCTAACAAAGAAGAAGCCGAAGCTGCCAAGAAACTGCTTGAAGAAGCAGGCGCAACTGTCGAACTTAGCTAATTACCAAACATTCGATCGATTTGAATCAATTCACAATTACCACCCACACGGGTGGTTTTTGTTTTAGGCAAAAACTACAACAATATCAAGCCGACCGCTTAAATTTATGTGGAAAAGTTGGTAATATGTGATACTTTTGGACTGCAAAAGTATCAAAAACTGCTGGGGTTCAATGAACTAACGCGCTAAAAAACCCAGTAGCTATTACTTAGGTTTTTACGGTTAGTCCATATACCCCAGACCACGAGCTACGGGAACAAGGACAATTATGGAATATGTTAGCAGAGCCAACCGAAGACCTCTATTCTTATGACACCCTGGAGGCCAAGCTCTGACAGGGCGCCGAGGCCCCTGTTCAGACCTGGCGCGAAGCATGTGTCTTAAAAATATGGGATTGAGGGTGGCGATTGGGACGGGATAGTTAGACTGGAGGCGAGAGCGAGGGAGGAGGAACCTTAAAAAGTGGGTAATATTGACTTTTATATAGTAAGTTGGTATATATAGGGGTGATAACTACAAAAATAGACAAGAGGAAACTGCGAGCAATCATGTCTGAATTACCAGAAAAACAAGTTAAGCGACTACATGCGCTTATTCAAGAGGCCGAGACTAACCTAGCCGCTGCCAAAGAACTATTAATCAGCATCATCGGTGAAGATGGTACTGTTTTGACACCAAAAACCAGCAAAGCCGAAGATGTCAGCGGTAAAATCGTTGAAGGTATCTTTGACGGTCAAAAGATGGCCGGCCCAGATGGCAAAGAGTACCCAGTACCAGCCAATTACGCCAGCAAGTCAAAATTGGTTGAAGGTGACATCCTTAAGCTGACCATTGCCGATGACGGTAGCTTTATCTACAAGCAAATCGGCCCAACCGAACGCCGCCAGATTATCGGCACTTTGGTACAACACGATGGCGCATATTACGTTGAGGCCAATGGCCGCGAATACCGTATTTTGCTAGCCAGCGTAACCTACTTTAGGATTGCCGTTGGCGACCAGGTTACGATTATCGTCCCAGCCGACAACCCCGATGCCGAATGGGCTGCTGTCGAAGCTGCTTTATAAAAATTCAATCTGCCAATCATTTAATCCCGCTTCGGCGGGATTTTTTGTTATTGAACAGCCCAACCAAAAGCGGTATAGTTGAATCATCACAAAGAGGTGAAAAACAAACAGGTGGGACAAAGAGGGGGATATGGCAAAAATTAGTTTTAAATATGGCGCTATGAATAGTGGCAAGAGTGATACGCTCATCAAAACGGCCTACAATTACACCGAGCAGGGCTTGGCGATCGCGACCATTAAACCGAGTATCGACACGAAGGGCGATGATTTAATCGTGGCCCGCGGCGGCGCCTCACGAAAGGTTGATATCTTAGCTGATCCAGACATGGATGTGCGTGAAGCGATTAAACTTTTTATGGCGCACATGGCTTTGCAAAATCTAGCCTGTGTTTTAGTCGATGAGGCTCAATTTTTACAAGAAAAACAGATTGACGGGCTATTTAATATTGCCAAACAAGACGATATATCGGTCATTGCCTATGGACTACGGACCGACTTTAAAACCGACTTATTTCCTGGTAGCCGTCGCTTATTTGAGCTAGCCGACAGTATCGAGAAGTTACCAACGATGTGCCGTTGCGGCTCACAAGCCGAATTTAACTGTCGCAAGCGTGGCGATAAGTACGTTTTTGAGGGTGAGCAGGTCGCAATTGACGGCGAACAAGCAGTCACTTACGACTCGCTCTGCGGAAGCTGTTACACCGAGGAAAAAGCTAAAACTTTGGCTTAAAACACAACAATAATACAAACAAATTAAGCGTATACTTAAAAAAGAAATTTGGGGGAAATCACAATGTCCAAAGCATTGTATCGTAAATATCGTAGCAAATCGCTAGACGAAATCGTCGGTCAAAAACACGTCACCGACATTCTGGCGCGGTCTATCGAGCAGGGGCGTATTTCACACGCTTATTTACTAACCGGCCCCAGGGGCGTCGGCAAGACCTCTATAGCGCGAATTTTAGCTCACGCCATTAATAAATTGCCTTATGATGACGATAAAACCGACCTCGACATCATTGAAATCGATGCCGCCAGCAATAACGGTGTCGAAGACGTCCGTGATTTACGCGAAAAAGTTCAAATCGCCCCAGTTGCCGCCGCCAAAAAGATTTATATTATCGACGAAGTCCACATGCTGTCTAAGGCCGCCTTTAACGCACTGCTTAAGACCCTCGAAGAGCCGCCTGAACACGTCGTTTTCATCCTCGCAACCACGGATGTCGATAAACTACCAGCCACAATTATCAGCCGTACTCAACGGTTTAGCTTTAGGGCTATCGCTAAGCCCGAAGCCGTTAAACATCTAAAACAAATTGCCGATGCTGAAAAAATTAAAATTGAAGATGAGGCCCTCGAGCTAATTGCCGAAAGAGGTGATGGTAGTATGCGCGATAGCATCAGCCTACTTGATCAGCTAGCTAGCCTGTCGGGCGAAAAAGAGTCAATCACCGTCGCCTTAATCGAAGCTTCAATCGGCTTGGCGCCAAAAAGCACTGTCGATAATCTGCTGACGGCTGTTGAAGAACATGATATCGCCGCCATTGTTAGTCAATTAGATATTGCCTATGATCAAGGTGTTAACGGCGTTATTTTATCGCAACAATTAACGGGACGAGTACGTGAACTTATCATCGAAAAGCCACAACTTTTGCCGCTACTTGATAGCCTGCTGGATGTTGCCAAGAGCGCACAGCCAAACTTAAAATTGCTCAGCACCCTGGGTACTGCCGCCGCGCCAAAAGTGGCCGCCGCTAAGACTGTGGCACTATCTGCTCCAGCCCTAGAAGTCAGCGCCACAATTGCCGAACTTGAAAAGCAGGCCACGCGCAGTAAACCCAAAGTAGCGACAAAGCCCGTTGCAGCGAAGACCGACGAGCCAACCCCATCTGCTAAGACCGTTAAAGCCACCACGGATACGCCAAGTGTTGCGGCCGCCGAATTTGACTGGGACAAGCTAATCGAGAACACTCGCAAAAACTACGTTGCCATTTTTAGTGTTTTGCAAAAGTGCCATTACGAACTTGAAGATAACCTGTTAACGCTTTACACGGGCAATAAATTTTATAAGAAAAAATTAGATGATGTTCGATATAGTGCACTTCTCTATAAAAGTCTTGAAGAGGTTGGGGTTTATGGACTTAATATCCACACGATACCCACAGCACCGCCACCAAAAGATAGCCAAGCGGCCGCAGTAGCTGCTATTATGGGCGGAGGAGAAGAGGTCGCAGTCGAGGATAATGGCAACTAAAGAAGTTCCAGCAGGAAAGATACCACCACAAAACCTAGACGCCGAGAAGAGTTTGCTCGGAGCTGTTTTGATTGATGAAGAAACTCTTGCTGACATATCCGAACATGTAACCGCAAAAGACTTTTATGAAAAGCGTCATGGCATTATCTATGGAGCGATGATCCGTCTGTATGAAAAACACAAACCCGTCGACCTATTGACGCTTACCGAAGAGTTAAAGCGTAAAAACGAAGTTGAAATTATTGGTGGATCGGCTTATTTGACCGAACTGACCAACTATGTACCGACTTCCGCCCACGCCGAAGCTTATGCCGAGCTCGTCGCTCAAAAAGCTGTCCGAAGACGTCTGATTCGCGCCAGTGGCGAAATCTCAGAATTAGGCTATGATGAAGAAACAACCACCCAGGAATTGCTCGAAAAAGCCGAGGCTGAACTGTTTTCAGTCAGCGACCAATCACTCAAACAAGACCTGGTTAGCATCGAGAGCATCTTGACTGAGAGCTTTGACCGCATGGAAGAGCTGCACCGCAATAAGGGAACTTTACGTGGCGTTCGAACTGGCTACCGCGACCTCGACAACATGACCGCCGGTCTGCAGCGCAGTGACCTAATTATTCTAGCGGCTCGTCCTGCCATGGGTAAGACCACCTTGGTAACCAACTTGGCCTACAACGTCGCCACGGTCGCTAAACAGCCGGTTTTGTTCTTTAGCCTCGAGATGAGCAAAGAGCAGCTAGTCGACCGCATGCTAGCTGACGCCTCGGGCGTTGACGCCTGGAATATCCGTACTGGTAATCTGTCCGATGACGACTTCAGTAAATTGTCCGAAGCGATGGGTGAGATGGCCGAGGCGCCAATCTTTATTGACGACACCCCAGGCTTAAGCGTGCTTGAGGTGCGCACCAAAGCCCGTCGCGCCGCCCACGAGCAGCCACTTGGACTTATCATCATCGACTACTTGCAGCTAATGCAGGGTAGTGGTCGCGATAATGGCAACCGTGTCCAAGAGGTGAGCGAAATTAGCCGTGGCCTGAAGTTGATTGCCCGTGAATTAAACGTACCAGTAATCGCCCTGTCTCAGCTATCGCGTTCAGTTGAGTCGCGTAGTCCGCAAATTCCACAGTTGGCTGACTTGCGTGAATCAGGATCAATCGAGCAGGACGCCGACATCGTTATGTTTATTTACCGCGAAGCTTATTACAATCCCGAGACCGAGCGCGAAAATATCACCGATCTTATCATCGCCAAGCACCGTAACGGACCAACCGGAAGAATTGAACTTTACTTCCACCCAGAGCGACTACGTTTCATGTCGCTAGACCGTAAACACGACAGCTAGTCGTGGTATAATCAATCTAATATATGGGTATTGATATCAGATCATTCTACGTTTACCGTTGGCGCTACCAAATCGGCTACGGTATAATTGGTCTTTTTCTAATCGGCATGCTTGTCTTTGCCGGTCTATACGTACCTGGCGGTATATCAAATAATGAAATGAACGATGTTATTAAAAGCGCCAACATATCACTTGGTAACATCAACAGCTACGCGGTTACAAACCTGCCATTTCATCTGTTGCAACGAGCCAGCATGCATCTTTTTGGTGTCAATGACTTTAGTATCAAGCTACCATCCCTAATTTTAGCAGCGCTATCAGCCGTTGGCCTTGTATTACTGCTACAGCGCTGGTTCAAGCGCAATATTGCCGTCTTGGGATCAATTATCGCAATCACAACTGGCCAATTTTTGTTTATTGCCCAAAGCGGCACACCGGATATTTTGTATATATTTTGGCCAATCTGTTTACTACTAATTGGTACATTAATAGCCCGACGAACCCGCCCTCGAACTCTTTGGAAAATATTATTTTTTATTGTAGTTTCACTCAGCCTATACACGCCGCTCAGTATCTATGCCTTAATTGCACTTGCAACAGCGGTGTTGCTGCATCCGCATCTGCGTTTTATTATTCGCCAGCTTTCACGAGTGCGATTACTGGCCGGTTTCATTATCGGCGCGTTAGTACTTATTCCGCTAATCTATGGCATCGTCAAGTCACCTGGCACTGCTTTGACGATTCTGGGGCTACCAACCCATTGGCCAAATTTTGCCGCTAATATGCCAATTTTATGGCAGCAGTACTTGGGCTTTGCTAGGCCAAGTACCACGCTGCTGATGACACCGGTATTTGGACTTGGTTCAATGCTAATTATCGGCTTCGGCGTTTACCGACTACTTAAAACTATGGCCAGTACCCAAAGTTACATTATTCTAATTTGGCTAGTTTGTTTGGTGCCGATTGTTATCACCAGCCCGTTATTTACGAGTGTAACATTTGTGCCATTTGTGCTGCTTTTATGTACCGGCCTCGATCGACTACTCAGTAACTGGTATGGTATATTTCCACGCAATCCATATGCCCGTTTTGTCGGCTTAATACCACTGGTTATACTAGTTGGTGCGCTGGTTTTTTCAGGCCTAGAGCGCTACAGCTACGGCTATCACTACGACCCGGCCACTGTCTCTAACTTCTCATATGACTTATCGATCATGCCAAAAAACACTAAACAGCTAGTCGTCGCACCAAATCAATTGCAGTTTTATAATGTCGTAGCTAAATATAACAAACAACTGGATGTCGTTTTGGCACCGACCGACAATGTATTTGCAACCACCCATGATGCAAAAGGTGACTATGTCGGTTATTCTATTAACCGGATCATAACCTCTGCTATGACCAATGACGCCGACCGTTTTTACCTCTACAAAAAGACCGCACAGTAAAGTATACTAAAAGGTAATACTATTCCAGAGGGAGCAATTATATGGCATTTGATCAAGTCAAGATGATAAACCAGCTGCGCAAGGCTCAAAATGACCTTAAAAAGGAAATTATTGAGGTTGAAGCCGGCGAGGGCGCTGTTGTTATTCAAGTAACCGGTGAGTTAAAACTAAAGAGTGTCAAAATCGACCCCGAACAGGTCGACCTTGATGATATCTCTGAATTAGAGCATTGGATTGAAATTGCTGTCCGCGATGGACTAGCAAAGGCCCAAGAAGTTGCCGCCGAAAAGATGAAGCCATTAATGGGTAATCTTGGCAACCTCGGACTTTAAGGATTAGAGGACTATTTTGGCACAACTTTTACCATCGGCTCTTGTCGAAGCAATCGACGAATTAGGCAGACTGCCTGGCGTGGGCGCGCGTACCGCGGAGCGTTATGCATCCTTTTTGTTGCGTACCGATGCCCACGTCAGCGAAAAGTTGGCTAGTGCTATCTTAAAACTTCACAGTGGTGTTAAAAGTTGTCCAATTACATTCGCCCTGATCGACGCTGACGAGGATGTGTCAACTCTTTATAGCGACCCTGATCGTAATAAAAAGTTAATTGCGGTTGTTGAGGAGCCCTTGGATATTATTTCACTTGAACGAACCGGTCAATTTAATGGCACTTATCATGTGCTTGGCGGCGCTATTAGCCCAATCGACGGCATCGGCCCAGAACAGTTACATATCCCCGAACTTTTGAAACGACTGGTTGATGATGAGGTTGAAGAAGTTATTATTGCCACTAACGCCAGTGTTGAAGGCGAGTCGACGGCGCTTTATTTGCAGCGTCACATTCTAGACGCCGGCATTGACCTTAAATTAACCCGTCTAGCCCGTGGTATTCCGGTTGGCGTCGACCTGGAATATGCCGACCAAATCACGTTGACGCATGCCCTTGAGGGTCGCCGTTTGCTCTAGTCAACGTCCGTTATCGTATTGACAAAACAACAATATTATACTAACGT
Organism: bacterium; assembly: GCA_027451105.1. Taxonomy (GTDB): domain Bacteria; phylum Patescibacteriota; class Saccharimonadia; order Saccharimonadales; family Saccharimonadaceae; genus UBA1547. Next base: position 8,289 of record DAIDKB010000014.1, read on the forward strand.
TCAGCTAAGGTTAATCTATTGAGTATAGCCTAGCTTTTTTACTTTACAACAACACCAATCCGACCACGCACAGTTGGCATTCTGCCCGCGCAAGCGCTCACCTGGAGGAAAGATGTTCGACTACAACCAGCAGGCCCTTGACCTGTCGCAACATGTCGTCAGCACGGAACACGTCACGCCTAACGGCATCGTGTTTCAGTCGCAGTACCTCACCGTCGGGACTGCCCAGTGGTACGAGCACGAGCTCAGCCAGGCAGGCAACGCCTTTGGCTTCGACCATGATGAAGGCGTGCGCATTGCCCACCGAGTCATCGGCATGGCTCAGGCCACGCTCGAGCGCATCAACGCAGCGAGCCGCCGCAAGGCCTTCGATGACGACCGCAAGCTGGTGGTCGGCCGGTACCAGCGCGGTCTGACATCAGCAACACCGACTACCTTGTAGGCAGTCGGTGTTGCTTGGGTACGCTGGCGCGACAGCTATAGATAACTGGCTAGTACTTATAGCATCAGGTTATCATCGCGCAGTTGTTTAGTAGATAGGCGATATACAGCCCCATCGATTTTTTCGATTGGGGCTTTAAAACTGCTAAAAAATAACCCCATCCACCAAGTGAGCCGTCTCTGGTATAATGTAGACAATGTTTGAATCTGCAAAGCAACTTATCGATAATGCTCAAAAAATCCTTGTTATCCAGGCTGAAAACCCTGATGGCGACTCACTTGGTAGCGCCCTGGCACTGGAGGAAATTCTAAGCGACCTTGGCAAAAAAGTCAGTCTATACTGTGACGTTGATATGCCAAAATATCTGCGTTACATCAACGGTTGGGACCGCGTCACTCAAGATTTTGATACCTCAGCCGACCTAGCGATTATTGTCGACACCTCAAGCGATACTCTAATTGGTAAAGCCCTGGTGATTCCCGGCGCTCGTCATTTCTTAGAAAGTCATCCAGTACTAGTAATTGATCATCATATCGAGACCGCCTCGACGCTTAGTTTTGATCACACGATGCTACTGGTCGAGGCCGTTTCTTCAAGCCAAGTTATCTACATGCTGGCCGCTAATTGCGGCTGGGCTATTAATCAACAAGCCGCCGAGGATATGTTAGCCGCCTTACTGTCCGACAGCCTTGGTTTAAGCACTCAAAATGTTAACGCCGAGACGTTTTTAGTCGCCAGCAAGCTTGCCGAACTTGGCGCTTCACCGGCTGTTGTCGAAGAACGCCGCCGCGAATACATGAAAAAATCGGCCGACATCTTGAAATACAAAGGCGTCCTGATTGAACGCATTGAATATTTTTTGGACGGAAAACTAGCGGTTATTCGTATTCCCTGGGAAGAAATTCAACAATATAGCGACCAGTATAACCCAAGCGTCCTAGTGCTTGATGAAATGCGCCTAGTTGAAGGCGTCGAGCTGGGCGTCGCAATTAAGACTTATCCTGACGGCAAGTTAACCGGCAAGTTGCGCAGCAACAAGCCAATCTCGGCCGCTGTCGCTGGCTATTTTGGAGGTGGCGGCCATCCTCATGCAGCCGGCTTCCGTATCTATGAATCAATTGAAACAATTATGCCCGAATTATTAGAAGCCACTCAAAAAGCCTTAAAGGAGGCCGAAAATGACGCTCAGGCTGCATAACACCTTAACAGGAAGTGATCAGGTTTTTGAATCACAAAAACCCAACTCGGTTAAATTGTACACTTGCGGACCAACCGTTTACGACTATCCGCATGTTGGCAACTGGTTTGGTTATATTGTCTGGGATATATTAATAAGAGTCTTAATGGCCGATGGCTATACAGTCAATCGAGTACTTAATATTACCGATGTCGGACATCTTGTCAGCGATGCCGATGAGGGACAAGACAAGCTGGAAAAGGGCGCTCAGCGTGAAGGCAAAACCGCCTGGGATGTTGCCAAATTTTACACCCAAGACTTTTTGCAAGGTATCGAGCGACTAGGTTTAGTTCAACCTCAACACATTATCAAGGCGACCGATTTTGTGCTACAACAGCTCGACTTGGTACGCGTCCTGAAAGATAAGGGCTACACTTACCAAATTAACGACGGCATCTATTTTGACACTAGCAAGTTTCCGGCCTACGCCGATTTTGCGCATCTTGACTTAAAAGCCCTGCAAGCCGGCGCTAGGGTGGAGTTTAATCCCGAAAAACGTAACCACAGCGACTTTGCGCTTTGGAAGTTTACGCCAGCCGACCAAAAACGCGACATGGAATGGGTGACACCAGAGGACATTGCCGATGGTAACCCGATGGGCTTTCCGGGCTGGCACCTCGAATGTTCGGCCATTGCCATGTCAATATTAGGCGAGACGCTTGATATTCACACCGGTGGT
>DAIDKB010000015.1 GCA_027451105.1 bacterium
TAAGGCCAAAGGTGGAATGGGCGGTTATTCGCCAGGATTTGGCCTCATGGGAGGTCATTTGAATACCTCTTCGCGGGCGCCGACTGGCCCCGCTAATCGTCCTTCGGGCAATAATGCTGTGGGATTGAAACAGCTTCCGCAGCAGTTTGGTGTGCCTTCGGGAGTTGATTTCAATCAAGGCCCGAGCAAATACCAAGGGGCGAGGCCAAATCAGCCGCCGCCGTGGATCAACGACGTTGATATGGCGTCGATTTGGTATTGCTATGATGATCGGACGGAAATTCTTACAGCTCTTCGGGGTTGGCAAAAATTTGCGGATTTAACCGACGACGATTTGGTTGCCACATTGAATGCCGGAGCTGACCGCTTTGAGTGGCAACGTCCGTTGCGTCGCCCTATTTTGGATTACGTTGGTAAGCTTCTCGGTTTCAAAGCAGAAGGCGCTGATTTGCTTGTAACACCCAATCACAATATGGCGGTTAATTATCTGCCGTATAAAGCGTGCAAGGTGTTGAATGTGCCGAAACAGCAGGGCGAGGGGACGTATTTAATTCCAGCCAATGTTTTAGCTAAAACAATAAATCATCATGTAAAATTGCCCGTTACAGCAGCGACGTGGCTAGCGCACGATTTGCCTGAAATGCTTCTTCCTTCGGAGAAAGGAGAAGATTATTCTATCAAGCTTTCTCCGATTGACTATGCAGCTTTTCTGGGCCTCTTCTTATCGGAAGGGTCTTGCAGCGCCGGACAAGTGCGTATTTGGCAAAAGAAAGATAGTCCCCGTTGGGGCGCAATGGCGCAAATTCTTCGCGCCGCTTTCGGTTCCCGTGTAACTTATATGGATCATCTAGGTTCCAGACACGATCCGGGATATTTTATTATATATTCCGTTGCGCTAGTAAAGCATTTGGCGCAATTTGGAACCAACGCGGAAAATAAGTTTATCCCCCTGGCTATGCGTAATGCGTCAAAAGATTGTCTGTTTGCGTTTCTTTCTGCTTATATGCTAGGGGATGGTGAATATAATTCTGATAACAAGCGCACAAATTACAGAGAAATGCGTTTGCCGCCTGCTGCTATTCGGGGGCGTATTACGACTGTTTCTAGACTTATGGCAGATGGGCTGCAAGAAATTGTTGTTAAGTTGGGCTATTCTGCCAGGATTGAAATCATTGACAGGCAAAGCCTCGTCGGGCATAAAATCGCACATCCAAATGGCACCTATAATACAATCAAATCTGTTCAAACGGCTTATCGCGTTAGAATTATAGGAACAACTCATGTAGGCAATTTGGCGGTAAGTGAAGAAGATTACAGAGGGAAAGTGTATTGCGTCACGGTCCCTAATGGGATTGTGTATGTGCGCCGGAATGGCAAGGCGTGCTGGTCGGGCAACAGCCCGATGGAACCCGTATGGCCGTTTGGGCCGCCTTACTACACCGTTCCGAGAGAATGGGATTTTCCTGTCGGGTATAATTTGAATTACGTCCCGCAGCGATTGGAGCTGATGGGAACGCTAAGAGGAATGCGCCAGAGTTGG
>DAIDKB010000016.1 GCA_027451105.1 bacterium
ATTCTCTGTATTGTCCATAATTACTCCTTACTTTACTCCACTCTGTAAAATCTGTCTAAACGAAGAAATCTTAACATCTGACTAGTCGCCTGCTCTGAATGAATACGTCGCATAAACTCGCAGCTATCATTCTGAGAGAGGATGTTTAGACTTCCCTCCCAAAGAATTGTATCGTCAACTATCGCAAGCTTTCTATGATGTCCGACGGTCATTATGACTCTTACGCCCATATCCTGTAGCCTTGCTACAGTCTCACGCGACATATCTTGCATTAGCCCATCATGTTCTTCGAATGGTTTTGTATTCACGATAACTAGCACACCATGACGGACTAACTTTTGAAGTATTGGCATAAGTTGCTCGGTACGATTGAACGTTATGAACGGGCTTTCTATAATGACGCGTCGTTTTGCGTGGATGACATCTTTCATAAACGCACGATAGAACGTTTCTTGATCATATAGATCAGATCCATGTAGCCACAGCATTATAAGTCCTCCTCCTTGACGACCGTTACTCGTCCTTGGAAGTAACGAAATCCCAGCTTCTCAAGTTTGCCTGCGACAATGAAGAAATCTACCAAAAGGGGTTCATAACGCGAGACCCACGTCCAGCCATAAAAATCGGCTCACCTTTTGGTGGGTCGTTTTTTATAACTTGGCTGTCGGGATTCAAAACACCGAGTGCATATTCGGGGGCGAAAAATGCCAGTGGCATTTTGAGAGCGATGTTCCGATGACGATTAATCGTCAGTCGTGAACTCACGGGGTCGCGGAACGTGACCGAATCCCTCCGTCCCCGCCAAGATTTTATTAAATGCTAACAACATGGCTCTAGTTTTTATATATGCGCACCTTTGACAAAAACCATAATTTGATATACCGTTGCTTTTAACAGGCCGTACGACCTGTCGTTCTTCGTATAACTCAGAGATGGAGATGCTGTGTCCACTGACAGGCTTGTGAAATCAACGTTCGTCCAGATGATCGAAGATGATGGAGAGTCTGTCGTCTGGCACTCTCTCTTCGGCTATCCGCAGATCCTCAACGACGAGGCCCTGCAGTTCCTCGATACGTTCACAATCGGTCGAGTTGTTAGCGACGGCACCTTCACAGATGACGAGCTTCAAGTGGTCGATATTCTGCGAAAGTGCCTCTTTGTCATTCCTGATGGCTTTGATGAGCGTGGCTATCTTGCCCAGGAGATGGGCAAGCGGCAAGACGACATCGACAGTGGTGCATTCGTGGAGTTTCTCGAGCTGATCATGAGTGAGGCGTGCAACTTCCGTTGTACGTACTGCATCCACTTCAACAACCTCGAGATGTCTGAGCGGATCGATAATCCGCATAAGTTCATGACCGTCGAGAATGGCGTGAAGGCCATCGATGCGTACCTGGCCATCCTGCGTAAGCACGGAAAGAGCAGGGCTGTTGTGAACTTTGGCGGCGGCGAACCGCTGATTGTATGGAGGCGCATCCACGAGATCATGCAGTACTGCTTGACCACGTATGGACAGGAGTTTGAGTTTAAATTCCTGCTCAACACGAACGCATCTCTCATAACGCCATCGGTGGCCTCGACTCTCCGCGATTACAACGTGGCAGTAGCAACCAGCCTCGACGGCACGCGTAGAGGAAACGATAGCGTTCGCCTTTCGAAGTCTGGCCTCGGAACCTACGACAAGATTGTCAAGGGTTTCGACAATCTCAGCCGTGCCGACTACCCGATTGATGGGTTCTCGGTCACGGTTACCGAAGCCAACTTCGGCGTGCTCGATGAGTCGGTAATCGACTGGGCGATCGAGCGCGGCATGACGGAAGTGCGCATCGACGTCGATGTGATTGGCATGGTTGACATTCCTATCTGTGAGATTGTCGAGCGCTTGATGCGAATTAAGCGCTATGGCAACTCGAAGGGTGTCGACGTGCCCGGATTCTGGTCGCGACCAGCCGAGAATCTCAGTTTCCCAACGCTCGAGACGCCTGTTGCGTTCTGCGGAGGAGTTCGCGGTAACAGTGTGTGCGTGAGTCCGTCCGGGTATATTTACGGATGTGGCTACAGCAACACCCAGCTCGGTGATATGCTCGATATTCAGAATTTCATCGGGCCTAATCGAGCTTACAGCGGTTTCGTCAAGGCACACCAGACTGGTGTCATGGAAATGTGCAAAGGGTGTATGATTGAAGGCCAGTGCGCAGGTGGCTGCCATATCACCCAAGAGTTCGCGCAAGAAACGCAAAGTGACAAGCTGGCGCGTATGTGCGAGTTCTACTGTACGATGACCACCAGGATTCTTCTTGAGCAGCTGCGATCAGCGTAGCTGTCATAACTATCCCTTAAGGGGGTGAGACGCCATGAAGAACACTGCGAAGAAGTCGGGTATCCAGATCAAGCCGATGCCCGCCGTCAAGGTGCTGGCAACCTGCCAGCAGCCGAGCAACTGCCACTAGTGGCAGCAAGTCCTGGAGGGGTGCGCGTACGCGCACCCCTCCAGGACGACCTACAATATAAGCTATAATTATACCCATGAATATTCAACCAGATCTAAATAGAATCACAACAACGCAAGTTAACCGTTTAAAAAACGACGACAATACGATTGGTGTGCTGCTGTTTGGATCGGCTGCGCATGCCAGCCTCGACGAGTTTTCCGACGTCGATATGTATTGCATAACAAAAGCAGTACCCCACCTAAGCCGCGAGTCTTTATATGACGCAGTGGCAAATGTAACAATTGAGATACTTTATGGTGGTATTGATGAGCTTGGTCAATACATCGAACAAGAGCGGCGGTCTGTCTATCGTACGGTGTCGTCTATACTAGCAAGTGGAAAAATGCTTTATGCCGCAGACGACACAATTGCAAGATTAATTAAAGACGCTGACTTAACTATCAATTCTCGCACCGAGCTTACCGAAATACAATCGATAATGATTCGTTACTCGCTCGAAGATTTCTATAGTGACGCTCAGCGCGAACATCTAGCTGGGCGCCATGTGGAATTTTTAATGTATGCCGATAAATTAATTCAAAATGCTTTGGAGGCATCATTGAGATTCAATGGAGGTTATTTTGAGCCACCAAGGAAACTAATGTCACGAATTCAGAAAACAGATAAAGAACTATATGAGTTAATCAGCCAATACGCTGTCGCTAATTTTGAGGACCAACTGAGCGAGCTGCAAAAGATTAGCGAATATGCGACATCGCTGCTGGGAGGCTCGCTGCCGAAAGCTTGGGATATTGCCAAGTCGTAAGAACCAGATTCTGGCCTTCGCATTTTAAGAGTGACGTTCGGATGGCGATTGATTGTCAATCGTGAACTCGCGGGGTTGCGGAACGTTACCGAATCCCTCCATCTCGCCTTTTTGGCACTAACAAAGTTGCGTAACTTTACTAAAGAATCTTTGACGGTGCGCCCATCAGCAGGTCGCGACTGTCGCCAGTCTTTGGAAAGGCCATAACATCACGAATGCTCGTTTCGCCCTGCAATAGCATAACGAGTCGCTCTAGACCCCATGCAATACCACCGTGAGGTGGTGTTCCGTAAGTAAAGGCTGTCAGCATGTGGCTAAAGTCGCGGTCAATCACTTCGTCGCTGTAACCGATGATTTGCAGTGTCTTGCGAAGGTCAGCTGCTTGATGCGTACGAATACTACCGCCACCAATTTCATAACCGTTTAGAACAATGTCGTATTGTGTCGAGATGATCTCGCCGATATTTTCCTTGTTGCGTAAAGATTCTAGACCTGCGTCAACTGGTGAGCTGAATGGGTTGTGCGTAAAGGTCCAGTCGGCTTTGTTTTCAGGGTGAGCTTTGTGGTCAACTTCTTCAAACATTGGAAAATCGACAACCCAACAAAACGCCAACAGGTTTGGATCATTTGGATCTGCGCGTAGGTCCGGGCGGTCATTGCCGTACTGCTCCATCGCGTCTTGGTATGAAATGCGAGGAAACGGCACAGTTTGAATGCGCTTTTCGGGATAAAGTTTTGTGACAATATCAATCAGCAGAGCTTCGTTAAGCTGCATTATTTCTTCTTTATCGACAAAGCTTAATTCCATGTCGACCTGGGTAAATTCGGCTTGGCGGTCACCGCGAGCATCTTCGTCTCTAAAACAACGAGCAATTTGGAAGTAACGCTCGACACCACCAGCCATCAATAGCTGTTTAAACTGTTGTGGTGACTGAGGTAGTACAAAGTGATTGCCGGGCTGCAAACGTGCTGGTACGACAAACTCACGGGCGCCTTCGGGAGTTCCCTTGGTTAGGTACGGAGTTTCAACTTCCCAGAATCGTTGGTCAATAAGATAGTCACGGATATGCTTCACGACTTTGTGGCGTTTGCGGATATTTTGCTTCATTCGCTCAGAGCGCATATCGAGATAACGGTACTTCATGCGAAGCTCTTCACTGGCTTCCGGTGCTTTTTCAATTTCAAACACAGGGGTTTCGGAAGTATTTAGGATTGTAATGTCTTGAATCTTAAGCTCGACGGCGCCAGTTGGCGTATCGGTGTTGACTTGCCTTTCGCCACGCGCCTTTATCTCGCCAGTGATTGATACGACGTACTCGCTACGGAGCTCGGACGCTGTCTCGAACACCTCGGCGTCACTGCCGACGGCTACGGCCTGAAGGTAGCCGGTGCGGTCACGAACATCAATAAAGATTAGCTTGCCGTGATCACGACGAGCATGTACCCATCCCTTGACGGTTACTACTTCCCCTACTTTGGCTGGGGTTTCTTCAATCCATGTTCGCTCCGTCACTTGCTGATACTCCGTTAGGCTTATAATCTTTGAACATTATACCTTAGATTGGTTCTAATGAGCAACGACGGTTCGAATCCGAATCGGTGTCGGGTCGGGATGAGTTGTTCTCTGGGCGGATCCTGGGCGCTCACGGTCGCAAAAAATGGATGACTGCCGCGGAATAAGCTGTCAATCGGACTTGAGGTGGCGTGTCGCGATGCAGATTGCTTCGGTAGTCTGGCTGTACGCCCCGCATCTTTGATCATGACTGTTTTCTGTTACGGAAATTAAGCATTTAGCGCATCGGTTATAGCCTGGGTCTCATGAGGCTATATTACCGACTGAGTATACAGATTCATGCTATAGCTTTATAATAATAAGTACAGTAAAAGAGGAGGATTGTTTCATGAAGAAGTTATTCGCTCTACTTGGACTTATATTTGCCTTTGCGACACTACCAACTATTACAACGGCGGTTGCGCCGCCTGCCAATAGGGCTGTTCAGCGGGTTGCAGCCTGGAACCTGATTGGCAACTACGTCATTGATTTTAGCTGCAGTAGTTGCGTACCGCATAATATTACGATTAGCTCTTATAATCCATACACCGGCGTATTTAGCGGCTATGGTACCTATTCGGCCAATCCCGCTTTCAAGTGGACGGTGACCGGTATGGTAACTGGTAGCCAAATCACTATGAAGATTCTTTATACGGGTCAAGATGCTGGCTATTATGTGAATATGACAGGGTTGATTGCGGCAAATGGCGTGATGTCAGGAAGCGCAATTGACCGGTCGGGCGATCAATTTACCTGGACAGCTAGCGGTATTGTAAAATCTTATAAAAATCACGGACAATTTGTTAGTCATCAAGACGATAAACGAATGGCAGCGCATTCTGATTTTGGAATGCCAAACCGACAGTAGCCATACGCTCGACTAGAAATGCAATCTATAGCCATTCCGTAAAAATGTTATAATAATTACATTATTAACAAGTGGAGGTTCGGCTATGTTAAAAGACTTCAGGCAATTTATTATGAAGGGCAACGTGGTAGATTTGGCGGTCGGTGTGGTTATTGGTGTGGCTTTTGGCGCAGTTGTTACCGGCCTGGTAAAAGATTTAATTACGCCTCTTATAGCTGCTATTGGCGGCAAGCCGGACTTCTCTGCCCTAACCTTTACGATCAACAATAGTAAATTCTTATACGGCGACTTTATTAATCTTGTTATATCGTTCCTTGTTATTGCTGCGGTGATATTCTTTTTGGTTGTTAAGCCAATCAATAAGTTGCAGGAACGCATGGCGCGCAGCAAGACTCCCGAAAGTCCAACCGACAAGAAGTGTCCTGAATGTTTAAGTGAAATTCCTATCGCTGCTAAAAGATGTAAGTACTGTACCTCAAAAGTCTAGATGATTTAATCCGGTTTCGCAGTAGTAAACGACCCCGATGAATGTCCTTTTATGCTGGTAATGCTAATATAGATTGTATAGGCAATCAGTATGATCAAGATAAATAACCTTATAGACGCCATCAAGCGCTTTAAAGCGCCGCTGCCACACATCATTTCGCAAGGTATTTTTTTATTGGCTGGCGTCCTGATATTCGGAATCTTACTAACTGCCAATAAGCTAGCCGTTAGCCACATTACCCTAGGGGCTAACCCAGCCCCCGAAGTGCCCGTTATCGTTACGCCAACTGTCCAAAAAGCCCCAACCGATAAGCCAATTGCGGCTATCTCTAGCGCCCCCCTACCCTCGCCGGCCATTGCTCCCGTTGCGCCTCAGCCGGTAATCGTTACGGTGCCCTCATCTAGCGTTGATAGTTTAACGCCAACTCCAGCCTCCTCTGGCACGAGCACGACATCTTCGACGACCTCAAGCCCAGCCGCTACAACTAGCTATACATCAACCAACTGGTCTGGTTATGTGGCGACATCTGGTAGTTTTAGCGCAATCTCGGCATCCTGGTATGTTCCACAGCCAACCGGTAATGGTTCGACAACGACCGCTGACGCCACTTGGGTTGGTATTGGTGGTGTTTCAACGAGTGATCTGATTCAGGTTGGTACCGATAATACAGTTGATGCCAGCGGTAAGGTTACTAGCGTGATATTTTACGAGTTATTGCCAAGTGCGGCTCAGATGGTGACTGGACTAATTGTGACACCGGGCGACTTAATTCACGCTTCTTTGTCTGGTAGCGGCGGTAGCTGGACGATTATAGCAACCGACGTAACGACTAATCAGGCGTTTAAGACGACAGTTAGTTACGCCTCGACCTTATCGTCCGCAGAATGGATTGAAGAAGACCCGTCGTATTCATCCGGCAAACTGGTGCCACTCGATAATTTCGGGACAGTTAATATTAGTGGCGGATCGGTCACTAAAAACGGTGCTGCTATGAATCTAGTCTCGGCTGGCGTGTCGCCAATTACACTAGTTGATAGTTCTAATCAAGTCCTGGCTAGTCCGTCCGGTCTAACATCTGACGGGGGCGGTTTTAGCGTCACTCGACATTAATCATAAAAGGCCGCGAACGTAGGCAGCTTGACCAGCGTGCTGTAAATCGTCGGCAATGACGCTAATTAATCTAGTAGCTAAGGTGACTGGTGGAGTCCAGCGTTCGTCAACAATTTTCTTATAGTCTTTTTCTTTTAAAGTTTTAATGTAATCAATCGTAGCGTCGTGAACAGCGTCATAATAATCGCATAGTAATTCGGCCGAAACCTGAACAGCGGCAACTTCGTCGGAAGTTTGACCATAGCCAGTAGCCGTCTCTTTAAAAGGCAGGTCGAATTTTTCGAACCAGCCGGTCGTCCAGACCTGTTTTTCACCCGTTAAGTCAGCGATGTGATCGTCTTGAATTCGACTTAGATGCCAGATTAGCCAAGCTATAGAGTTGGCCATATGTGTCGGCCGATAGGTTAACTCGTCAATATCTAACTCCTCGGTTGCTTGATGAACAATCTCTTTAACTCGTTCAAATGCGTCGATGATAAGTTCGTTTGATATCATGATCACTACCCCCTACTGTCTTCATTATAGAACATAGTCATAAATATGTCGTTATAAGCATAAACATTATAAAATATAAATTGACATATGTCAAATTTAAGACTATTATTTAATTCCAACACTAACAAAATCCACGAACAGTAGTCTTTATAAATTTAATAGGAGAGGTATATGAGAGTACAGATTAAACGTTCGATGTGGGCAATGTTAACAACCTTTATGATACTTGGCGTGGCGATGTCGTCAAGCGCGCATGCAACTAATAGTGGTTATAGCAACTGGGGTGACGATAACGGTCAAAAATATACAATTTGTCATCGGAGCGATTCGGTAACCAATCCGTATATTAGGGAGAGGGTTGATATTAGTGCTATCGATGGGATTGGCGGCAGTGATCATTTTGGACAACACAAAGGTCCACTGGCTAGTAGCCAAGCGGTTGCTCAAGCTCTAAAGAGTAGCCATAAAAAATGGGGCGATATTATTCCGCCTACACCAATTAATCCAGCTGGCCTAAACTGGACACCGGTCGGTCAAGCAATGTGGGCCAACGACTGTAATTATGCCAAGGTTGCCACTGCAAGTGTTACCACTATCCCGGCTACTTGTGAATCTGGTGAGCAATTGGTCTACGGACCTATTACCGACGCTGTTTATAGCGGTACACCCGACGGTACGATTGGACCTAAAAGCTATAATGTAACAGCGACAGCTTATGCTGGTTACCTGTTTAACAATAGCACTAACATTCTAACTTTTGACGGAAGTCTAGCTGGTCCGCTGACTGGTGACCAATGTTCGCCAACGCCAGAGCTAAAAACTGCGACAGCTACCGTCAATAAATTGCCCGCTACTTGTACGGCCGGCGAAACATTAAGCTTTAGTGATGTCCAGTACGCTACAGCTAGCGGTACAGCCAACGGCACAACTGGCCCTGCAAACTTTGATGTGATCTTTACGGCCGATAAGGGTGCACAATTTGATAATAAAGGTACGACCGTTCTTGAATTCAAAGGAATCCTGGCTGGTCCATCTACCGACGCTAGCTGTGTGGGCGGCAAAGGCTCAACCGAAGCGCCAACTACACCATCAGCTCCAGCTACGCCAACTGCCGTTCAGCCAATTAAAGCTTTGCCGTATACGGCTGGCGACACTAGCACGACTGTCATTGCTGGCGGCAGCTTGTTAACTACCCTGCTAGGCTTGGCTGGCTTGCGCCGCTTATTCGGCCGCTCTCTATAAAGCGTAGGACTAAATGATGTACCAATTAATCAAGAGCATGACATCCCGAATACCACTGATGGTGCGTAGCCTGGGGATGTATGCCTTGGTAATTGGTGTCATTATCGTCGGTCAGCTTATCTCACAGTTTACTACTCGGCCGGTGGCGGCAATGGCTTATCGGCCGGTGGTTATGTCTGGCCAGGTTCATACTGTCATCCAAGGTGCGCCGATTAGGCTGACAATTGAGCGTTTAGGGATGAAGCTACCTGTTAATACCGGTAGTTACGATAGCAACACCGGATCCTGGACACTATCAGATTCGGCCGCCTTTTTTGCTAGCAATACCGATCAGCCGAATGACTATAAGGGCAGTACTTTGATTTATGGTCATAACCGAGTCGGTGTCTTTGCACCACTATCTGGTTTGGCGGTTGGTGATGTTGCCAAAGTAGTAACCGATAATGGACACACTTTTAGCTATAGTTATTCCCATGATGCCTTGGTTAAGCCAAACGATACGACTATTATGAATGAACATCCAGATAAGCCGCAGCTAATATTAATGACTTGTGACGGTATCTGGAGCACGGCTCGCCGAGCGATGTACTTTAGCCTAGCTGGAGTTGACGCATGACTTGGTTTATTCTACCGATTTTTATAGCCGCTGTGACATCGGTCCTCCAAATTGTGATTAGTTTTATTAATTCCCGACAGGTTGGCCGCGTTTATAAGTATCTTATAAATGATGCGCGCCAAAGGTCACGTCGGTCATTTACTGTTATTGTCACTCTTAGCCGACGGGCTGATACGATTATGCCGCTACTGGATCATATGCGGGCTCTTAATTATGCCAAGTTGCAGGTAGTGGTCGTCGTCAAGCAAACAGCTGGCTCACGGGCGCAACGCAGCCTGGAGGCCTATCGACGACGAACTGGTCTTAAGCTAACTATCGTCAAATATCGCCGTGGCTTAACACCGGCGGTATTGGCTGGGCGTTATGTGACTGGTGATTATGTGATGCAGATTGATGGTACTGATAGGTTAAGCAGCCGATTTTTCGATTTAGTATCGCAGGTTTTATATTCCACCCGCGCCAGTACCCTCGTAATCCGCAATCACTTGCGACCACGCCAGACTTTTTTGCAAGCGGCTACTTCGATAACGTATTTATTTAACGGTCTTGGCCTGGTTATCGGAATCAATCGTGATAAGCGGCGCCAGCATGTGATTGTAAGGCGTAAATTGCTCGCCGACGGCAAAGATTTTAAGGCACGTCCGTATTTAGCCGAGCAGGTACACGTTGACGTATCGGCCAGTCAAGTAAAACTTGCTTTATCACCGATTTATTTGTCTGTATCAGCAGTAATTGGGTTGCTAATGGTGGTTAGCTATTATTTGATTGGGCGCCTGGCCGGCCCTTACGAAGCTGGTATTTTTGGAATTGCCGCTTTGATCACTATCGCAATTTGCGTCGTTGTTTTGATGGCTAGTTTGCGCGGCTACAAGCTAGTTGATTACATAAATATGGTGTTATTTGTACCGCTTTTACCTATCTATGCTATCTATAAACTACTGATTTTACTAATTGTGCGCAAACGACCCTCGAGGCGCCACAATTATGTCGCTGTTCGCAATATATTCACTAGACGGCCATAGCTTGGCAGGTATATAATTATAGTTAGTCATGTGAGTACTGGTGAAAGCCTTTCCACCCACAGACTTATGCGAGAAGTCATCTTGCGCCGGCATGCTAACTGGTAGTCACTTACTCCCACGAAGCCACTGCTGTCCGCCACAGTTCATAAGGTAAATACGGTAAACAAAGCACGTTCGAACGGCATGTTGCTTCTATCCGGATTACTTACTCCAAATCCGTTCGCTGACCAGAATTCTAGTTGTCAGCTTATTTGCATTTAATATCAAATCTCTTGGAGGGCAAAAACTATGAACCGGAACAACATTAATGAACAGGTTACCGTTACCGCTATGGGCTTTAAGAAGGATCTAGCTGTTTATCCTCGTCGTATCGAGTATCAAGGTTCGACCTATGACTTTATCGACGCAGGTCTGCGTTGCCTGGTACGCCAGGGCGGTCGAATTGCTGAAATCTTGACACTAACCGATGGTAGCGCCAACTTCCGACTGCGCAGCGACAACCGCGGCAATAGCTGGACACTACTCAGCATTACCGCCTAGATGTGGCCCGTTCTAAATTAAAATAGCCGCCTTCTTAATGAGGCGGTTATTTTATTAGATGACTTTTATGCTTCCTCGGTTGATTCCCATGGCACAGGTGATTTTGTAGCTACCTGGTCCCTCGGTGGTAAAGCTTAGAATCTGTTGCTTGTCTTTTTCAAGAACGAGCGGCTTATTAAAGAGGCCTGGAATCATAATCGTACTCATGCAGCCTTCGCCATCATCTTTGGAATTAACTATAAATTGATAAGCAGTATGCGCTTTAAGGGTGAACTCTTTTGGACTGATGTCGCCCGCCAGCGTAAAGGTTGTCTGGACGGTCTGGACTGTGCTGCTGACGGCGCCTGAATTACTTTGGCCGCCAAATGATGGTAGCTGGGAACCTGTTAAATTGTAACCGTTACTAATATTGATTAGCGCCATGGCAATAACGGCGACACCGGCTATCTTAAATAATCGGCCGGATGATTTGTTTTTGATAATGGAAGTTAAGCCGCCAATGCCTAGTAGCCCCGGGGCGGTCCCAATCGCAAAAATGCTCATAATTAAGGCACCGGTTATGAAGCTGCCGCTACTGATGGCGTAAAGTTGCATGACCTGTGTAAAGCCGCATGGCAAAAAGAAGCTGACGGCGCCCAGTGTGATGGCGCTTTTGTGGCTATACTCTTTATCGGTGTGCTTTTTTAGACCTAAAAAGTTAGCAACGGCTGGTGGCAATGTTAGGCGGCCAGCACTGACGCGTGGCATTACTTTTGTTAGTTGCAGACCGAGCGTAAACATAACGAGACCGACGATAATCAGTAAAATGCCGAGTGTGGCGCCTTGTAGTTGAAAAGTGGCACCAAGCGTGCCGATAATGCCGCCCAAGATAAAGAACGAGACGATTCGGCTGATATTAAAAAAGATGTGCGGGCGAAACTTTTGTAGCGGTGTAGCCTTAGGATGTTTTTCGGCGTGTTTGGCGGATAAGCCCAGGACTAGACCGCCGACTAGGGCCATACAAGTCGAAACACCGGCGGCAAGTCCAGTTAGGAGCGCTACTCCTATCCCACCTTTAGCAGTGCTACCGGTCGTAATTATTCTGCTAAGTCCAAATAAGTTATAGGCGATGGCGAGCGCGGCAATGATTAAAATCCCGATACATAAATCGCGGTAATCGGCCGGATTACGGCTAAACCATGGTTGCTTGGCAGTGCCGATATTATAGCCGGCGGACTGAACGGCCTTTAATAAATCGGCTTGGCTAGGCTGCGAGATGGCTTCGATTGTAGCCGATTGAGTCTTTAGGCTGGCCGAGGCGGCAATAACGCGCGGTACTTTTTCAAGGTTTTGTTTGATAGTTATCTCACACGACCGGCAATGCATGCCTTCAATTGGAATGACGATTCTCATAATGTTGTATACCCCAGATCTAGTGTCTTTTTATCAAAATATTGAAAACTGTTTTGGTGACCCATATAGCACCAAGATACACGTTACACGATATATATTCAAGTATTTGAATATAATAATATAACTGCTATTATGGTAATATGTATCAAAAATTATTCTTGTTTCAAGAGGAAGTCTTTAAGATTTTGGCTAATCAAAAGCGCCTCGAAATTATCCAGCTTTTAAGTGGTCGCGAGCTGTCGGTTTCGCAGATGGTCGAGATGTTGGGCTTGGCGCAATCTAATCTGTCGCAACACCTAGCCCTATTGCGTCACGCTAAGGTTGTGACGGCAAGGCGCGATGGCCAGACGATTTATTACCTACTAAGCGACAACCGAATGTCAGAAGCGCTGGCCATGATACGCGAAGTTTTGACCGATCGGCATGACGCTAGCCCCGAAGAGTACACTCTGCTATCCAGTAACGGGCTTTATCCAATCGTTAAAGATGTCGTTTGTGGGATGCGAATTAGCCAGGCTCAAGCCGGCGACCACACTCATTTTAAGGGTAAAGATTATTACTTTTGCGCCTCGGGCTGTAAAACTAAGTTCGAGTTAAGTCCAGAAAAATATGTAAAACAGGAGGTTGTTCATGAATAAGTCATTAGTTTTAGTTGTTGCGCTAGTCGTTGTCGGTGCAATTATTTGGTGGTTTTTTGGTAAACGCAAAGTTGTTGCTGTGGCTGCGGTTAAAGATGGTGACAAGCAAACGGTTGAGATTACGGTCGACGGTGGCTATAAGCCAGCTGTGGTTGAACTGGAGCGTGGCGTGAAGGCCGAACTAGTTTTTGTCAGAAAAGATGGCTCAGCTTGTTTTGACGAAGTGGTTTTACCAGATTTTGGCGTACGGACTCGCCTGCCCGTTAATCAGCCGCATAGCGTGACGATTGATCCGGCCAAAGCTGGTGAATATAAATATGCCTGCGGTATGAATATGTTCTTTGGAAAAGTCATCGTCAAATGAGTATCTTTCGTCGTCTGATAATCAGTGCTGTGCTGGCTGTGCCGATGTTGCTAACGATGTTTGGGGTTATGCTGCCTGGCGGCATGATTACCGAGACAATACTAGCAACCGGCGTAATGGTAATTGGCGGCGGACCGTTTTTTGTGAGCGCTTATAAGTCACTTTTAAATCACGCCTCAAACATGGACACCTTGGTAGCGCTTGGCACCGGCACGGCCTATATTTATAGCTTGTATGCCGTTGTTGCGGGCCTGCATGTCTATTTTGAAATTGCGGCTCTGCTAATCGTCTTGATTTTATTAGGGCAGTGGTTTGAGGAGCTTAGCAAAGGTCGCGCCTCTAGTGCTGTCGAAAAGCTACTGGGCTTACAAGCCAAGGACGCTACGGTTATGCGCGGCGACAAGGCCGTTAAAGTCGCGATTAGTGAGGTGGTGGTCGGTGATGTTATCTTAGTAAAACCAGGTGAAAAGATTGCCGTTGATGGCCGCATTGTCAGTGGTGGCTCGACAATTGACGAGTCAATGGTCACCGGTGAAAGCCTGCCCGTAAGCAAAACAGTTGGTGATTTTGTGATTGGCTCGACGATAAACAAGCAAGGTAGTTTTACATTTGAAGCCACCAAAGTTGGCGCCGATACATTACTGGCGCAAATTGTTGATTTGGTCAGCCGAGCTCAGGCTAGTCGGGCGCCAATTCAAAAACTAGTCGATCAAGTGGCGAATGTTTTTGTCCCGACGGTTTTAATTATTGCCATTTTAACTTTCACAGTTTGGTATGTATTTTTAGGAGCTAGCTTTATTACTGCCCTATTGTTTGCGGTATCGGTAATTATTATTGCCTGTCCCTGTGCCTTGGGTATAGCGACGCCGACGGCTTTGATGGTTGGAACTGGTCGTGGCGCACGCATGGGTATTTTAATCAAAAGTGGCGAAGTTTTAGAGTCAGCCCGCGGCATCAAGACTGTCGTGCTTGATAAAACCGGTACGATTACCGAAGGCAAACCGGTAGTAACTGATGTGATTGGCGATCATCAAAAAGTCCTAAGTCTAGCGGCGGCGCTCGAAAGTCTATCCGAGCATCCTTTGGCGACCGCGATAGCTGAAGCGGCTTCAGATGATAATATTGTCACGCAAAAAGTTACTCATTTTGCGGCTATATCAGGACGCGGCGTTAGTGGTTTAATAGATGACGAAACCGTCTATGTTGGTAGCCGCGCGCTATTTACGGATCAAAATATCGATACTCAGGCGTTTGAAGATGATTTGGCGCGGCTTGAAAAACAGGGCAAGACTATCATTATTGTCGGTAATAAATCGACTGTGATTGGGTTAGTGGCTGTGCAAGATCAACCAAAAAAGACGTCACTTCAGGCGATTTCTGCATTAAAATCTAAAGGCATCAAAGTTGTCATGATTACTGGTGATAACGCTGGTACGGCCCAAGCGATTGCATCTCAGGTTGGTGTCGATGAGTTTATCGCTGGTGTGATGCCGGGCGATAAGGCCGACCACGTGAAGCGTTTGCAGGCTGATAGTCAGGTGGCATTCGTTGGTGATGGCATTAATGATGCTCCCGCCCTTGCCCAGGCTGATTTGGGTATTGCGATGGGCTCTGGCACTGATGTAGCGATTGAAGCTGGTGGGATTGTGCTTGTTAAGAATGACCTGATGGACGCTTTTCAGGCTTTGGTGTTGAGCCAAAAGACCTTTGGGCGAATTAAGCTTAATCTGTTTTGGGCCTTTATCTATAACGCGGCCGGCATACCGATTGCCGCCGGTGTCTTTAGCAGCCTAGGACTGACGCTTAACCCGGCGCTAGCTGGTACGGCGATGGCCTTTAGCTCGGTATCGGTGGTGTTGAGCTCGCTAGCTCTAAATAATACTAGATTAAAATAGTGCTATTATTGATTTAGAATCTAAGGGGGAAAATTATGACTGAAAACCGCAAAGAAGAATTTAAGATTAATGGCGAAGAGTTACTCGGCAAGATTAAACAGCTAATTAATGAAGGTAATATTCGCCGCATTACTATTAAAAACAAAGACGGCAAATCCATTATGGAATTGCCGCTGACGCTTGGTGTCGTCGGTGCAGTTGTTGCGCCAGCCCTTGCGGCTGTCGGCGCGATTGCTGCCCTTGTTACTGAATGTACGGTCGTTGTCGAACGCGAGGTCTAGGCCTTCGCTACATAATCCTGACTAGTCGTAGCTGGTTGTTTTTAATACCGTTGCCCCATTCGATAATGTCCTGAACGGTTTTACCGACTAGATTGCTGCCAAGCGGGCTAGCAATTGAGATTCGACCGTCGCTTGGGTTAGCCTCAAAACTGTCAACCAATGTATAGCGGAACAGTCGTCCCTGCTGATCGATTAGATCGACGATTGAACCAATGGCGACCTGCAGACGAGCGCGCTTTGATGGTAGTAGAACTGCTGAGGCTAAGATCTGGCGCTTGTTCTCAAGCGATTCTTCAAGTGCCTCAAGATTGGCTAGCTTTTCTACTCTTTCAAATAACTCATCGTGGCCAGAAGTCTTGTCGATATCGTGCAAGCTTAGGCGGGCCATCTTGATGTCGTGCTCAAGGCTGGCGATGGACTTTTTTAGTTCCTTCATTCCCTTTTTACTGATAATGCGTCTGGATTTACTAATAGGATTTTGCATACTATTCTCCTCCATAAACTTTTACTTTTTGTGCTTGCGATTATCTACGCTCTTTCATTGTTGCGCATTAAACTGAGAGACGACTGTGATTCGCTAAATTGTGGTTAGTTTCCCATCTTTTAGGCGGAAAGTTCGGTCGGTTTTACCGGCTATATCGAGGTCGTGAGTCACTGCGATGATTGTTGTATTTTTGCTACGTGACAAGTTGTGAAGCAGGTCGAATATTTTTTGACCAGTCTCACTATCAAGGTTTCCGGTTGGCTCATCGGCTAGGATGATGGCTGGGTTATTGGCTAGTGCTCGAGCGATGCTGACGCGTTGCTGCTGGCCACCGCTCAGTCGACTTGGTTTGCGGGCTTGCTGTGATTCATCGATGCCGACATCTGCCAGTAGCTGCCTGGCGCGTGACTTGCGTTCACTAGATTTGACGCCACCAAACTCAAGGGCTAGCATAACATTTTCAAGAGCCGATAAATTTGGTATCAAATTATACTGCTGAAAGACAAAGCCAATTTTGTGGGCACGGTAGGCAGTCTGCTTGCCGCTAGATAGCTTGGCTATGTCTTGGTCATCGACTTCGATGTTGCCACTAGTTGGAATATCTAAAGCGCCGAGCATGCTAAGCAGTGTACTCTTGCCACTTCCCGACTTACCGATAATGCTGACAAACTGGCCAGTTTCGACATCCATGTTGATGCCAGCAAGAGCTTTAACGGTGCCGCTGGGGCTTTGGAACGATTTTGTGAGGTTTTTTACAGATAACATATCGATTAGCTCCTTATTCTGTTCTTAATACTTCGGCTGGTCGGATTCGGGATATAAACCAGGCTGGTACGGCACTACCGATGATAGCGATTAGGAGTGTTATACCGATTGAGGCTACAAAGACTTGTGGGGTTAAGCTGCTTTGGACCTTTGTTAGGTTGGTATTGAGCTGGTTAAGGCCGCGTCGGAAGACTGGTCCTGCGCCGCCTAATTGAGCGCCGGCAGAGTTACTTGCAGCCTGGCTGCTAACTAGAGAGTTGGTCATCGGACCACTGGCGACAACACCGAAACTAAGGCCGATGATAGCGCCAATTATGGTGAGCGTTAAGGCTTCGGTGACAAATTGGCCAACTACTTTTCGGGTCGTACCGCCGATGGCTTTGATAACACCAATTTCACGGCGGCGTTCACGGACGATCATGACCATGGCTAGCAGGACGATGACAGCCCCGGCAATGGTTGCACCGATAACGCCGGCTAGGGCTAATCCCGAGATGGCTGTTAGTGACGAGACGCTTGAAGCGGCCTGTTGAGCTTCACTGGTAATATCGACTTTATCGCTACCAAGTTCAGTTTTTAGATTACTGACGGTTGCATCAACGTTTTCGCTGCTGTCGACCTTGGCGATAACGCTACTGGCGTCACCAGCTTGTCCGGTTAGGGTTTGGACGGTAGCGAGTGGCATAATGACGCCACTATCTTGGAAGGTGTTTCCGGTTGAGTAGATACCGCTGACGGTTATAGTTTTGCCATAGGCCGTAAAGGTACTACCGGTTGTTAGGTTGTTTTTAGTGGCCAATGATGAGCCAACAAGTGCAACGAGGTCGCTACTTGAGCCATTGATGGTGGCGCCATTTGTAATGGTTAGACTACCGCCGTTTGTGGCATAGCTGTTGGGGTTAGTCGTACCGGTAACCGCAATGCGCGGTGTCGGCGCTGGACGGCTGACGGTCGCCGAGTTGTTTGGTGCCGTTTCAGTGCTTGAGCTTGATTCGAATCGCTGTTGACGAGCCCCGAAGCTACCAAGCGTCAAAGATGGCGTCAGGTTGGTGTCGGACGCGCCCATTTGGTCGCTAAGTGTGGTGGTCGCGCTGACAATGTGAGTGGTTGAGCTTATTGTAGCGACCTGAGCGCTGGTTAGCGGATTGCCGCCACCCGCGAAGCCCTGAACTCCTGCTGGGTTGATAGTAATGCTGGTACCGGTAGTGGCCTTGACGTCGTTAATTTTTGACTCAACACTGCTACGCGCAACTAGCATGCTTAGAATTAGGCCGATACTAATGGCGAGCATCAAGATGATTGCTCCGCTGCGCATCGGGCTGCGTAAAGAGTTCTTAACACCTCGTGTTATGACATTCATTGTGCTTTTATTCTCCTTGGTTAGTTGGTGACTTACGCTACGGGAGTATAAAAGCCCTTACTTAGATTTTGCTTGGTCGACTTTGAATAAGTGGAAGGCCAACTGAAAAGACAGTGGTCTTACCGGGTGTGCTGGTGGCGGTTAATTCACCGTTATGTAGTTCGACGATCTTTTTCGCAAGTGCCAAACCAAGGCCATAGCCCTTGTTGATGTGCTTGGCGCGTGAATTATCGGCACGGTAAAAACGGTCAAAAATATGCGGCAAAGCCTCGGGTTCAATGCCTGAGCCGTAGTTTTTGACACTAAATTTAGCCTGTCGATTGCCAGATGAGATCGTAATAAAAACTCTAGAATCACTGGGGCTATACTTGAGGGCATTGTCGACTAATACCGAAATAAGTTCATGAATTGCGGCTTCGTTACCGTCAACCAACGGGTGCTTAGCCGCCTTGATGACTACTCGGTGATTTGATTTGTCGTAAATTTCAGCCACGCGTTTGCTAAGGTCGAAAATATCAACGGCCGTTCGCTCAAGCTTGTCGTGGTCCAGTCGTGACAGATTCAAAAGCATCTCGGATAAGCTGGTTAGCTTATCGACCTCTTCGATATTACTTTTTAGGACGGCTTCAAGCTCTTCCTTAGTCGAAGTCTTATCGCGCAAGGCTACCTCTATTTCGCTACGCATGGCAGCAAGCGGTGTGCGCAGCTCGTGACTCGCATCGCTAGTGAAACGAGCCTGGGCCTCATGAGCTTCTTCAATTGGATGTAGGGTGCGTCTGGCTAGATAGTAGCTTAAAAAACCACCACAAATTAGGATTACCAGATTGGCGTAAATAAGTTCGGTGACAATGTGAGCGGAGGCGTCGCTAGCTTCAGCGGCGGTCAGGCTATTATTGCGGTCCGGCATAAAACCCGGTTCAAGACGGAGACTACTTTGCAGTCGCTCTAAACGAAAATTAACCTCGCTAAAGGTTGATTCGTAAATCGCAATGCTAAAAACAAAGCTGATGACCATCAGAATCAGCAGATACCAGCCGGTTAGCTTGAGTGTCGCTGATTGAAACATTTTAACTCTCGCCTAGCCTGTAGCCGAACCCACGGATGGTATGAATCAGATTAGTCTTAAACGGAGCGTCGATTTTGCCGCGTAGGTATTTAATATATACTTCGACGGTGTTTGGTAAAATATCGGCGTCATAATTCCAGACGTGACTAATAATCGCATCCTTAGTGACGGTTCTTTCGGGGTTGCGCATTAAGTATTCAAGTAGTGAAAATTCGCGACTAGTTAGGTTAATCGTCTTATCGGCACGTTTAACGACAAAATTGTTAGTGTCCATCGATAGGTCTTTGTATTGCAAAACGGTAGCTTGTTGTTCGGCTGGTCGTCTAATCAGGGCGCGGACGCGAGCAAGTAACTCCTCGAGGGCAAACGGTTTGACGAGGTAATCATCGGCGCCGCTATCAAGGCCTTTGGTGCGGTCACGAATACTGCCAAGCGCTGTTAGTAAAAGCACTGGTGTGTGGATTTTTGCTTGACGCATTGCCTGGACAATCTGCAAACCGTTGTACTCACCAGGTATCATCCGGTCAACAATCGCGACATCGTAAGGCTCGGTCGTCGCCATTGCGTAGCCATCATCACCGTCGTAAGATACGTCAACGGCGTACTTTTCTTGCTCTAAAGCCTTTTTAAGGGCATTTGCTATCTTATGATCATCTTCGATTACTAGTACTCTCATATATTTACCTTATACCTTGAAGCTGAGGGCTTGCTTGGAATTTATTGACTTACAGTTGTGTATTTATTGCTCCACGATTCCATATCAATCAAAATTGGCAATAAATCTTTGCCCTTTTCGGTCAAACTATACTCGCAGCGGGACGAACCGGCATTAACTAGCTTGACGATGATACCTTCATTCTCTAATCGATCAAGTCGAGCCGATAGGGTCCGGGGGTTAATACCGTTTACGGAATCTTGCAGACGGCAAAATCGCACAGTCTTTTCGTTAACAAAGAAACGCAGCAAGCGTGGCGTCCATTTATCGCCGATTATTTCAGTAGCGGTGTCAATGCAGCCGATTAATGTTTTATTATTCATGCTAAATATTATACTTTGTATAGCTAAGATTGTCAAAAGGGTTGGTTGTTACCTTCTCGCTATATTTCATGTAGAAGTGTCTTGTAGGGCTAAGGTGTCAAATCCTTGCCACGCAGTGTATAATACGCAACATGAAGATAAAACTCGATATCGATACACGGACTTTTGTAAGGTTTTGGCTGGTTGTGATTGGCTTTGTCGCTGCCGCCTTCATAATTTATAGTGCTCGAACGGCGCTAATTATTATCGCCTCAGCTATCTTTTTGGCTCTAGTTCTTAACCCACCGGTAAGCCGCTTGGCTCGGATGTTGCCAGGCAAAAGTCGTGTTGGCGGTACGGCGCTAGCCTACGTCGCTGTCGTTTTGGCGCTTGGCGCTTTCTTGTTTTTGGTGGTTCCACCAATTGTCCAGCAAACCGCAAAGGTCGCCGAGACTATTCCTGGTCTTGTAAATAGCGCAACCGAACAATACAAGGGCTTGAGCGCATTTATTGATAACTATAACTTACAGCCACAAGTTGATAGCCTGGTAAATTCAATCAAAGACAGCGCCTCGTCAATGGCAGGTGCGGTCGGCTCTAACCTCTTGTCGGGTATTGGTTCGTTCTTTTATGGTGTAACGACGGTCATTATGGTTTTGGCTTTATCTTTCTTTATGTTGGTCGAAGGTCCAGTCTGGTTAAGGCGACTGTGGAGCTTGTATGTTGACGAAGATCGAATGGACTATCACCAGTCGGTACTGCATCGCATGTACTCGGTTGTGACCGGCTATGTTACAGGTCAACTATCGGTATCGGCAATTGCCGGGCTTGTGGCTGGTTTGACGATATTTATGTTAAGTATGGCCTTTAATGTGCCGGCCAATTTCGCAATTCCATCTGCCGCTATTATCTTTATACTGTCGTTAATCCCAATGTTTGGTGAGATGATTGGAATGTTGATCATAAGCTTGGTGCTGCTATTTAATGATGCTACGGCGGCGCTTGTCTTCTTTGTCTTGTTTGTGATTTACATGCAAATTGAGAGTAACTATATCGTTCCAAAGATTCAGTCTAAGAAGCTGGACTTGTCGGCCTTGGCTATTTTAATCGCTGTTATTATTGGTATTTACCTCTTTGGCATTGCTGGTGGTATTATTTCAATACCGATTGCCGGCTCACTGAAGATTTTGATTGACGAATATATTGCTCGTAAGGGCAACAAAAAAAGTCGTCGCGCCCTAGCAAAAGAAAAATTAGTTAAACTAGTCTAGATATATTCCCAAATTGGGCCATGAGCGGTGTCGCGTACGGTGATGCCGCTCTTTTCGATTTCTTTGCGCAAGTTATCCGAGGTTTGCCAGTCTTGATGCTCGCGAGACTGTTGGCGCTGCAAGATCAACATCTTGATGTCGTCAGATATGTCTGGTGTGCTGCTGATTAATTTTAAGCCAAGTAATTCATCAATAGTTTCCAGTAATTGAACAAAGGCGTGCTGATGAATATCATCCAAGCGGGTGTGTGTCAGCTTTGAGAAAGCATCATCGATAATCGCCAAGGCGGCCGGCGTGTTAAGGTCCTCATTTAGAGCCGCCAGAACGGCTTGAGCGGCGGCATACAATGAAACAGATCGGTCGTCGGTGCATTTATCATCATCGTCACGCAGCGTGTCGTGTGTCTGATGGCGCAAGGCGGCAATGTTACGCCAGTTGTGCAAGCGGTTTTTAGCGCTAGCAATATTTTCGAATGTAAAGTTACCCTCACTACGGTAATGAGTCTGCAGGGCAAACATACGAAAGTCGTCGGGGCTATAGCCTTCATCGGCTAAGTCATCCAAGGTATAACCGTTGCCTAGCGATTTACTAATCTTAGTACCATTAACTTTTAAGTGATTATTGTGCAGCCAAAAATTGCTAAAACGCTTACCAGTAGCTGATTCGGACTGAGCAATTTCGTTAGTGTGATGAACCGGAATATGATCAATACCACCGGTGTGAATATCAAGCGTCTCGCCTAATATTGACATGGCAATGGCCGAACATTCGAGGTGCCAGCCCGGAAAGCCCATCGGGTTACCATCGGCAATGTCCTCTGGTGTCACCCATTCCATGTCGCGTTTTTGGTC
>DAIDKB010000017.1 GCA_027451105.1 bacterium
AGCCGAGCCTGGCGGCTAATCCAGGCTAGAGGAGGATTGAAATGAAGCTAGAAGTGAAGCCGGGCGTGTTCGTAGAAACCGAGGGCAACAACGTGAAATGGACAGCAGCTGGCTTCTCATTTGAGGAGAAAGCTGTAGTAGCGACCGGGTGCCATATTGATGTGCTTTACCCGTCGCTGCGAAAGCAAATACTGGCTGCAGCCCCGGACACTGTCAGGATGGTGAGGCTGGGCGACACGGGCCAAATAATCCTAATGCTAAACGCAGAGCAGCAAGCAGCTCTGCTGCAGTTCGCCGCAGAGTTTCAGGCAGAACAGCACGTTGCACGAAAAGAAGCCGAGAAGGCTGCCATGGCTTCAAAATTCGCGGAGCAGATTGCCTCCGCGATCTCGACCGGCAAGCCGGTTGAGTGCAAAAGAGTTTGCGTCGGGGAAGACACCGATGAGACCCAGGAGCGCGGCCTCGGCTGGGACGTTTACACGGCCCATCCGGATGGCACCGTTGCCATCACCAGGGCTTGGGATTACTGATTTTCCACAGCCGAGCCTGGCGGCTAACCCAGGCAGGAGAGACAGATGTGTCAGGCTCGTTTTGCACATCAGGCGCGGCTACAAAGTAAGCCGCGCCTGTTAGATTTGTTTTGTGGGGCGGGTGGTGCTGGCATGGGGTACTACCGTGCAGGGTTTGATGTTGTCGGCGTTGACATAAGCCCGCAGAAGCACTATCCGTTTGAATTCCACCAGGAAGATGCCCTTGAATATTTACGTTTGCACGGCCACGAGTTTGACGCAGTGCACGCGTCTCCGCCTTGCCAGCGTTACAGTGTATGCAGGACTATCGGTACTTACAATCCACAGGAATACCCTGACTTGGTCGGGCCTATCCGTGATTTATTGGCAGGGATAGGTAAACCGTTTGTGATTGAGAACGTTCCGGGTGCACCTTTACTTTGCCCGGTAACGTTGTGCGGTAGCATGTTCCCGGAGCTATGCACGCCTGAAGGCAACCAGTTACGCAGGCACAGGTTGTTTGAGTGCTGGTTCCCGATTTGTATGGATGGTATGGAATGCCGTCACAACGTTACCGGGCGTCGTTTGCCGACTGTAGGAGTCTATGGACACAGCGGTGGTTCTAGTAACCGAGATGGAGTCAAGTTTTTTGGAATAGAAGCTTGGCGACAAGTTATGGGGATTGACTGGATGACCAGTAATGAATTGTCGCAAGCAATCCCTCCTGCATATACAAAATTCATCGGGGACTGGTTAATCAGGGCCGTCGAAGGCTCACGATTAACCGATCCAACGCCGAGCCTGGCGGCTAAACCAGGCAGGAGGGGTAGATGGCAGACGTGAAGTATTACGAGTACTCCAGCCACGATGGCTGGGGGTATGGTAGTGGTGACTGCTACGAAGCTTACCAGTGGTGGCAGGTCGGCGATGGTCCTGAAGGCATCGTGCAAAAAAGCACAGACGGCTTGCCGGTCATAGCCATATTAGGCGGCTTGTGCAATTGTGGTCGTTCATATAGCGATCACGGTGTGTTGGCGTTAGACAAGCGAGTTCTGGTGTGCCCAGGGGACTATATAGTTAGAGATGCATTGATTAAAGGTCGCCCATGGCAAATAGTTGATAAGGATTTGTTCCGTAGGTACTACCACGAGGTCACTAAGGACGCTGTTGACAGGAAGCGCACATACCGAATTGAGCGATTAAAGGCCTCCTTGGAGGAACTTGGCGTAGAGTAAGCACACACATAGCACACATAGCACACATAGCACACACATAGGGCCGCCCTGCTGGCAGGGTGGCCTTTTCCACGCGTGTACGCGTGCATACGCGTGTTGATAGGCATAGCTCATTAGGGCGTTTGTACGCGAAAACTACCGAACAAGGCATATCAGGATAATGCAGGTATAGGCAACAACGAGTTAGCCTTCTAAGGATAAACGAATGGGTAACGACATTAAACCTGATACTATTAACCATATCCGAATGTACGCAGAATTCGCGTGCAATTTTAGTAGAGTACCTAAATGCTATCTAGCAAACTACGATATGAGCTTAGCAGAGAATATCTCAATGTCTATCAAACAGACTTGCGCAGAGTTAGTAGAGTTATATGTACAGCCAAAAAAACAGTTTGAAGACGGGTTCTACGGGTTCTACCATGAAGTACGAGAATGCCTGGCGCTAAGGTGTAGTATCCTCTTGAAGTTAGACAAGTATTGCAGACAAGGCATTACGCCTTACCTGCACGATGGTTATAAGATCAACAATAAAGTCGTAAAGTTTCCGCAGTGTATTTTATCAGCAGAGGATAGTCTTGCACGGTATCCGTACTACAAAAATTATGTTGCGTTCGAATACGCAGGGTTACCTTGCGTTATGGTACGCAGTAAGATCACTAACGGTACTACGCTAATCGTAAACGGTATAGCTGTGTATACGAGTACTATGCTAAGTGACGGTTATGAGCATAACCCAGTAGAAGAGTTTGAGCGCGTGTTTCGCGCGTAGCACACATAGCACACACATAGCACACACATAGCACACACATAGCACACACTACCGTACCTGCGTAGTGTGTGCTATTTTTTTGCCTTACGTGTACGTGTGCGGTTAATGGTATGGCAGGTATGCGTATTGCACGCGAAACACGCAGGATAAGTCAGATCAGGATAATGCAGGTATAGGCAACAACAAGTTAGCCTTAGAGGGGTAGAGACAATGAGTAAGGATATTAAACCAGATACGATTAACGACATTAGGCTGTACAACGCAATTGGATGTAATTGGTACAAGTTACATAAACCTCACAATGTCAGACATACAATGGTAGACGGTAGAACGCTTAATGCCCACATACATCTACAGATACAAGAAGTATGTGCTGATTTAGTTACAATGTATTTGTCTCCTG
>DAIDKB010000018.1 GCA_027451105.1 bacterium
AGAAGCAGACAAGTTCAGGGTATGCGCGAAACGGTCTGCCGTAAGGTTCAGAACCTCGAACCGAAGCCGGGCAGCAACATTGGCGAGGGAAGACACCTTCAAAGGTGCGTCACAAGGCCCGTAAGGGCAAAGGAGCAGAAAATGACAAACAGAATTACGCAGCTAACTGAAACAACATTGGGTAAACAAATGCTTCGTCAAAACGATTCTCTAACGAATGAAGAAAAGCGCGTAGATCATTATAAAGATGGTCGTCCTTATACAATTGCAAGCACGGTACGTAAGAAAACTCCGCTTGAAGAATTAAATTTAAATTGGCGCGAACAGGATTTGCGAGAGCGCGAGCGAACGAAACACGTCCATAGACTCCATCCATATCTTGGAAAATATATCCCTCAGCTCGTAGAGATTTTCTTACGTAAATATTTTTCGACTGCCGATGTGGTGCTGGACCCGTTTTCTGGCTCCGGAACGACCCTTGTGCAAGCTAACGAACTTGGCATCAACAGTATTGGATACGACGTATCGGCGTTCAATGTCTTGCTGACGCAGGTGAAGATAGCTTCCTACAATATTCCAAAGCTTAAAAAGGAGGTTAATGATTTACTTCTGCGACTGGAATCTGGCCAAGGACCAGATTTGTCCATTCAAGACTTGAAGACTGCTGCGTTCAACGACGAAGCCAGAAAATACCTAAAATTGTGGTTTGCACCACAAGCTTTGGCAGAACTATTGGCATTTCGCAGATTAATTTCGGAGTATGACAATCAGGATTTGCTTAAAGTAATTCTATCCCGCGCCGCTCGATCCGCGCGTTTGACGACGCATTTTGATCTCGACTTTCCCAAGAAGCCACAAACGGAACCTTATCACTGCTATAAGCATGCTCGCACCTGTTCGCCAACATCAGATGCTTATAAGTTCATTCGGCGCTATGCGTTAGATACGGTTGCGCGAGTTGAAGCATTTTCAGCGGTAAAAACAAAAGCTAGTGTTCAAGTGCATCACGCAGATAGTAGGAACGGAAAGTTCCCGGAGATCGACGGGGTAATTACAAGCCCACCTTATGTAGGGCTGATCGACTATCACGAACAACATGCTTATGCGTATCACCTACTTGGGCTTCATGACCAGCGCGATTTAGAGATAGGAGCCGCTGCCAAGGGTTCAAGCATTCGCGCAAAAAAATCGTACCAAGAGGAGATTGCCAGTGTGTTTAGACACACGGCAGAAAATTTGCGGCCAGGTGGTCGAATCATTGTTGTCGTTGGAGACAAGGCTAATCTATATCCAGAGATTGCTGAATTAGTTGGACTGGAACAGGAGGCAATCTTGCAGCGGCATGTCAATCGCCGCACTGGCCGACGCTCAAATGAATTTTATGAATCTGTTTTGATATGGCGCAAACAGAAAAAGGGGACAAAGAATGGCAGCCGACGAGAAAATTAAGGAGGCTGTTAGCAAGGTCATAACCGTCATGATGAACAGGGTCATGGAGAAGGTTCTGGTGACGGCCCCGTTCCTTCCGGACAAACACAAAGCAGACAAACCACTGTATGCCGCGCTTGTGCCTGATGAAATATTTAAAGGGGCACATTTTGAGCGTCGGTTCGTAACACCGTTCGGGGCAGCCTGGGAATCTCTAGCAGCAGCCGTAGCCTCAGCGTCGCTTGGCCGGTCTGAACGTTGGCATGTGATAGATGGGCAGGTTAACGAGGGGCGGCTACAGCGCATTACGGAAGTTCTCAACCGGTTAGAGCACGGCGTAGAGAATGGCTAGCGTGTGCGACCAGACTGGGATGCTGAATTGAAATATATTCTGGAAGGTACTGGCGAAAAAATTCCTGTTCGTGTTATGTGTGATCTGTATGTCGAGGATGTGAAGAGCAAGAAGCGGTTCGCCTTTGAGATAAAGGCTCCATTGCCTAACAGCGATCAGACCAAAGTTAGCAAAGAGAAAATCCTAAAGCTATATGCGATGGAACCACGCATGGTCGATGAAGCATACTACGCTCTGCCATACAACCCATATGGTAAAAAAGAAGCATACGCGTGGAGCTTTCCCGCTAGATGGTTCAACATGAAAAAAGATGCCAGCGTGCTTATCGGTGATGAATTTTGGGACAAGCTCGGCGGTCCTGGTACATACGAGTCATTTGTTGCCACGGTCAACGAGATTGGCAAGGAGTATAAAGACAGAATCTATAGAGAATTTCTAGGCATCGAACCGCCAAGTCTCGGAGACACTTTTTGAGTGTTAAATCTTCAAGAATCAGTAGGAGAATGAGCTTAATAAGTTGCTGGTAGCGTAGTGTGATGAGTTATAGTCGAAAGTAATGGAATGGACGCCCACTTCCCAAAACGGCATCTAAGTGCCAAAGTAGTGGTTGTTTAAGACCACAAACTGAAAAGGAGCGTCCGACATGAAGATTACGACAATTGGCATCGATTTGGCAAA
>DAIDKB010000019.1 GCA_027451105.1 bacterium
CTTTCATGGCCGAACAATAGACGTCGGTCTAACAAAAAAATGACAGACTAGCTATACTGGTTTTAGTGAAATCATCATTCTATAAAAATAATCGGGACAAAATCTGCGAATCGACAACCGGTGCGCTAATCGTTATTCCAAGCTATACTCAGATGCAGCGCGGCAACGATGCGGCTTTTGCGTTTGAGCAAGAGGCTAATTTTTGGTGGCTGACTGGTATTGATTCACCTGATTGGTGGCTAATTATCGACGGTTCACGTCATAAATCATGGTTAGTATCACCGGACATTTCGGCGACACATGCCATTT
The DNA here is from genome assembly GCA_027451105.1 of bacterium. Taxonomy (GTDB): domain Bacteria; phylum Patescibacteriota; class Saccharimonadia; order Saccharimonadales; family Saccharimonadaceae; genus UBA1547. The sequence goes on from DAIDKB010000019.1 coordinate 310, forward strand.
TTGACGGTAGCCTATCTACTGGCGAGGCGATTGCAGTTAGCGGCGTTGAGCATGTGATTGGCCACGACGAGGCGATGCGTATGCTGCGTGATTTGGCTGCAAAACACAGCGTGGTTTATAGTCTGGGCGAGCCCCCTTACGGTCAGTATTATGATTTTACGGTCAACCCGTCTATTAAAAAGAACTGGCGCATGCTACAGACGATTTTTAATGACGTTCAGGACCTGCGCCCTGGCCTTGATAAGCTTCGTGCTATTAAGCAGCCCGAAGAGATAAGGGCGATTAAAAAGGCAATTAAACTGACAATTGATGCGTTTAAATTAGTTCACGATAAACTACCGGACTTACATTATGAATATGAAGTCGAAGCGGAGTTTTCGTATTTTTTCAGACGTAGCGGGGCACGTGGTCATGCCTATGATCCGATTGTTGCGGGCGGCGCTAATGCCTGCACGCTGCATTACGGTGCCAACAAAGATCGACTAAAAAGTGGCTCAGTCATATTGATGGACATTGGGGCGCGGGTTGATGGTTATGCGGCCGATATATCGCGCTCATATGCTTTTGGCGGTCAGTCCGAGCGCCATCGGCAAGTTCATGCGGCAGTTGAGGATGCTCATCGTAAGATTATCAAATTACTGCAACCTAATCTTAAAATGACAGACTATTACCAGCAGGTTGACCAAATCATGAAGCAGGCACTAATCGACCTAAAATTAATTAACAGTGATAGCGACGAGTCAAAATATCGTCAGTATTTTCCGCATGCGATTGGCCACGGACTGGGTGTTGATGTGCACGATAGTCTGGGCCGATTTTCAGAGTTTTTGCCAGGAATGGTTTTGACGGTTGAGCCGGGAATTTATATTCCCGAAGAGGGTATTGGCGTGAGGATTGAAGACAATATATTAATTACTGAAAAAGGCTACACCAACCTCAGCAGCGCACTGCCAACGTCTATGCTATAATTGATTTAATATTATGAAGAGACAGTTCGTCGTTTTCTTGTTTCGTTGGGTGCTAAACTCGTTGGGCCTTTGGGTGGCGGTGCGTATTTTTGGTGCCGGCTATGATCATCCTGGTACTAGCGCTGTTGTTGTCGAATTCTTGGTTGCCGGGTTAGTTTTTTCAATTATCAATAGCGTGATGCGTCCAATTGTAGTTATCTTGTCGTTGCCGGCAATTCTATTGACGCTTGGGCTATTTGTATTAGTAGTCAACGGTCTGATGGTCTATATCTCGTTACTAATTACACCGGGAATTTCGATGACTTTTATGGAGTCAATCCTAACCGGAATACTGCTAAGTCTGGTAAACTATATATTAAGCGCCACACTTGAATTACATCAAGCAAATAAGGCGTAGGAGAGACAATAAAGTGAATTTAAACATTATTCTACAGACCGTTACTATTGGATCGTCGATCCTTATGATTATTTCGATTTTATTGCAACAACGCGGTGCCTCATTGGGTGCTGGCTTTGGTAGTACTGGTGAGCTGTATACAACCCGTCGTGGTCTTGATAAGAATTTATTTGAAGTAACGATTGTACTAGCTGTTATCTTCATTCTTTCAATTTTGGTAGGGCTTTTGTTGCCCGCCGCTAAATAGGATACGGGCGGTCCATCTATGAATGATGATGACGAGTCTAACCGTTGGCAAAAGCTTCGGGATACTCGCGTAAATCGTAAAGTTATTAATAAGCGGGTACGTCGTGCCGAAGACGTTACTTTGCGCCATGCCCGTAAATTTATCATTAAGCGTTGGAGCAATATTCGAGAGGTGCGCTGGAATATTTTGGCGTGGAGTGTCACGGTCGGCGTTTTGATTGCTGCTACGGGACTACAGGTTATGTGGTACCAGCAAGGCTATCGGACTTCGGCGACCGCGCTTGGCGGTACATACGCCGAGGCTGATTTGGGACCGGTTAACACGCTTGATCCATTATTTGCATCATCACACGCCGAAGAATCGCTCAGTCGCCTACTTTTTTCACGACTATTTACTTATGATGCATCCGGACATCTTAAGGGTGATTTAGCTACATCGATGACGGTTGATAGTACCGGCAAGATTTATACGATAAAGATACGTCCCGATGCAACTTGGCAGGATGGCTACAGATTAACTACCACCGATGTGGCCTTTACGGTTGGTCTATTAAAAAACCCAGCCGTACGTTCGACTAATCCCGAGGATTGGAGCCGCATTAGTGTTAAGGCAGTTGATGATACGACTCTTCAATTTACGTTGCCAGCGGTGATTGCGGCCTTTCCGTACGCCTTGACATTTCCAGTTGTCCCCGAGCATGTTTTATCAAAAGTTGAGCCAAATTCACTACGTGAAAATATGTTTAGCGATTCACCGGTCGGAAGTGGTCCATTTAAATTGCGACTTTTGCAGGACGTCGATACTAGTCGCGGTATGAAAGTCGCTCAGCTGGAAAGAAACAATAGCTATTACGGTGGTGCGTCCAAGATTGAATTTTTCCAATTGCACGTTTATTCGACGCAGGAGCAAATCCTAAGCGCATTATCAAACGGTGAAGTTAACGCTGCAGCCGATTTGTCATCATCAGATACAAAGCAAATTGACACAAAACGATATAAGGTCGAAACAACACCAATTAAAAGTGGTGTTTACGCACTATTTAACACCACGAAAGGTGACTTACAGGACAAGAACGTTCGCCGGGCGCTGCAGAGTGGTACAAATACATCGGCGATTATTAGTCAGATGCCTGCTGGTATTCCTCATCTTGATTTGCCGTTTGTTAATGGTCAGTTGACTGGTGACGTGCCAACAGCACCTCCTTACGACAAGGCCAATGCCAGTAAGCTGCTTGATGAAGCCGGCTGGCATTTGGATAGCAATGGTCATCGCGTCAAGGACGGTCGTCAGCTCAAATTATCGGTGGTGACAATCAAAGATGACGATTATGAACGTGCGCTCGAGACTTTGGCCGGTCAGTGGCGTGATTTAGGTATCAAGATTGATACAGTCGTGATTGATCCGAGCGACACCTCTACTAATGCTGTCCAAGAGACCTTGCAATCGCGCGGCTATGACGTCTTAATCTATCAGCTGACAATTGGGGCCGACCCAGATGTCTACGCCTATTGGCATTCGTCGCAGGCTAACCCGCTTGGGCTGAACCTATCAAATTATTCAGATACCATTGCCGACGATGCGCTCATTAGCGCACGAACAAGGCTTGAGCCGGGTCTTCGAAATGCTAAATATATCACTTTTTCAAAGCAGTGGCTAGCAGATGCGCCCGCAGTTGGTCTTTATCAATCAGTTGCTTACTATGCCTCGAGCTATAATGACCAGTCATATAATGACAAGAACATTTTTGTGTCGCAATATGATCGCTATCAGGACGTCTTGTATTGGTCGGTCGGTTCGCGAACGGTTTACAAAACTCCTTAAAATAATCTATACTATTTCAATGCTTCGGCATTGTGCGCGCGAATGGCGGAATCGGTAGACGCGTCAGCTTGAGGGGCTGGTGTCCTTAGGGACGTGGAGGTTCAAATCCTCTTTCGCGCACCAAAAAGACATGATGGTCGATTGGCCGTCATGCCTTTTTGATATGTAAATGGTTTGAACCTCCACGCGTGGAGGCGAAAACCGTCAGTGACGGTTTGAGGGAAATCTTCCGATGGCAACTGGTTTGCCAATCGCGAAGTTTCGGGGTCGCGGGACGTGACCAAAACCTCTTTCGCGCACCAAAATAAAACATCGGGTCTTAATCGGATGTTTTATTTTTATAAAAACTAGTTGCTGGTTTGTAGGCTGATGCTTGGACTCATGGTATTCATGACCAAACTAAGCTTACCTGTTGGTGGGGCACTTTGAACTGCAGTTGTATCTGCTGGTTGAGATTTAGCAACAGGCAAAGCTTTGGCGGCGGGTTTACTGCTGATTGACGCCGGATGTGTCACTTGTGCTGAGCCGGTAGATGCGGCAATGGTCGTTGCTTTATTTACCGACTGCTGTGAATTATTACCGGTATAGCTGTCGACGGGATCGGGTAGAGCGTAGGCCTGCTGAAGCTCAACGCCTGATCTGTCTGTGCTATAGGTTGAGACTAGGCGTGGCTGGATTGGTTGAACCTGGCTGGTTTGGGGGTGAGTGATGGCAATTCCGAAAATGACAAATATTAAAGACACGGGCAAAATAATTATTTTATTGACATTAGTTAGTTGATTAAGCCAAGCTCGCATCTTGTCTAAAACACCTCCACGTTACAAGCTAATTATAAGTGATTATCATCACAAAATCAAGGGCATAAGCTTAATACAAAAAGCCCGTCGTGACCGACGGACTGCTTGTATGGTGGGCGCTGAGGGGCTCGAACCCCCGACCCTCTCGGTGTAAACGAGATGCTCTAGCCAACTGAGCTAAGCGCCCATTCCCAAGGATTATACACCAACATTTTGTCGCTGACTAGGGTTTATCATTCGGATATGTTATTTTTGAGCTTCTACCTAGGAGTGCTTATATGCATCACGCTTGAACGAATGACATTTTTCTGCTATAATTACAGATAAGGAAGCCCGCGTAACGGGTATATTTTTATGAAAGACCCAAAATTTATTCGAAACATCGCTATTATTGCGCACGTTGACCACGGTAAGACGACTCTTGTCGATGGATTATTGAAGCAAAGTCACACTTTCAGGTCAAACCAGGCCGAGATGGCTCAAGAACTAATCATGGATAGCGGTGACCAGGAGCACGAGCGCGGTATTACGATTACTGCCAAGCAAACCTCGATTTACCACGGCGATTACAAGATTAATATTATTGACACCCCAGGTCACGCCGACTTTAGTGGTGAAGTTGAACGAACTCTAAATATGGCCGACGGTGTTCTGCTGATTGTTGATGCCCAGGAAGGCCCAATGCCACAAACAAAGTTTGTGCTGTCAAAAGCACTTGAACTTGGCCTAAAGCCAGTGGTTGTTATCAATAAAATTGATAAGCCATCACGTCGTATCGACGAAGTTGTTGATGAAGTTTCAGACCTCTTTTTGGAACTTGCCGTTGACGATAGTCAGTTGCACTACCCAGTCTATTACGCCATTGGTCGCGAGGGTAAAGCGTGGCGTGAATTGCCAGATAACCCGTCCGAGCACACTGACTTGGCGCCAATTTTCGAAGCGATTATTAATGATATTCCCGCCCCAACTGTCGAGACTGACAAGCCCTTCCAGATGCTTGTGACCTCGTTGCAGTACGATTCTTTCCTTGGTAAATACGCGATTGGCCGGATTACACGCGGTAATATCAAAAAAGCTCAGCAGGTTGTTTTGATAAAGCGTGACGGCTCACTGATTAATGCCAAAATCGATAAGGTTTTTGGTTACCGTGGTCTAAACCGTGAAGAAATCACCGAAGCTGGTGCCGGTGATATTGTCGCCTTAACTGGCGTAGCTGACGCTCACATCGGCGAGACGATTTGTGATAAAGAAAACCCAGAGGCTTTGCCAGTCATTGATATTGAACCGCCAACGATTAGCATGTACCTTGGCCCAAATACCAGCCCGTTAAAGGGTCGTGAAGCTAAGTACAATACTAGCCGCCAAATTGGCGACCGCCTAAAGCAAGAACTTGAAACCAACGTGTCACTGCGCGTTCGCGACGAGGGTATCGGTTTTGTGGTATCTGGTCGTGGTGAGCTGCACTTGTCGGTTTTGATTGAGACTTTGCGTCGGGAAGACTTCGAGTTTGAAGTTGGTCGACCGCAAGCCGTCACGATTGAAGAAGATGGCGTCATTAAAGAGCCTGTCGAAGAGTTATTGATTGAAGTTGCTCCAGAATTTTTGGGTGCCGTCAGCCAAGAACTTGGTATTCGCCGTGCTACGCCAATTCGCCAAGAGCAAACCAGTGGCGGTACAACTCGTTCGACCTACATCATCCCAACTCGGGCAATGATTGGTCTTCGTAACCTACTGCTGACTGCAACAAAGGGTACTGTTATTATGAACAGTCTGCCGCACGGCTACCAGCCACTTGGCGCCAAGCTGCAGCAGACCCGTAACGGGGCTTTGATTGCTACCGAAGCTGGCTCGACAACTGCTTACGCACTTGATGCTGCCGCTGCTCGGGGTGAGTTGTTTGTTGGCCCGGGTACAACTGTTTACCAGGGTATGATTGTTGGTGTTTATAACCGTCAAGGCGACTTGGACATTAATGTCTGTCGTGGCAAACAGCTAACAAACATGCGTACTTCATCAAGTGATGGCGCAATTCAACTGACGCCATACACCGACTTAAGTCTCGAGCAGTCAATCGACTTTATCGAAGATGATGAGCTTCTAGAAGTTACGCCAAAGAGTATTCGTTTACGTAAACGATTCCTTGACCCCAACCAGCGCAAGCGCGCTGCCAAAAACTAATTATAAAACCCGCTGTAAAAAGCGGGTTTTTGATTGACCTAAAGCTTAAGCACCTTATACTAAGTATAGGAATGCCAAAAAATATTATAGACAAAGACAAGATAAAATCAGCATTGGTGTCAACAGCCGGTCAGCTGGTGCGAGCCCACAGTAGTCCGGACGAGGCCTTGGGCGAATTATTTATCGATGTCCAAAAACGCAATATTTACGGCGATGGGAAAGTGTTTGTCGATTTAGTGCCAAAGCTTCGCCCAAAACAATTACGACAAGCCTATTTAAGTGAAAAAAATAAGCCAGATTTTGACTTACAGAGTTTTATCTCTAATAATTTTACCGAAAAAAAGATTCACCAAGCTGAGCCCTATATCAATGGCGGCCGTGGTATCGAGGAACATATAGTTGCATTATGGCATCACCTGGAGCGTCGTAATCGTCTTGACCGCGGATCATTGTTGGCGCTTCCATATAAATATATCGTCCCAGGCGGTCGCTTTAACGAGCAGTTTTATTGGGATAGCTATTTTATCATGCTGGGGCTGGCCGCCAATGATGACTGGGATATGATTGAAGGCATGATTAAAAACTTTGCCTACATGATGCGTCGATTTGGCCATATTCCGACTGCCAATCGCACTTATTTTTTGAGCCGTTCGCAGCCGCCATTTTTTTCACACATGATCCGACTATTATCTCGTCACAAGGGCAAGACGGTTTTGATTGAATACCTGCCATATTTGCTAACTGAATATCGTTTTTGGATGCGCGGCCAATCCAAGCTTGGTAAAAGTGAATATCAGTCTTACGCCCGGTTAGTACAGGTGTCTGATGGCTCACTTTTAAATCGCTACTATGATAATAAATTAACACCACGGCCCGAATCGCTGCGGGAGGATACCGATACGGCTGGGCTTGATACTGCCCGAGATCCAGAAAGGCTTTATCTGCATCTGCGTGCTGCCGCTGAATCTGGTTGGGACTTTAGTACTCGCTGGTTTAATAGTGCCAGTGGTATTGCCTCGATTCATACTGCCGATATCATTCCTATCGACTTGAACTGTCTGCTTTATCAACTTGAGATGACGATTGCCGAGGCTTACCAGGTGCTGCACCAGCCGATATTATTTAATCGATTTAAAAAGCTAGCTGACCGACGCGCTCGGGCAATTAACAAATACTGTTGGAGCCCAGTTAAGAACTTTTTTGTCGATTACAACTTTCATAAACAAGTTCCGACTGACTGTTTAAGTTTGGCTGGTGTATTTCCGCTGTACGCTAAAATTGCCGATGCCAAACAGGCCGCAGCTGTGGCGCATATGATTGAAAAGTCTTTCCTGAAAGAGGGTGGTTTGATGACGACTTTAACCGAGAGCGGCCAGCAGTGGGACGGTAGTAACGGCTGGGCGCCGTTGCATTGGATCGTTATTGAGGGCTTGCGTAACTATGGATATCACAGCCTGGCGGATGAAATTAAGCGACGCTGGATTGCTACAAACAAAAAGATATATAACGAGCAGCATCGCTTAGTTGAAAAGTACAAAGTGACAAATGGCGGCGGGGTAGGTAGTGGCGGTGAATATCCTTTACAGGACGGTTTTGGCTGGACGAACGGTGTCTTAGCGGCGCTACTTAATGAAGATCATCATCCGAAGCTTTAATTGATTTTATGATTTCAGATTCAAACTGGCTTGGTTTTGAGTAGCTATGATTTTTAGCGTCATAATGATGCAGCGTGATGATGGCCGCTACTGACCAGGCCTGCACCTCTTGCGGCGGCTGCTCGATGCGGTTTGATTTGTTGTTGATACTATCCCATACGTCGACGACACGCTGATTAAGATAGGCCCTAGGTGAGTCGTCGCCACGGACAAATTCAGGAAACATTTTTGTTTGATGGATTACTTTCTCAAGACGCTGGCTTAATTCATTGGCAAGTAGGTGATAGTTATGCCGATGGAGCCCCTGGACAATAAAGTAGGTATCCCACAGCCAAATACTCCCATTATGATAGGCGCCGGGTCGGTAACGTATCTCATTTGTAGCTAATGTGCGAACGCCGTTGCCGCCTAGCATTTCTGGTGAAAAAAGCTGCCTAATAATAGCTTCGCGCATCTCGACAAGCGCAGTATCATTACCTTCTAGTAGGCGAGAATGGAGTAAGTGGCCCATATTAGAAGTGCGAATTTTTAGTTGTCGTAAATTACCATTATCATCGCGGTCGGTGCCGATGACAAAGTAGCCACCTTTATCATCAGTCCAAAATACATCCAGGATAGTCTGTTTTAATTCGTTGGCGCGCTGTCTTAACGCATTCGCTTCGCTACTCTTACCTAGCGCATCATCGTATATTTCAGCAGCATCAAGTAGGGCATCATAGACCACTCTTTGCACCTCGATTGACGCAACGCCCTTATCATGATTGGCGATTGTACCGTCACTATGAAAATATGAATCCCATGAATCCTTCCACGCCTGATTCAATATACCACCGGGTAGTGGCGTTTTAAATTCTAGTAAGTGCTGCGGATTCTTGTCCATACGGTTAATAATCCAACCTACGGCGTCTATCAGGGCATCGGCAATTTGACGTTCTTGGCCGTCTTTGTCGGTAAAGTGACTCGATAAAAATCCAAAACCTTCTTCTGTTTGCTGGCAATAGGCAACTAATGTGCGTATAAATTCAGGGGTAGCATCAACCGATCCATAGTATGGCCAGCCCCAACCGAATTCTTTACTAAGTTGTTTTGCTATCGGGTCATCGGGATTGCGAATCTCGTGCGGTATTCGACCGGGCTCTTCTTCGCGCGCCAAGTTATAGCTTGTACCTTGAAGCTTGGCTAGTGCAATAATTGTTTTGCGGGTTAGTTGAGGATAGAATGCCAAAAGATCAATAGCAACACGCAAGGCATCGCGACCAAATAGGGCCTCATATCGGTGTAGGTGGCTGGATGTTTCTGTGTCGCTCTCAAGTGCCAATGAGGCTAGTGGTGGATTCCATGTCTGCAAACTCTTACTGATCTCAACTCGTGCGAGTCGGTACAGTTCGCTCAGGCTTGATGGCGTGTGTTGAGTTGCAGCCTTTTTGACATATTCAATGTTAGTAACTCGTTCACCGGTAAAAATATAGGGCAAAAGATCTGCTGGAATGTCAATTGAATTGCCGCTTGCTGGTTCCATATAGACAGTATAGCATTGTGCAAATTAGCTTAAGGCTGTCACCGAGAGTATAATAGGGTCATGTCGAAACTACGCGTTGCAATAATCGCTCCGCCTTGGTTGCACATTCCTCCTACCGGATACGGCGGCATAGAAGCTGTGCTTGATGGTCTTATTACAGGGTTAGTGAATAAATCGGTCGACGTTGAGCTCTTTACGGTGCGCGGCACTAAGCGCTATCGCGGCGTCAAGCAGCACGTTCTTTATAGCGAAGAACAATACAAGGATATTCACCGCCCGATGTATGAGTCGCTGCCAATCTTGGCGGCTCACATGCAGTTTGCCCTCAACTATATTAAAAATGATGGTAAGTTTGACATTATCCATGATCATAATGGTTTTTTAGGTCCGCAGCTACTTGACTGGGCAACGCTCGATCCGTCGATGCCGCCAGCTGTCCACACGCTACATGGCCCACCATTTAGTAATCAGGTGATGCTTAACCAGGGTCTGCCTGATAATCGATTATTCTGGGAACAGCTCGGTCAGTCTAAGCGGTCATTTATTATTGGTATTTCAGATACATTGATGGCGCCAGCACCCGAAAACCTCAAGCCGATGATTTTGCCGGCGGTATATAATGCGGTCGACGTTAACCACTTTATTTTTAAAAAGCAGAAAAATAACTATTTCATTACTTTGGCGCGATTTTCGCCAGAAAAGGCGCAGCATGTTGCCGCTGAACTGTGTCAAAAATTAGGCTATCGTTTAAGGATGGCTGGAACGGTCGCTGGTATCGCTACGAATCGCAGGTTAATTCTTGAGCTAGCTAACCCACTTAGCAATTATCGTAATACGACCGATTTTCGTTATTATAGTGATAAAATATTGCCACTTGTGATTCGTAGCCCACGCATTACCTATGTTGGTAATATCGAGGGTCGACGCAAGTTAAACTTTATTGCACACGCCAAGGCTTTACTTTTTCCAATTGATTGGGAAGAGCCGTTTGGTATGGCAGTTATCGAGGCCCTGGCCAGTGGTACGCCAGTCGTCGCTATGAATCGTGGGGCCATGCCCGAGATTATTCAACATGGTTATAATGGCTTTTTGGCAAATTCCGTCGAAGAGTTTGAAGAGTATATGCAGCGGGTTGATGAGATTAATCCTGAAGATTGTCGTCAGTCAGTGATTGATAAATTTTCAGCTGACATTATGGCGCAGAATTACATTGAGCGTTACCAAGAAGCCATTCGTCGGTCTAATTAAAAGATTTTTTCGTTGCTAATTTCGTCTGGCAAAAAGCCCTTACCGGGTTTATAGTCGGCTTCCCATTTGTAATCTTTGCCATAGCCAATGTCTTTCATAAGTTTAGTCGGGGCGTTGCGCAGGTGGAGCGGTACCGGCGAATCGGGGTATTGCTTTGCCAGCGCCTGGGCGCGATGCATGGCGTCGGTCGTTTGACGTGACTTTTGACTTTTAGCTAGGGCAGTTGCGACATGAAACAAAATATAACTTGATTCGGGCATACCGACTCGTTCGACGGCTTGAAAGGCGTTTAAGGCTAATCCCAAGGCGCCGTTGCCAGCCAGGCCAATGTCTTCACTGGCAAAAATCACCATGCGGCGGGCGATGAATTTGGCATCTTCGCCAGCATCAATCATGCGTGCTAGGTAATAAAGTGTCGCATCAACATTGCTGCCACGCATGCTTTTGATAAAAGCGCTAATGACGTTGTAATGCATTTCACCTTTTTTGTCGTAGCCGGGTACGCGTTTTTGAGCTGCGACTTTGACGACTTCCGGTGTAACTTTTTGCTCCATGCTAAGCGCTAATTCCAGGTTGCCAAGCGCCACCCGGGCATCGCCACCGGATAATTCAGCCAAATAATCAAGCGCGGCTTGGTTAACGCGTTTGGTGGCTTTTTCAATCTTAAGCGCATGTTTAAGGATAGTTATAATCTCGCCTTTTTGCAGTGGCTCTAGTACCAAAACGCGACTGCGTGACAACAGCGGGTTGATAATTTCAAAACTTGGGTTTTCGGTCGTGGCTCCAATTAGAGTAATTAAACCGGACTCGACGTGTGGCAAAAAGGCATCTTGCTGGGCTTTATTAAAGCGGTGAATCTCATCAACAAACAAAATCGTCCGTAGCTGCAGGTTCCAGTTTTGGCGGGCATGTTCGATAACTTTTTCGACGTCTTTTTTACCACTCGTAACGGCTGATAGCTCGATAAATTCGGCCTGAACTTCATCAGCAATAATCCGCGCCAAGGTGGTCTTGCCGCTGCCCGGCGGTCCCCAAAGTATCAGGCTAACTGGCTCTTTATTCTTAACGATTTGACGCAAAATCTCGCCATCACCCAACAAATGGGTCTGGCCAATAACATCGTCTAATGTCGTTGGGCGCATGCGCTCCGCCAAGGGGATTCGTTGCATAGCTCTATTATACCCTGTATGCTAGACCTACAATATGAATCGAAAAACCATACTACTAGTATTCGGTGGTGAGTCATCCGAACACGAGGTGTCCGTGTTATCGGCGCGCAACGTTTACGCCGCAATTGATAACGATAAATTTGAAGTTATTTTGGCCTATATCGATAAATCTGGTGTTTGGTGGCTAATCGACAATATCGTTGAAGATATCGTAACTGATACAGCGCAGCAGCTTGTGCCAGCACTAGGTTCCGGCGAATTTAGGACGACACCTGACAATAAATCGATTAAACCAGACGTTATTTTACCGATCTTGCATGGTAAAAATGGCGAGGATGGCAGTATTCAGGGCTTGGCGCAGCTGTTGCATATTCCGATTGTCGGTTGCGATATGACATCCAGCAGCATTTGCATGGATAAGTTGGCTACTAAAGAAATTCTTGAGTCACATGGTATTGCGGTTTCGCCATATGAATCACACCGCTCAGGTGCACCGCTGCCTGATTTTCAGACTGTTACTCAGCATCTGGGTAGTCCGATTTTTGTTAAGCCGTCACGAGCTGGTAGCTCGGTTGGCGTCAGTAAGGTTCGTAACCAGCAAGAATTTATCGATGCTTTAGCTGAGGCGCATCGTCACGATGAGGTCGTTCTAATCGAAAAGGGAATTAGCGGCCGTGAACTGGAAGTCGCAATGCTGGGCAATCCACCCGATCATCAGGCTAGTGCTGTCGGCGAAATTATACCAGGTGATGATTTTTACAGCTATGATGCCAAATACGCCAGTTCGTCTAGCTCGCAGTCATTGGTACCGGCACCACTTGATGACAATACTGCTTTGATGGTTCGAAACGCGGCGGCAAATGTCTATGAATTATTAGGCTGTAGCGGTATGTCTAGAGTCGACTTTTTCTTAGCCGATGACGGTATTCTTTATGTCAACGAAGTTAATACGATACCTGGCTTTACTAATATCAGTATGTATCCTAAATTATGGCAGGCGAACGGTTTGGCTTATGGTCAACTGATTGAACGCTTAATTTCCTTGGCCCAGTAGTGCTACAATAGAAGTACAAACAAAGGAGGCGCATTGTGCTGTACTACTTACTTATCATCGTTATTATCTATATATTGGGCGGACTGAAGGTCGTTAACCAGTACGAGCGTGGCGTCGTTTTGACGCTGGGTAAGTTTACTGGTATGCGTCAGCCAGGTCTGCAGATTATTGTGCCAATTTTTCAGCGTATGATTCGCGTCGATATTCGTACCAATACGATTGATATTCCAAAACAAGAGGTGATTACCAAGGATAACGTGACGGTTAATGTTGACGCGGTTGTCTATTTTAAGGTTAAGGATTCTGAAAAGGCTGTTTTTGAAGTTGCAAACTATATTTACGCCAGCAGCCAGTTTGCTCAGGCGGCACTACGCGATGTGACCGGTAACGTCGAGCTTGACTCGCTACTTGGCAAGCGCGAAGAGGTCAGTGCTCAGATTAAAGAGATTGTCGATGTTCAGACTGAAAAGTGGGGAATTGACGTTGAAAGCGTGAAGATTCAGAATATTGAGTTACCACAAGATATGAAACGAGCCATGGCCAAGCAAGCAGAGGCCGAGCGTGAGCGCCGAGCCGTCATTATCACTGCTGAGGGCGAAAAGGCCGCTGCGACCGCTGTGGCGGCTGCAGCGGGCATATTATCGAAGGCAACCGGTGGTATTAGTATCCGTACGCTTCAAACTTTAGAGAAGATTGCGGTTGAACCTAGCCAGAAGACGCTATTTGTCTTGCCAGCCGAGCTGACCGAAACTGTCAGCAAAATGCTAAACAAGTAAACGGCTTGTTGAATTGGTGCAACTCTAGTAAAATAATAGGGCTATAAACAGTGGTGCGTCCAATGTGGCTCTTCAGCTCGTTGACCCGGAGGGTCACGAGTAAAAAGTGTAGAGCAGAGGCGCCGATGTAACTATATGTGCATCACCCGTTGTATAATAGCGATAACCAATGTGGCTCTTTAGCTCAGTTGGTAGAGCAGAGGCCTGAAGAGCCTTGTGTCCCCAGTTCAAGTCTGGGAGGAGCCACCAAATAAAAAATCTAATCCATCGTGATTGGATTTTTTATTTGGACCGCTTTTTCTCAGGCTTGAATTGGGGACTTTTGTGAAACAAAATCGTCCCCAGTGCATGAAGCGACGGGCGGTAAAGATTAGCTTGCTTATCTTTACAACCGAGCGGATATAGGGAGCAAAGCGACCGCCTGATGGGAGGAGCCATAGCTCTTGCAATTTACCCCGTTATTCCCTATAATTTTTCCAGGTACGCGGGTGTAGCTCAGTTGTTTAGAGCGCTTCCTTGCCAAGGAAGAGGTCGAGAGTTAGAGTCTCTTCACCCGCACCAACAAGGATTGATCAAGTATTGGTCGATCTTTTTTTATCTTGAATAACTCATTTATCCCTGTTAAATCCCAAAAATTATTCGGTCCGTCGCTGGTTACAGAAGCAATTTCATCATAGGTTGGCGTTGTGTCAAAAATTACCCCGAAAAAGTCAGCTCTTTTAACTGGATCAATCTGTTGCATGATCAGTTGATCAATGTGTTGGAGAAAGTATTTGGCGTATTTCTTAACGACGTCAAAACTGATTGGTTGCTCAGCGTTTTTGCGCTCCTTTTCGCTAATGAGTTCTTCGATTTGTTGTTCGATTTTCATGAGGTCCTCCTCCATATACTTAATGACTGTTTGGCTGCTCAAAAGCTTTATCTTATCGACCGTAGCTAAAGCCTGAGCTCTCAGTGTGGTTAAGCGTGTTTCAATTGCAGCCTCGTCTTTACCGTCGTCCTTATGCCGCGTCTGCCAGACGGTCTCAAGAGCCTGCATGATGTCTTCAATATGGTCGTCGGCAAACGTGACATGGTTAACGAGGTTTTCAACGGCATCTTCAAGTTTTGCTTTGGGAACACGGAAATGATGACCGCGTTTGTTGCAGTGATAGCCAGGGTAATACTGGTAACGGCCTTTAGCGGCACTGCCGAAAAACGGACGTTTGCAGATAGGGCAAGTAACGGCCTTACGATACGGGTATTCTGCACTATGCGATCCTTTGCGAAGTTGGAACTCAGGAGTATCACGTTTAGTGATTGTCACGACGCCATCTTGTTCGTCTAGCGTCAGTTTGCCATGGTTAGCGGCGTTAAAGGCAGCGAAGGTGATTAAACCTTCGAACTGCGCTTTAACTGGCTGATCTTCAGTCCACTTCTCGTGTATAACGCCGGCATAGATAGGATTAGCAATATAGAGCCAGAATCGCTTTAAACTAAGCTTGTTATTACCCATACGGGCAGTTATCTGGGTTTTGTCAGTATTAGCGCGTCGGTTATAGGTACGTGATACATACCCGAGCCTATTTATCTCATCAACGATTTGCTGATCACTTAAATTGCCCTGGATACGTAGCTCAAACATCTTCTCAATAAAGTATGCTTCTTCCGGAAGACGAACGAGCACGAGGCGTTTGCCGTTACTCGTCTCGACGCGACGGCTTGAGTAGCCAAATGGGGCACCCCGCATCCAGTAACCCATACGGGTGTATCGAACTTCAGCACCGATCATGCGACTCATGATGTCACGTAACTCATCTTTGGCACGTTCGGCTTCTAGGAATTCCATCTTTTGACTTGGCGAGTATTCGCTCCAGCGATATTTTACCCTTAAGTGCTCCAGCGTATTCACTTTTTGCTGACTGATTACGCCGTAGATATCAACGAGCTTCACACCGTACTTCTCGAGTTGCATTTTTAATTGGTCATAGGGCGTAGCACCACCTCTTGTAAAGCGGTCAATCGATTTAATAATGAACAGCTGAACATCATTCTTCGGGTCTTTGCAGTAGTTGATAGCTTGCTGCATTGGCTGGTTATCTTTAGAAGCGGATTCGAGAAATACAAATGTTTCTTTGAGGTTGATATTGTGTAGCTTTGCAAAGCTGGCAATTTGTTCTTTCTGTGCCTCGGGCGAATCTCCATCCGTACCTTGACGCACGGATGAAACGCGAATAGCAGCTACCGCATTTTCAGGTACTACGTAATCTAGCATCGCCTTGCTCCACTACTTGCCTTAATAATTTACCACCAGTTTGCTGGTCTTCAATAATACGATCAATGATAAGATTGGCGAGAACGAAAAGCTTCTCTTCGGTAGGTAAGGAGGTATACATCGGCACTTCTGCCGAGTTTTTGTTCTTTGAGCCTTTTGTTCGTGCCATGTATTACTACCCCTGTTATCTATACGTCTGCGTATAGTATACTATACACGCTTGTATAGTTACAAGGGGTAATCTTACTATTTTAGGGCTAAGACTGTGGATAACTGCCCTATTCTCATTGTGTTTAAGATTGTCCCCATGGGCGGTGACACTTTACTAGTATTCTTAAGGTGATATAGTGAATATATCGTATCCTGTACCTATTAAATAAACGGAGTAGGTGGGGATAGGCATAATAGTACATTGCTCAACTACCAAAACCACAAAACTACACAACAACCATAGCGACACTACTCATATGACACTACCTACAATCACCAATAAGCAACAACAAATAATACGCCTTCTATATAGACATAGATTCTTAGACAGAAAACAAATTCAAACACTACTACAACACAAAGACAAAAGGCGTATTATTACTTGGCTTAAAGACCTAAGAGAAAAACAGTACGTACTGTGGATATATGACGGGGATGATTTTGCGGCTAAAACAAAACCAGCAATATATTATATCGGACTTGCCGGCATACGGTATCTAAAGACGACAGGCGATTACCCGACACTTGAACTACGCAAGCGCTACAAGGAAGCCGGACGAAAGCAGTCATATATCAGCAGATGCCTGTTAATCGCAGATTGTTGCATAGCTCTAGACGATAAAGCAAAGACCAGCCAAAGCCTACGGTATGCGTATGTAACAGAAGCTGATTACTCTGACCTCGATTCGACGTATAACCCACTTCTAGGCGAACTGAAGCCTCACCTGTATTTTACGAAAGATGACAG
Source organism: bacterium (assembly GCA_027451105.1). Classification (GTDB taxonomy): domain Bacteria; phylum Patescibacteriota; class Saccharimonadia; order Saccharimonadales; family Saccharimonadaceae; genus UBA1547. The sequence goes on from DAIDKB010000019.1 coordinate 17,351, forward strand.
TAACTCTAACACTACATACGTCATGGAGTTATTCGACGCTTTACTGCCGCGCTATCAGGTGAGAAAAAGACTGAGTGAATATGTGGAATATTTGAAAGATAAAAAAGCAGACGCTTCGAACCTAGTCGCGCTGCTTGCTTTCTCGAGTACGGCAGACTTGCTGTATGCCAAGCGAAGGCTGCGCTTGCTGCTTGAAGATGACGACGAAAACGAGCTTATTGTCAGGCTAACACTCATCGATAAAATCAAAAAAGACGGCATCACAAGTGAGATCTGGGAAGAAGTATAGCGTAATAGCTAAATTTCTGTCAGCAACATTAAAAAGCCCGGAAGCCACGCATGACTTCCGGGCCTATCTTTAATACTCCTCGGCTAACATCACCGTTAAGGTTCGGTTACAATCCGGACTGAGCGGATCACACCAGTACTGCAACTGCTTGTCGTAGTAATCTATTTTCCAGAATACTTTCTGCCCCTCAAAGCTCAACGAGCCGAAATCATGCTCTCCGTGCGGATCATTATCTTCAGTAAATTTACTGAAGCTTTCTATTCTTCGGGAAAGCTCGATGAGATCCATAATCCCATCACGTATACCACTTGTGTAGAACACGTTAAGACACATCCCCCGGAATCTGTCGTTTATCTTTGCTATATCACTAACTTGAGTTTCCATGAAACCCTCCTTTACATTCTGAGAGGGCTTTCTGCCTCTCTGTCTAGAGGCGACGGGCTGCGACGAACAGGGTCAAGCTGGAGCGCCCCTTGACGTTTACCAATGGGACGAACGACCTTGATGCGGTTCGTTCACCCCGTATAATGAAAAGACAGAGGAAGGAAGTCTATTATTAAGCTATGGAGATTAGTAACCAAATACTACCTTGAACTATGAATTCGGGATGTACGCTGCCAACACATACGTAAAGAACGTTATTAAATAAGAGCCGGAAGAATCATAGGCTGGCGCAATACGTCAAGCTGTAGCATACAGGGACATACCGCTTGCGCTTGCGGGGGGGGGGTGCTATATTACAAGCATGCCCAAGCCGCCAACCAAACAACACGGTTTTACTATTGTTGAACTACTTATAGTTATTGTAGTTATCGGTATTTTGGCCGCTATTACTATCGTGGCATATAGTGGTATTCAAGACCGCGCCAAATATGCGCGCGAGCAGTCAGATATGAGCAGTTTAAACAACTTGATTCAAATGTACTATGCTGCTAACGGTTCGTACCCTAATTCGGGCAGCAGCTTGTGGGTCGGATTTTCCCAGGCTGCTAATTTCATACCCGGTATTGTACCAGCGCTTGCGCCGAGTATGCCACAAATGCCAAGCGACCCAGATTCTAATAATTCTTATATCTATCGCTCAGACGGTGTGGACTATAAATTGATTCGGTATTCTGGGGCAGCCGGCTTGCCAGCTCCTGAGCGAACCAATAATGCTTTAGCGGATCCAATGCGAAATCCAAGCAACGCCGCCAACGGTGCCTGGGGGTACTGGAGTAGTGGAGGAGTCAGTTGGTAGTTGTGTTGAGAAAAAATAAACAAGCTAAACACTTTGGTTTCACGATTGTCGAGCTCCTCATCGTTATTGTCGTCATCGGCATCCTAGCCGCTATTACAATAGTGGCATATAACGGGATACAGCAAAGGGCACGCAACGCGCAGACGATTTCGGCGGCGCATGACTATCTCACCGCATTTCAAGGTTATCTGGCTCAAAACGGCAGCTATCCGCCGGTTGCATCTGGGGGATATTGGTGTCTAGGACAGGAGGCTGTTTCTTGCACGGTGGCGACAGCTAATTGGGGACGCAGTGCCCCTCTTGAATCGGCCCTGCAGACTGTTATCACCCGGTTACCGCTTCCGAGTAACGGGCCGGGAACAGCTAGTACAAATGATCCAGACATGGGCTATATCTCTGCTAGTGTTTCCACGGCGTACCCCTTTCTTAACGGTGTCAACTCCAGCTTCCTAATTTATATTCTAGAAGGTGACACCTCTTGTCCTGTCGGACCTGTTGCTTCCGGTGGCTGGCCCAACTTTTCGACGGCTGCCCCAACGGGCGGGCGGACATATTATGCGAATGGCGTGTCGACCTGCTGGGTTCCACTACCAGCCAGTTAGTTTTACCAAGTATATGATCATTGACCTTATACCACTCATGCTTCATAATTCGACTTAAAGTTATGCAGTACTTAAAGTCACATACTATAATCAACCACCTTACCTATTTAAGTTCGAGACTAGGTAACTCTCTCTCTCTCTCGACGCGCTGCGTATAGACGCCATCAGCTAAAGTCACAACCACAGCCAGGTTTCACGATCGTCGAACTCCTCATAGTCATCGTCGTAATAGGTATTCTGGCCGCTATTACTATCGTTGCCTACAATGGTATCCAAGGCCGGGCTATTGCAGCTACCTTGCAGTCGGATCTAGACGGTGCCTCTAAACAGTTAAAACTCTACCAAGTAGACAATAGCGCTTATCCGACATCTAATGACTGTAGCGCCAGTCCGGCAGCTGGCAGTATTTGTCTGAAGGCTAGTGGTAGTACTACCTATACTACAATGAACGTTAATAACTCCGCTACTCCGCAGACGTTCTGTCTTACCGCTACCAACGGTTCTACGAATTACTATCTTAATCAGGACGGAACACCGGCCAGTGGTGGATGTGCGGTGACAAACCTAGTAGCGAACCCGAGTATGGAGACGGATGCAACATCTTGGTCTTATCGCTGGTATGGTGGTGGTGCTAGTGCCGGTACAAATACGAGAGGTACAAACGGTGGTTTCTCGGGAGGTGCTTATTTACGCAAGACTTGGACTACTAGTGGTATTGGTCAAGACAATGGGTTTAATACATACGCAATCTCTGTCACTCCAAATGCAGTTTATACGGCATCTGGTTATATGCGGACAAATCGAAGTGATGTGATTGTTCGTGTTGGATATCAGTGGTTAGACTCGTCCGGGACTATTATCACGTCTTTGTTCACAGGAGCCCAGGCGACACTAGTATCAAATACCTGGAGCAGAATTCAGATGACTGCTACCGCACCATCAAACGCGGCGTCTGTAGATTTAATATTTTCTAACGCATCGTCACCTGTCTCTTGGGCCGTAGGTGATACTTTTGATGTCGACGCCGCAATGTTCACATCTGGTCCTGCTGCCTATGTCTACGCTGACGGCAATTCACCAAGCTGGAGCTGGAACGGCACTACCAACGACTCTACTTCAATTGGACCACCGCTCTAGCTAACGGTCTAATCCTAGCATTTCGATAGCTGCTTATGCTAAAATAGTGCCAACTATGAAGTCACTACGCTATCGAGAGAGAGAGAGAGAGTAGCCTAAGCCCCCTCAGCCATGGTTTCACTATCGTCGAACTCCTCATAGTCATCGTAGTAATAGGTATTCTGGCGGCTATTACAATCGTGGCGTACAACGGTGTACAACAACGGGCTAGCAATACCGCTATTATTGATTCCGCAAGTAGCTCTTTTAAGATGATTGAATCATACATTGCAGTCAGCGGAACATACCCGGACTCAAATTATGCCTGTATAACCACTACCGCGGGGTGTAGTCTGACAGGGACAAACACAACATTTAATACCAACATGGCGACTATCGGTACACTGCCAAAAAGTGTGCCTATTTCTGGACCTGATCGCTATGGGCTACAGTACTTATATGACTCAACTAGGACCTTTAATGGGGCCCCGCAACCGGCCGTATTACTTTATTGGCTTAGTGGTATTAATCAACAGTGCAGCGTATCTGGAGTGACGAATCCTACATTTGGAGCGCTGGTTTCCTCTACTACTGGCTATACTGATGGTAATGATGCCTCGACGGGTAAGACGTTATGCACTATTAATATTCCTGGGCCGAGTACATGATTATGAAGACACGCGGCTTCACCATCGTCGAACTCCTCATAGTCATCGTAGTAATAGGTATCCTAGCTGCTATTACTATTGTTGCCTATAGCAATGTACAGTCGAATGCTAGAATCGCGGCAGATATCGCTAATGTAGATAGTTATGTTAAAGGACTAGAGCTGATAAAGGTAAGTACTGGTTCACTACCGACTGTCAATGGATGCTTAGGCCCTTTGTCGACTTACCCTGCGGCTACGGGAAACTGTCCTAACGGAGGTCAGAGTGCTACTAATACCGATTCGGCTGCATTGAACGCGCAGTTATACAGTTTTGGCGTTAAAGACGTAACGCTTACAGCGCTACCAGGGGCCACTATTATATATTCCTATGGCTTTTACGGTAATCCGTACACGATAATTTATACGCTGCCCCTTGCGGCACAGAGTTGTGGGTTGAATAATGTGCTTTCAGGCTCGGGTTGGACTATGAACGGAGATCCTTATTCTTTTAAAAACTCAAATTTAACTTTTTGTGCAGTTTCGATTCCATAAAGAGACAGTGCTCCTTATATAACACAGGGTTCAATCCTTATACAACTACTCTGACGGTAATAGTCTTAACTGGATTTGGGATGGTACTGTTGACGACTCAACCTCTACCGGGTCGCCATTATAGCCGAGGAGGTAACCATAGTATTCTGATACATGCTTATGCTAAAATAGTGCCAACTATGAAATCACTGAGCTATCGAGAGAGAGAGAGAGAGAGAGAGTAGTCTAACTCCAATCTTCCTGTACCGTAAGTCTACTCATCGTTCATATCCTGGTTTCACTATTGTTGAACTACTTATTGTCATAGTTGTTATTGGTATCCTGGCTGCTATTACTATTGTTGCCTACAATGGAATTCAACAAAGAGCGTACAACGCAAAAGTTGTATCTGGCGCGAACGCTTATATCAAGGCGTTTTACGAGTATAAAGCGGTTAACGGGACTTATCCGTCGGTAGGAGGTTGCCTGGGGGCGAACTATCCTAATAATGCTTGCTGGGCTAATAGTCCAGACGGTACGAGCCCAGTGATGACCGTCAGCTCCACACTTGATGCTAGTTTGAGCGAGTTTGTGAAAAGTAAACCCGATGCCGGCACGAACCTTATTAATATTGTAATTGTAAACGAATATAGGGGTGGCGCGTTTTATTATGCAACTGGAGTGGCTTACTCCACTAATGCGCCTTTAGTGGGGTATTATCTGGAAGGTAATAATGCAAACTGTTCGATGAATGTTTCTCAGCAGACTAACGAGGGGCCTTTGACACAGTGTCTTATAGCTTTACCTCAGTAATGATATTGTTTAAGCAGCTAAGCAAATAGCTGAGAAATTAAATGCATAGTTCTTATCTTATGAAAATGCAGTCCATTTTGGTTCAAATAAATCAGAAACCCTAGAATTGTTGAGCGATATTTTATTAGAATATTCTTCCTGAAACATATCCACTATCCCTAGCCAAAGACAAGTTTCCAACCTTCCTAGGTTTATTCAATAAAAAATAGAGATAATAAAGTAGGCTTCGTGGTGGAGGCCTTTGGGAGAGTCTGTGTGAGCGTGTTCTTTTGATCACGATGGAACTAAATAGTAAGTGGTATACTATTCTCATACAGCCTAAACTACCTTGGCGGCATGGTTATTAAAAAACCAATCCACTAAATAAGAAGGAACTTATGGACAAACAAGACCACAACCATATCAACAGTGTTAAAGCCAGGCCATTGAAGAGCACTACGGCTTCATCAAGCGACAATATGCTTTTTAGTCCTAGCGAGCTGAAACAAATGCACCATAGCGAGAAGCTATCGAAGATTCTCAAGATTGCCATTCCTTGTTTACTTGTTACTGTTATAGGAACAACTACTTATGCCCTACAGGGTAAGGTAAACCATCTACCAGATAATTACTCAGTCGTTACTAGTGGCAATAGTAGTCAATTAAGTGTCCCAGCTTCTACTAATACTGGCAGTAGCCAATCGAGTGTTCCAACCCCTAGTAGAACTAGCGAGTCAACGAACCCAGCTTCAACAGATAGTCAAACTACCAATGACTCTAGTCTACAGGCTCAGTTGAATGCAATTCAGGCTCAAGCTACGGCTTCCGTGAATGAAGCTGATGCTCAGGCGAATGCTAACGCAGCGCAGGCTGAGGCATCTATTCAGGCTAATAACGCCGCCATAGCACAAGAACAAGCTCAGGCGACGGCTGATTTAGCTAATGCTAATAGCACCGCCGTGACACCAGCCGAACAAGCCTCAGCCGCAGCCAGCGCGGCACGCCTCCAGTGTATTGCTCAAGCCATTGGACAACTTTCGGCAGCTAATGACCAGCTAGATACACAAGCTGGCACAAGGGGCTTCAATGCTGTCGGTACGGTGAACGCGCAGGCTGATATCCAAAATCAGCTCACAAGCAGAATCGCCAGCTGTAACAACCAATAGTTATTTTTTACGTGAATGCTATAATAAAAAATATAATGGATACAAACTCGAATCAAGATAAAGGTGTTGCATGGTAAACACGCTGTATGCGTTAGCTATTTTATTAAGTGTATTAGGGTTTGGTTCTGCTACTTCTGGTTCTACTTCTACTTCTTCTGTTTCTGACCTATCCTTGTTCCTAGGGATTTTCTTATTCGTTTTGGCATTTATCATAGATAATAACAAACAGAAGGGTGAACGGGCGCAGTTTCTAATGATGTCTCGGGAGGACGCAGAAATATATATAAACAATACAAAAAATCCACAGTTACGAATTAAATTAGTAAAGGATTGGCAAAATCATCACATTTCAACAAAATTATAAACGAAGCGATGATAAGGGTAGTAAAGTTATTAATATGAGCAAATGCTTCTATATCAACATAACTAATCTCAAGTGGTCCAGGTAGCTCGTATGGGTGATGAAGAATTCCCCAGGATTAATACCGGTAATGGCTTTCAGAATGACCTAATAGCCACGACCAACGATCGAATCAAGAAACAAGTGCTGGTAACTAGAGAGCTGCACGCTGCAGTGACAACGCTAGATAACTCGATTAAAGCGTTCAATGCGGAGTCCTTGGATCAGACTGATAAGTTAATTAAGCTCACGAAATCCATCAGGTTATTGAATATCGAGACCTCAAAGCAGACAAGTAAGTTGATTAAACTGACAAAGTGGGTAGTAATGCTCACGGTCGTACTCGTGATTGGGTTGATTATCCAACTAGCTCTTAGTTTTAAATGAGTTATTAACTAAAGGTTTGTCCTGTTGAGGGAGTTATATACGGAAAGATAGATGGCTATCCTGACTAGATATGAGACTGCCTTGCTAAACATTGTGCATAACCTTATTGCTATCACCCTTCACACTCTTGGCTCTACTAGCTTTTCGTACGGGCTTGGTTGAATCCGAACCAAACAACGACTCCATATATTTTTCAACCTCCGCTTTAGGTGTACTGTATGTAGCTCTGCTATAAGAGACGACGGTTTTCATCGTCTCATCAGAGCCGGTGACATCAAGCTGTATTGTCTGTCCGGAAAAAGCTTCCTCACTGACATCGCCGCTGGTCTTCATATAGAAGTGATAAGGCTCAAGATTCACTATATCGCCCGTTTTAACCTCGGGTTTCATGTAGGGTAGAATAAATGCTTCATCATCTGGACTGGCTTTTAAACAGATCATCGTAGCGGCGTTGCCGGCTACGATCTTAACAACGCTCTTGTCTTCGATTTGAGCTATATTCTGATGAGATACGATCAGTGAAACATGGAACTTACGCCCTTCGCTGGTTATTTCTGAAAATCTCGGCGTGGCAAAATTCTGAAATTCGTCGACATAGACAAAGAAATCCCGTCGCTTGTCTTCCGGGATCTTTGTGCGCTGGTAAGCGGCCATCCAGATGAATGATGTCAGAATGGTGCCGAAGAAAAAGCTTTGATCTTCGCCGATATCGCCCTTGGACAAGTTAACCAACAATATCTTGCCTTCGTTCATAACGTCACCAATCCGCACGGTGCTTTTTTCTTGCATCAGAATATGCCTGGACATCTTCGAGGTAATAAAATGACCCAAGCGATGCGTTAGTGGCGCAGTGGCACTCGACATCTGCATACTGCCAAGTAATTTGAACTCTTTTTCCCAAAATTGCTTGAGGACAGGGTCTTTCAGACTCTTGGCAACTTCCTTCTGGTATTTCTTATCTGTCAGTAATCGTTGCAAGGTATACAGGCTCGGGTTAGGTGTTTGTAACGCCGTCAAAGTAGCGCTACGCAAGATATGCTCCATCCGTGGGCCCCATTGTTTCTCTTCGGAAAGCTTGGCGAATATTGAGAGGACTGTACTGGTAATCCACTCCTGCCTATCGTCATCGTCCTCAAAATCGATGCCAGGATTAAGGATGTTAAGCCCTATCGGGTTTTCTCGGTCGGATGGGTCAAAGACGATCACGTCTTTTTGTCGGTGTTCAGGCACGATCCGAAGAAGTTCTCGAAACATATCTCCGTGTGGATCGAAGACGGCTACGCCTTTGCCATTTTCCATATCTTGGTAAATGGAATTCATAAGGAGCGTTGTTTTACCCGTACCAGTCTTGCCGATAACATAGGTATGCTTTTGACGTTGCGGTAGCGTCATACCAATAGGCGACCTCTTGCCATCAAATTCGTTGACACCGACCACTATGTCGAACTGCGAGTTGTCGCCTTTAAGCGACAATGGGGCGGGAAGCTCATGGCTGCGATTCTTAATGAGACCCTCTGTTTTGGTCAGGGCGGTATTAGGGAAATGATACAAGTCAGATAATTCGGAGCTGGAAACAATCGTCGGTTTGCTGATAACGTGAGGAGACAATACTCGCTGTTTAAATCTTGCCAGGTTTTTACTGCCAGGCGAAAATAACGGTATGTTTTTCCGGACACTAATCGATTGGCGCAAGCTAGAGAATGGCTGAAACGATGAGACGATGGCCTCAACCCGACTTCCAATAGCATTAGCGTCAGGTGAAGCGACTAGTATACGCATCGATACCTCAAATTGGTATTGGTCTATTTTTTGTTTAATCAAAGTGCCCAACTCCAATTCATACGGATTCGAACCAGGTGACCGACCATGAGATGATTTTGGCAAGTCGTTGGTGGAAAAGGCGATGAATACATAAGAAATAACCTTCGCGATCAATGTCAGTATGAAGAACGGTAGGACCACTAATTTAAACAGAATACCTAGAATATTTATGTTGTGAGCATTAAGCTGCGACGACAAATCTTTGCTAAGCGCAATCCGGTTTCGAATGTTTTGTTCTCTCCGCACGACGACACTATGCGTGTTCTTTAAAACTGGTACGGCTACAATCTGGAATGCGACAAGTTCGCCCGAAGCAAGACTACGCATATGCCCAGTCAAATAAGATGTCGGGTCATGTTCGGCTAGCGCCTTATTGTCTTCTAGTGGCAATATATAATCGCTCTTAAACGCGAGCTCGACAACACCGACTGATGAACCGGATAGTTCTGTCAGATAATCCTCCGTCTCTTCGACCTTGAGACCAGGTAGGAATGACAGAAGAGTCCTTCTTATCGTTTCTACTTCCCCGGCGGGAACCATCGTGACGTATCGTATGCCATTGTCTCTAGTGGCAACCAGTTCTAAAGAATATGGTTGTTTACGTCCAGCTAGTCGTTCCCAGAAACCGCGATATTTTACAAGATCACGCATAATGATATGTAGTTGCTCAGTAGCATAGGCCGACTTGGACGTATCGGTCGGAAAGGTCATACGTAAAAAGGTGTACGTAATCTCCCGCTTACCGACGCCGAAGAGCCTTAGTAGAAAAGCGGTGAAAACTCGAGTTTGCCGCACGGCCTTTACCACAAGCAAAATGATAATGTAGGCAATGCTACACTCGATAAGTAAAGCGCCGATGATAATAACCAGTGTCAATCCCGCATTTAAATGATGCTCTACGGTGTAACGAGCCGGGCCATTTATGATAATATCTAAAAAGTTTTGCATGCGGGCGCCTTTCTAGGATACATAACACCTGAAGCACCCGCACCTTGCCATGAGTCGCGTATCTGAGAATATAATAACACCTTGAGCGCAGAATATTGCAATAATACTATTATATTGTAAAATAATCAGCTTATGTTTAAAACGTGCAGTATCGTTAAGTAGTCATAACGTGTATTGATAACGTGTTAGTTAATTTAGTTGTCGATTACCTTAAGGATGTTGATCAGGTAACTATTCAGGAACTAATAGCTAGTTAATTCCGTTCTAACTTTCACCAAAGTACTGTACCAAAACGAGATTTATGAATTTAGAACCGTTAATCCGGTTCTATTTCTTTGTTACAAAATAGGGCATTTTGACACTCTATCTGTTATTTGGTTCTAACCTCGATTGTTATTTGCTACCTGTAAGCACATAATATAAATATGGAACGTAAGTTACTTAGGGTACCACTTTATATCTGGATCATACAGATTGTCTATGTCATTGTCTCGTTAAGCTTACTATTGTTCTTGTTGCAGAGCATGACTGTCGGCTCAGTGTCGTTCTGGGGACGTAAACTGTTCATCATTGTTTTTGTCGTCGTGATGCTGGCTGCAAATGTGTTATGGAGATTGTTGATTCGTAAGAAGAGAAATGTTCTAACGGTAATAGTTATCCTTTTCGCCTTCTTGCTAAACAGTGTGGTCGCACAAGTCTTTACGCTCAGAAGTGCACATAGTAGTTTTGATAACTACTATCATTTCAGAGGTTGTGTTCAACTCATTACTAAATCTGACACTGAAGCAACATGCAAACTCGCGTCTGGTGAAACGATAAAGATCGTAGACTATAAGGACGAGTGGTATCTTGATGGAGACTTACCGAATAGCTCATTTGGTTTTTAGAAAAGCTAGACTGACAACTCAGTTCTAACTTTTACCAAAGTGCTGTACCAAAATTATTATGCTTGCGTTACGTTCTGATATGAAGATACTTAATTCATATGGGACGTGTTTTTAGTATTGAGCAAATTCATAATCAAGCAGAGAGTATACCTACTCCCGAGGACTTCGATTATGCGATCGATCATTTCAAGCAAGCTGTAGGCGATGAAATCGAAGCCGAGAACATAGACGGTGCACTTATCTACGGTTCTGTTGCCATTAAAGCGTATACACTACGAAGTGATCTCGATTGTTTGATAGTTCCTTATGACCATTCGCTTCCGAGTTTAGCTGCCATATCACGAATTTTAAAGGCGTCCAATCCAACTGGTCGCATTGAGATGAGTGCAATCATCCACCCTCGTTCGAGGCTATCGTCAGGTGCACATGAAATTGATCGTTATTTTGGAAATCATTTAAGTGGCTCAGCTCGTCTTGTCTATGGAGAAGATCCAGCAGAATATATTCGTTTTCCAGATTATGGCTCTGAAACTCACCTACTTGCGTATATTAGGCATAAGAAAAGGAGCGTTGCTACAGCTGTTACGTCTGAAGGACCTGATATGTATAAAGGCTTACAGCGTATTCTTGAGCTACCTTTAGCAATAGGAAGAAAAGCCTTGCGCGTTTTAGATGAGATGAACGGTACTCAAGCAGCAACTTCAGATAGTGCGAACAAAAGTGTCATAGTACCTGCGTCGCTTGAGCTATTCGACTCATTCGGTCTTGAGGACGTTCCTGGCACGATTATTAAGTTAGATCGTAAATACAGTGAAGTGCTTAAAGGTACAATTGAAGGAAGTATAACTGAGCTTGAGTACACGGCTTTAATTGATGAAATTCAGTCCCAGGGTGGTAAGGTAAGTGAATGGCTGGATGAATTTGATGACGCTTTAGTAGATATTTTTAACAGAGAGCAGTTCTAACTTTTACCAAAGTGCTGTGCCGTATTCTCGACTTGCAAACAACAAATTAAAATATGCTTGTTATATTTAATCCACCGAATACGTTACAATATATGTAAATGATAGACAATCAAGATAAGGCGATTGCTAAACGGATTAAACAGTACCGTAAACAAAGCGGTCTGACTCAAGTTGCCCTAGCTGAAAAAGCAGGAGTAGCCCCAAACACGGTTGCAAGGTTGGAACGTGGCATACATAAGGCATCGTCACTAACTATCGAGAAATTGTCGAAAGCTCTAGGTGTCAAAGCCTCAGATATCCTCGATTATTGAGATTTATCGCGCTTATCAATCTTTTTCTTGATATTGAAGAAACGTTCTGGTTCGCTCACCGCGAGCTTATGCAAGTCAGAGCCAATACCTTCAAGCTTTTTGCGTGCGTCCTCTAATGTTGAATTCTTAGAAACATGCAGCTTCATATAACGCAGGACTGCTTCGACATCTTCGTCGCTAATTTCGTATGGTTTTGTCATATTATTTCCATTGTATCACCGAACAAAGTCATCTATCTTTACAAAACGAATCATTTGCCATGCTAGTTGAGCAGACTCAATCCGGCGCATAACCTCGCAGCTATTATTTTGCGAGAGAATATTAAGGCTTCCTTCATAGAGAACTAGCCTATCAATAATAGCTAGTTTTCGGTGATGACCACCAGTGAAAAGTACATTAACACCCATATGTTGGAGCTTTGATAGAGCGAATCGTGCATCACTACGCATCCTTTCGTTATCGTGAGTTTCAGGGTCCCGAGTATTGATAGTGATTCTGACATGCTTTGACTTCAGCTTTTGCAAGGACGGCATTAGTAGTTCCAAACGTCTACTAGTGACGAACGGACTCTCAATGATGACCTCGCTGCGACAGTTTTTAAGGTCTTTCGCGAAACGGGTATAAAATGTACTGTCATCGTAGAGAGTGGAGTTAACTAAATCGTTAGTTGTGCCTGAGCGCCTATTAAACCAAAGCATTGTTGTCATCCTCCTGGTTCAGGTAATATACTTCATCGTCTACCAAAACGACGCCAAGGTTAGCTAGTTTACTCTGCATCAGATATAAACTTGGCAAAATATGGTTCCACCTACTATCCAGTGAGCGCACCAATATAAACACCCACCTTGTGTGGGTTTTTATATTGGTATGTTGTAGTTGTCCTAATTCTCGACCTCTTCAAAATATAAAATAGTCGAGATTGCCCCGGCCGCCCCAGCGGCCGGGAGCTTAGAGTCTCTTCACCCGCACCAAATAAAGAATCCAGCCTTGTCGCTGGATTTTTAATATGTGGCACTCTATGATTGATTGGCGAGCTCGTCCTTTATATCCTCAAGCGACTCCTTGTAGCCGGCGTAATCATTCAAAAAATCTGCATAAGCCGGTAGTGACGAAAATAATTCAACAATAGGTCTGGGTTCCAGCCATTCCGGCGCCCCCATGAAGTAGGCATGGATACTAGAATATGGGTATGCCATCCAGTCCTTAGGGTTTAGATGAATATATCTGCTGATATGCATTAGGTATGGATCCGATGATATGCGCGATGCTTTGTAGCGGCTCTCGAATAACGCACCAGATAGGCCGTACTTTTTATTGAAATATCCGCTATAGCTTGTCATAATACCGCGCATAAGCTGGCTCATCGAGCCTGCGGCGTTCTGGTAAAGCAGTAGGTGAAAGTGATTACTCATAAGGCAATAGCACAGGAGTGATACCGTCCCTCGCAGATGTGGATATGGTTTTCCGTATCGGTCACTGACAGCCTGTTTGGACAAATACCGTTCGAACAGACTAGCAAACATTTCAAAATCTTCTTCATCGCGAAAAATCTTTTGTCGTCCGTGCCCTCTGGCATATACGTGATAGTAGCTATTGTCGACATCAATCTTGAGTATATTACGACTTGGCATGATAACTATAGTTATACCACAAATCCAAACTTTAGAAGGTCCGTCCCTGTAAACCCATCAATGGTTTTGCAGCTAAAAAGCATATTTAGCGCTGGTGACGCCGAGCTCTTAAGTTAAGAGTTTATAACGCTTGATCCGTTTTTATTCCAGGCTTGCTGCCGCGCCTACAGGCGCCGGGAGTTCTAGAGTCTCTTCACTCGCACCATAGAAATAGCCCCAGCTTTCGAGCTTGGGGCTTTTTCTATGGTCTGTGTTCTTGCGCACTCTAACCTTGGACCGATGAGGTCTAGGGCGAGAACCTCCAGTGACGGTTCACAAGGTAGTCCACTCTCGCAAGCTGGTTTGCGAAGCTGTGGCGACGGGGTTGCAGAATGTGACAGAGACCCCGTACCTTCACTAAAAGATAAAGCGGCAACGATATTAAAGCACAAATTTATTCATTCCAGGGAGTGCCCCTGGTACAATTTACTATTTAGCTTAGGAAGATCTAGATTTTTCCGAGGAGTTTCCCTGGCAGCAGCAAACTTAGATTTATGTATGTATCTAGGCTTCATAGTGTGGGCTGTAGGAGATTCGGTGACGGTGGGCCCTTTTGAGAATAATAGACTAGATATTAAGTGGTATACTATTCTCATACAGCATAAACTACCTTAGTGGTATAGTTGTTAAAGACCAGCAGTCCACTATATAAGAAGGAACTTATGGACAAGCGAGACCACAACCATACAAACAGTATTAAAGCCAGGCCAACAAAAGCCGTCTCACCTAATTCGGGCGTAGTACAGCCTTCGGATGATATTCTTGCGGCAATAAGAGATGATTACCGTGAGGCCGGGAAACGGCTTAAATACTACAACAAGTTTATTGATAGGCATCCAAAATTAATTCTAAGCACTCCGTTTCTGTCATTGCTTGTATTATTAATGGTAGTAATCGTGGTTGTGACGACTAGTGTCAACGGTGTTGTTAGTATTCTTATATTCTGCGTACCTATACTTCTATTTTTTGTTAGTATTATTCTTGGGTTTGTGCATTACGGACGTAATTCATCTGCAAATAAAATTGAGCGAAAAATGAAAGAGCTTGTAGAGGAAGCCGCCCAATACCGTCGTGTAGTTGCTCTTGGACTTAGTGAAAAGAATATATCACGCGAGGAATTAGGTCTCTTTCAAGAGTCCTTGGCTACGCAGCAGAATGAAGAAATAACGAAAGAATCAACAGGACTAATAGCTCTTAGTTGGATAGCGTTTATAATGCAATTCTTCAGGTTTTGGGGCGCTATTTCAATTATTGCATCTATAGTCGCTCTGATCATCTCTATTATTCTTGTAGCCTCTCAGGACCCTGTAAACAAGAGAAGCGGAAAAGCACTTCTTATCATTTGGATAGTGGTTAACTCGATAAGTTTTATTGTGGCATATAATAATGCACAACAAACTCAAGTACAGCCATCTTACTATAGCAACTACCAATAAGAAGGGCGGATAAGTGATATTTAAGGATAGTGTGTTATCGGGGTTATTTTGCCAGGGAGTGCTCCTGGAAGCCAGGATGGTTTCTAGAATTACATCCTGCATAAGGCCAAATTAAAGTTTTAGAGGTTCCGTCGGGTTCGCAACCACCTCGCTTCGGTGCACCAATTCAAGAAACCTCAGTAATCGGCTGGGGTTTTTGAATTGGTCTGAGTTGTGATTACTCTAACTCTCGACCTATCCACAATATGCTTGCGACTAACTAGAAAAGATGCAAAACTCGATCGTTATATGATTAATCTGCTAATCAAATATAATATATAGATATAGAAGCCCCCAGGAGGTGAGGAATAACATGTCTGAAAAAACCGATCAACCTAATGAGTACAAGTCGGCTCAAACTAAGCAGTCCTGGTTTGTCCCAAAGAAAAACGGAATAGGTATAGCACCGCGCTCGTGGCAAGGCTGGGCCTCACTTGGAGCTGCACTGCTAATTGAAATAGGTATTTTCTATGTTTTTAAAAGCCTTCATCCCGAATGGTGGGCTCCAAAGCTACATGGTTATGGTACTAGGGCAGTGGCATGGCAGGGTTGGGTGGTCCTTTTAACTCCTGTATTGTTATATGTTATTTTTGTAGCAAGGCTGTACTTTAAGCAAAACAAGAGGGATTAGTTGCTGGAGCGCGCTAATCCATTCCGGTGTCCTGTGGTTTAAAGTTTATTCGCACGCACCTAGCATTAGTGTAATGGTGACCTCTGTGGCATGAGGTCTATTTTATTAAATTTGATACTATAGAAGTATGAATGTTAGTAAAAATACAATTGTTTTTATTGTATCGATTGCCGCAGGCTTGGTGTTGGGAATCATTGGTGGTCCAGCAATAATTCTATTGCCATGGGCGCTTGTAAGTTTAGTAATAGGCGTATTTAGCGTCGGTAATAAATCGGCTATTATTAATGGTTCGGTTTTTGGCTTTGCCGCAGCGTTTATGTTTATGATATCTGGGTATGCGGGGCAAGCGGCCATCGTCACTCGACTGCTTCCGTTTGCTATCTTAGGTCTAGTCGGTGCGATATACGGATTAGTGTTCTCTTTTGTTGGCAATGTTATCTATCGGCGTATACGACGTGAAAAATAAAATATTAAGTGTTGCAGGCAAGTATCTAGACGGCAAGGATAAACATTAGACTTATTCGTATTAGTCTGTTGTTTGGCCTTAACTCTCAACTTCTTACCCGCAAATAAATCGCATCCAATTTGCTATAATAAAGATACGAAAGGGGGTAAGTATGCTCGCTAGAATCATTTATGCTATCGGAGGTTTTATAGAGACGCTTATTGGGCTACGGTTTGTTTTGCGTCTTATTGGGGCAAATGCCGGAAATGTGATTGTGGACTGGATTTATACCTGGAGTACACCATTTGTCGCACCGTTTTCGGGCATTTTAGGCCAAGATGCAACGGTTGTCCACGGAGTTGGGGTGGTTACCCAGAGTGTATTTGACTGGACGGCGCTCGTCGCCCTGGTGGTAATCGGTTTGATCGTTGGATTTGTTGGCTCGCTTGTCGGCCGTTCGTATGTGTAACATTGTGATTTTTGTTACAATTAGTATATGAAAAAGCTTATTATGTGGAACGTAATTACGCTGGATGGGTACTTTGAGGGTAGTAAGGCGTGGG
>DAIDKB010000020.1 GCA_027451105.1 bacterium
TGGACCGACTTCGGCTCGGGATGCATACCAACCATAACGACCTCATGGTGTACCTACTAAGGAATTTACAAATGGATAATATGCTAAATAAATATAGTAAAAAGACCCGATGGATAATCATCAGCATAGCCATCTTCATAATATCGGCAGGCATTACACTTTTATTGATTAACTTGCTACCACGACAGAACACAGCCGTTGTCACCAGCAACTTAACACCAGCCGCACTAGTCAAGCAGTACGTTGATAATAACAAAATAAGTGGATATACGATTAATCCCAACTTTGCGGATTCAGCAATTAGCTATAAGCCGAGTGGCTCACAGTACGAACTACAAATTAATGCAACTGATAACGCTCAGTTTGCACGCACCAGCGGATCCGTCGCAAGTGATATCAATAAAGCTATTAGCGATGGCTCAAAATTTTTATCAAGTGAGGGTTTTAATAGAGTAGCCGACCAAAGCGCCACTAACATAATAGCTCTAATTTACGATAATCAGGTTAATGTATGTAAACTTTACGGTAATCAAAATACTACTGACAAATCGTCAAAGTATGGCCTAATTTGTGCCACGAAAGCTGAATTTGCCGACGAATACAACACCGTAAAGTCGTTATTAACTCTCGATAAACAACTTGGCGATACAGCTGGCATCAAAGCGATTACAAGAGTTTCACACACAGAAGGTAATAAATCGGTCAGTTTGTTATATATAACACCAAGCAACAGCTCAACAGCACCCTACATATTAGTTTACGCCGCAATTGACAACAGCTGGTCATACCTAGGCAAGCGCAATACACCATCAATCGACGCCAAAGATAGTTTTAGTCTGCCAAGCGACCTTAAGGCCGCCATTAACGACCCTAAATACGGCGGCTTCTTAAACAAATACGTTTATTAGCTTGTCTTGATGCGACGATAAGCGAATTTAGCTGCTGCTCGCCAACCAGATGTCGAGTCGGCATCAAACTGGTGCACCACGCCACTGGTAACTTCACTAATTAAAATAAGAGCAGGATTGTATGGCGATAATGTCTTGTAAAAAACAATATCGTCGTCGGTGATGTGGGAGCGCCCTGGGAAGACATCACGGAACTTAGCCGATCCAACTTCTGTAAAATAATGTGGCCGGCCTTTTGGCGGCAGGTAGGTATCAGCCTTGAGGCCCATACGTGCGACAATCTTTTTAACATCGCCAAGTAGCAGCTTTGATTCACCACAAATATATAAATATAGCTGTTTTTTAGATGTAAGAAATAGAGTGGCTTCGGCCGTATGACTAACCGGCACTTTAAAAACAATCGCTTGCCGTATATCGGCATCGATACCAAACTTATCTTTAATACTGCGCTCCAGCGCCAATTCTTCGTACATCTTATCACTCATAACTATCATTGTATCACTTGTCAAATATCTTTAACCTCGACGCTACCCAATCTATCGACTACAATATATATTAATGGACTTCGAGAGACGCTACAAAAACCTCAATGCCGCACAAAAACAGGCTGTCGATACAATTGATGGGCCTGTAATGGTGATTGCTGGACCGGGTACTGGCAAGACTGAATTATTAAGTGTTCGAACGGCTAATATTCTGCGCCAGACCGACACTTTACCAGAAAATATCCTGTGTCTGACATTCACCGACAGTGGCGCCAATGCCATGCGTGAGCGTTTGACCGGCATTATTGGCAAGGATGCCTACAAAGTAGCGATCCACACCTTTCACAGCTTTGGTAGTGAAATTATTAATCAATATGGTGAGTTTTTTTACGAAGGCGCCCACTTTCGACCAGCCGACGAGCTCAGTCGCTACGAAATAATTAAAAATATTTTTGAGGGGCTTGGCCACAATAATATTCTTAATAAAAAGATGAACGGCGACTTTACATATTTATCGGACAGCCTGACCGTTATATCCGAACTTAAAAAAAGTGGTCTAACCAGCGACGAGTTGTTGATCATTCTCGATGCTAACGACAATGCTATCGAGAAAACAGAACAGATTTTGGGGCCAATTTTTGCCGATAAAATCACCAAGTTAACCGCCGATAAGCTAGCTATTCATATTGATGCTATTCGCGCAGCCGGCGTCGATGTAGCTCTACCGACAGTCGTCAATTTAGCAGAGGTTATTGCCGATTCTTTAGCAGAAGCAGTTGAGTCGGCAATCGACCAAAATTCAACCAAACCAGTGACAGCCTGGCGTAATGAATGGTTTAAAAAAAATGAAGATGGCAAATTTGTCTTAAAGTCACAAGAACGCCAAAAAAAGTTACGTGCCATTAGCTCGATTTATGAACAATATTTGGCTCGCATGAGTGAGGCTGAGCTATTTGATTTTGACGATATGATTCTACGCGTGGTTCATGCAATTGAGATTTTTGACGAATTGCGCTTTAACCTCCAGGAAAGATACCAGTACATTATGGTGGACGAATTCCAGGACACTAATATGGCTCAGATGCGTATACTACACGACTTAATGGATAGCGATATTGCTGGCGATACGCCAAATATTTTAGTCGTAGGTGACGATGACCAAGCTATTTACAGCTTTCAGGGTGCCGATATCAGCAATATTACCGATTTCCGTACAACTTACCCCAAAGTCAAAATTATTAGTCTAAAAGAGAATTATCGTTCCGGCGACCACATTCTGACCAATGCTCGTTCGTTAATTGTTCAGGGTAACGACCGCCTTGAAGACCAGATACCCGAACTTGATAAAAGTCTGCTGGCAATGGCAAAAAAAGGCGAAGGTGTCGTCGAACTACTTGAAGCCGCCACAAGCGCCGATGAGCGACATTGGTTGATTAATGATATTAAAAGTAGAATCAAGCCATCGACCAACCTGTCCGAAATCGCCGTCCTAACCCGCACTCACCGCGAAATTGAAGCCCTGCTGCCATATTTTGCGAGTGCCGATATACCAGTTCAATACGAGCGTCGTGATAATGTTCTTGATATGGCGCCGATTATTTTAGTCGAGCAACTTGCACGAGTTTTGATTGGTATATTACTTGGAAAACATGCCGAAGTTAACTCAATGTTGCCCGAACTTTTGTCCCATCCTGCCTGGAAAATCGAGCCATCATTACTCTGGCAGTTAAGCCTAAGGTCATATCAAAATCGCTCATTCTGGCTAGATGAAATGAGCAATATGAATGACTTTTTGCACCTACGCGATTGGCTTATTACAACATCATTATCAATTCCGCATCGGCCGCTTGAGATAATTATGGACGAACTAATCGGTAAGCTAGACTCGGCCGTCAGCGATGACGAGCAGGATGACAGTGAGCCCGGAGCGACCAAAGACGCCAGGAAGTTCCATAGCCCAATCTATGATTATTACTTTTCAGATAAAAACCTTGAAGACCGCCCCGAAGACTACGCGCGTTATCTGCGAGCTCTTAAATCAATCCGTTCAAGCCTACGCGACTATCGTCCGCTTGAAACTCCAACGCTTTTGACGTTTATCGAGTTTATTAACTTACATCGTAGCATTGGCAGTGGCATTACAAGCGTTACTGGTGCATCGCTTCAAACTAACGCTATACAGCTGATGACCGCCCACAAATCAAAGGGCCTAGAGTTTGGCGACGTCTATATCGTTAATGCTGTTGATAATATTTGGGGCGAACGGGCGAGGGGATACAACCGCCTAATTAGCTACCCGGAAAATCTACGCCTAGCCCCAGCCGGCGACTCGGCCGACGAGCGCTTGCGCCTCTTTTACGTGGCCGCCACTCGGGCAAAAAATAATCTGCACATCAGCTACAGCTTGCTTGACGACAAAAACAAATCAACTGCTCGAGCTAGCTTTTTAATTGGCGATGGATGGACAGCAAGTTTGATCGACGGCAGCCACAACATCACGAATGCGCTGGAAGCGGCAGAGCTTAGTTGGTACGAGCCGGTAATTAAAACTGACGGTAAAAACCTCAAGGATGTTCTGGCGTCACAACTCGAAAATTATCAACTTAGCGCTACGCATTTAAATAACTTTTTGGATATTACGCGTGGCGGACCCAAGAATTTTCTGGTCCAAAACCTACTGCGCTTTCCGCAAGCCATGTCTCCAGCCGCCGCCTACGGCTCTGCTATTCATAAAACCCTACAGCGGGCTCACGCTCACATTGCCGCTAATGCCGGCGAGAAACAGGCGATTGAGGATATTTTACACAACTTTGAAATCGCCCTCAGCGAGCAACGACTGACGCAAGCCGAGTTTGAGCTGTACTTACAGAAGGGGATTGATGACCTGCAAGTCTTCTTGACCAATAGTTATGATAGTTTTTCAGCTACACAAAAGACTGAGCTTAATTTTAAGTCCCAACACGTCATCGTTGGCAAAGCTCACTTATCGGGCGCACTTGATTTAATCGACATCGACGACAATATCATCACCGTCACTGATTATAAAACTGGCCGTCCGGCCCGCAGCTGGAGCGGTAAAACTGATTATGAAAAAATTAAGCTGCACAAGTACAAGCAGCAGCTTATGTTCTATAAACTACTCGTCGAGAACGCGCGTGATTACCGTGGCTTGCGTGTCGAAAGCGGTGTTTTACAGTTTATCGAACCCAGTGCGAGCGGTGCAATTTTATCACTTGAAACCGACTTTAATATGATTGACCAAAATCGTTTGAGTGATTTAATCAGCGCCGTCTGGCGCCATATTATCGAGCTTGATATGCCCGACACAAGTGAATATGAACAATCCATCAAGGGTATCTTGGAATTCGAGCAAGACCTAATTGATGGCAAAATATAATTGACATATACATCATTAAGTTGTACAATTAAAGGATACAGATAGAGGTCGCGGAACGTGTATAAAATTCGCTTTTATTCAGGTTTCGCGATCTCTCTGTGTGTACATTAAGAGAGACAAGCGATAGCATCCGGTACGGGCTAGATGACAACACCGACTCCCACCCCCTGAGTCAAGATGGCGTCAGTCAAATAACCGGATAGGCCCCGCCGCCTTCAGCGTTGAGGGTGGCGGGGCTTCACCAAGCATTTTCAGCTACCACAACCCCAGGAGGGGATTGCATTGGCCGTGTCCGAAAGTGATGTCCAGCGTGTGGCGACCGAGCTGAAGCAAGCCGAGACCGACCTGTACAACGTCGGACACCAGCAGTACAGCTCGACAAACTCGTCGACCGACCTGCGCACCGCTCAAAGCCGACGCGGCGAGTGCCGAGCCCGCTTCGAGCGGATCTACGCCCAGTACCGGTCGGAGATGCAGCGCGCGGATCAGATCCCGCGAGATGCTTCCTGGTGGGGCGTGCGCTAGTACCCGTCTCTCATTAAAGCCCACCGTCCCCGTGAATTTAATCACTAGGGGCGGTGGGCTGTTTTACTATAATATGTATAATAGATAACGATGAATAATTTTTGGACAGACCTACCCAAGCCCTTTTTTATCCTTGCGCCCATGGAGGCGGTAACGGATGTTGTTTTTCGCCATGTCGTCGCTTCAGCTGCTAAACCAGATATTTACTTTACCGAGTTTACGAATGCCTCAAGTTACTGTAGCCCAAAGGGAATCAAGAGTACGCGCAGTCGTCTGACGTTCACGCCTGATGAACAACCAGTGGTGGCTCAAATTTGGGGTAAAAAACCCGATGAATTTGCAATTATGAGCAAAGGTCTAGCCGAAATGGGCTATAAAGGTATCGACATCAACATGGGCTGCCCAGATAAGTCGGTCGTTCATGGCGGGTCGGGCAGTGGATTAATTCGTACACCCGAACTAGCGGCCGAATTGATTGCTGCCGCCAAGACTGGCGGTTTGCCAGTCAGCGTCAAAACCCGACTAGGCGACTTTAAGGTAGAAGAGTGGCGCGACTGGCTGTCACATATCCTGCGCCAAGACATCGTCAACTTAACCATTCATCTGCGAACTCGCAAAGAAATGACTAAAGTCGACGCTCATTTTGAGCTAATACCAGAAATTAAGAAATTGCGCGATGAGATTGCGCCACACACACTACTGACTATCAATGGCGACATTCGCGACCGACAACACGGTGAGGAATTGGTGCGTGAATATGGCGTGGACGGCATCATGATCGGCCGTGGCGTCTTTCATGATCCATTTGCCTTTGAGAAGGTTAAACGCGATCATAGTCGCGAAGAACTGATTGATTTGCTTAATCTGCAGCTAGATTTGCATGACTATTACGACAAAACGCTAGAACGCCGCAATTTTAACTCATTAAAACGGTTTTTCAAGATATACTTCCATAATTTTGAGGGCGCTAGCGAGCTTCGAAACGAGTTGATGCTGACGAAGAGCACGGATGAAGTGCGAAAGATAATCGCTGGTTTATAAACAACTTAATCCTTACTTTTGCCAAAGTAACAAATGTCTTGATACTTTTGGACTGCAAAAGTATCCAAAACTGCTGGGGTTAGATGTAGGTACAGAGACCCCAGGAAAACGCAGTAGAGCCACACACCTAACTACTACGAACAACCACTCTGCAGCCCGAGTACGACAAGACGCCGAGGCTCTTGTTCATACCCGGAGCGAAGCCCGGTTAGAGGAGTGGTTGGAGGTAGAGGCGAGGGAAAAGGATTAACCTATCTTCGGTGATGGCGACGCAGTTCGGCGACCTTCAATCGGACCGAGTGACGGTCAACCAGTTGATGGGCTTTTTCAAGCTCAATTTGATCCTGTGCCTTTTCGCGTAGCTCAATCGCACGGTCGAGCGCAGCCCTTGATTCAGCCTCGATAATATCATCACCATGGTCGGCTTCATCCACTAAAACGCGGATGGCTTTTTGTGAAATCTCAACAATACCGCCGCTAATCGCAAAAAACTCTAGTTTACTGTCAGGATCACCCTTATGGTAACGGACAGCAATCGCGCCCGGCACCGCCAAAGTAACCAGCGCCTCATGACCTGGAAAAACCGCAATTTCGCCAGTCGAAGTTGGCACGATTAACTCGTAGATCTCTTCATCCACTTTGACGCCGAGCATTGTGATTAGCTTAAGATTCATTAGTCTTTTTTGTCCGCCAAGGTTCCATGGACCATATAAAACCAGTCCTCTGGCTTGTCGTCGTACTTACCACTTAAAATATCACCAAAATCGCGGATTGTGTCTGCTAATTTAACATATGTACCAATATTTCCGGTATATTTTTCAGCCACATGGAACGGCTGCGACAAATAACGTTGAACACGGCGAGCGCGCGCGACGGTTTGCTTTTGATCATCCGACAATTCCTCCATGCCAAGAATGGCGATGATATCCTGAAGCTCGCGGTACTGCTGAAGTACCCGCTGGACCTCACGAGCGACACGGTAGTGCTCATCACCAACGATTTCTGGGTCAAGACTGGTCGAGTTACTGTCAAGCACGTCAACCGCCGGATAGATACCAATTTCAGTTAAAGCGCGGCTCATTACAATCGTCGCATCAAGGTGGGCGAAAGTTGTAGCTGGCGCTGGGTCAGTAAAGTCGTCGGCGGGCACATAAACGGCTTGAACCGAAGTAATCGAGCCTTTCTTCGTACTAGTAATTCGCTCTTGTAAAGCACCCATTTCTTGTTGCAGATTTGGCTGATAACCAACCGCTGATGGCATACGTCCGAGTAGGGCCGAAACTTCCGCGCCAGCCTGAGTATAACGATAGATATTATCGATAAATAGCAACACGTCCTTACCTTCATCACGGAAGGTTTCTGCCATGGCAAGACCAGACAAAGCAACTCGCAGACGGGCCCCAGGCGGCTCATTCATCTGACCAAAGACTAGGCTGGTTTTATTAAGTACGCCAGCTTCTTCCATCTCGTAGTACAAATCATTACCTTCACGCGTACGTTCGCCAACACCGGCAAAAACCGAATTTCCACTGTGAAACTTACCGATATTGTTAATCAATTCAGTAATTAGAACCGTTTTACCAACACCAGCGCCGGCAAACAAACCAACCTTGCCACCTTTTGTGACAGGCGCAATCAGGTCAACGACTTTAATACCAGTTTCCAAAATCTCGGTTTTATTGGATTGCTCGGATAGGGTAGGTGCAGCCCGGTGAATCGAAGCTCGCCGGCCAGTTGGGGCCGGCTTGCCATCGATGGCGTCACCAACCACGTTAAACATACGGCCTTGAGTTTCGTGACCGACTGGCACAGTAATTGGACTACCGGTGCTAATAACAGCATCACCACGCTTTAGTCCATCGGTCGTCTGCATAGCGACGGCTCGCACCGTCCGCTCATCAAGGTGTTGAGCAACTTCTAGCGTTAGGGTGTTTTTGCCATGTTTGACATGCATGGCATCATAAATCATTGGAATTTCACCACTGGCAAACTCAACATCAACAACCACACCGACGATCTGGATAATTTTACCTGTATTTTGCTTATTCATCGTGTCTCCTTTACTCATTTAGTGCCTCGACGCCGGCGCTTATTTCGGCCAGCTCTTGTGTTATCGCGCCCTGTCTTGCTTTGTTCATTGCCAGCGTCAGGTCCTCAATTAGGTCTGAGGCGTTGTCGGTGGCGTTTTTCATCGCTAACATTCGCATACTGTGTTCGCTAGCACGGCCATCCAGTAGCGCCTGAAAAATCTGGGCGCCAACTAAGCGATAGGCTACGCCATCTAGCACTTCGGTTGCGCTAGGCTCGTAAACAGCGTCGGTTGAGGTACTAGGCTCAGACTCGACTTCATTATCAACACCAGCTGGCAATACTCTTACTATGCGCTGCGTTTGCTTAACAATGCTAATAAATTCGGTATAGATAACATCGACGGCGTCAACTTCACCAGATGTAAATTTAACACGAACACTGTCCAAAATAGCGCGAAGCTCACGACCATCCGGGCGATCTGGCAAATCTTGATATACACCCATAACCTGCGTGTCTTTTATGCGCGACACAAACTGTGCAGCCTTGCGCCCAATCGCAATTGTCGTATTTTTAATACCGGCTTTATCGTCAGCTTGCAATTGTTCAGTGTAAGCCTTGATAATGTTGTAGTTGTAGGCACCCGCTAGACCTTTATCCGAGGCAATCACGATCAGTAAGCGAGTTTTCACTCGTCGCTTCACAAAAAGGGGATGGTCAGATACCGAAGTATGTCCGGCTAAAGCGTTTAGTAATTGACGGGCCGCCAAGCTATAAGGTGCTGAAGCTTTGGCCGCCTCTTGCGAGCGGCGCATCTTGCTAGCGGCAACCAGCTGCATCGCCCGCGTGATCTGTCGAGTGCTTTTGACCGACCGAATTCGTGATTTTAATATCTGAGTTGAAGCCACGTCTATTTATCCTCAAATCCCTTAGCAACTGCCCGGGCGACCTTTTCAACCATATGTAAAGTCTCGTCAGTAGGCTTATCACCCTTGTTTAGTGTCCGCATCTCTTCTTTGTGGTCAGTCCATAGTCGAGTCAATAGGGCAGCCTGAGCGTCTTTAACTCGATCGGGGGCAACATCATCAAAACAACCACTGTTAACGCTGTATATACTGGAAACTTGCTCCCAAATACTGGCTGGCTGATATTGTGGCTGCTTCAAAAGTTCGGTTAATCTTTCGCCTCGATCAATCTGCGACTTGGTCGATTCGTCGAGGTCGCTACCAAATTGCGCAAAACTGGCCAGTTCGCGGAATTGCGACAGACCAAGCTTTAAACCGGTACTAACCGATTTAACCGCCTTTGTCTGGGCGGCACCGCCAACACGGCTAACCGATAATCCAGCTGAAATTGCCGGCCTAATACCCTGGTAAAATAAGTCCGTCTCTAGGAAGATTTGACCGTCGGTAATCGAAATAACGTTAGTTGGAATATATGCACTAATATCGCCAGCCTGAGTTTCGATAATTGGCAACGCCGTCAGTGAACCGGCGCCCAAATTATCACTTAATTTAGCCGAGCGCTCCAGTAGGCGAGAGTGAAGGTAAAAGACATCGCCTGGAAACGCCTCACGTCCTGGTGGGCGACGAAGCAGCAACGACATTTGGCGATAAGCTACGGCATGCTTAGTTAAGTCATCATAAATCATTAGGGCATGTTGCGCATTGTCGCGGAAATATTCACCCATAGCAGTTGCGGCATACGGTGCCAGGTAAAGCATCGAAGCGGGGTCGGATGGGCTAGTGGCGACAATAATCGTTTGGTCCATCACGCCTTCGGACTTTAATCGGTCAATCAACCTAGCCACCTTGGACGATTTTTGACCAATCGCAACATAAATATTTATGACACCGGTTTTTTGCTTACCCTGGTTGATCATCGTATCAATGGCAATAGCGGTTTTACCAGTTTGGCGGTCACCAATAATCAGCTCACGTTGGCCACGACCAATCGGAAACATCGAATCAATTGCCATAATTCCCGTCATAAGCGGTTCGTGAACCGACTTACGATCCATCACACCAATAGCTTCGCGCTCAATCAAGCCAAATTGTTTGGCCTTAATCGGACCAGCCCCATCAAGTGGATTGCCGAGTGGGTCAACCACGCGCCCCAACAGTTCTGGGCCAACTGGCACCTGCAACGGCGTACCCTTCAAACGAACCGTGTCACCAGCCGATATTTGAGCTTCGTCCTCAAGTAGCACTGCACCAATTTCGTCTTCCATCAAGTTAAGCGCAAAGGCCTCGGCCATACCGCTGGCAGTCTCGATTGTTAGCACTTCACCGTAGCCTGCACTATGCAAACCATGTACCCAAGCTACACCGTCACCAATGCGAACGACCACGCCAACACGCTCAAGACCTTCATTGGCCTCAAGCTTGGCAATTGCCTGCCGAAGATCTTTGGATAGTTCTGCTACTGATAGTTCCGCCATTGTATTAATTCCTCATCATTTCTTATAATTTTCTCTAAAAATCGCTAGTCGCCTGGCAATCGTGGCATCAAGTCGCTTGCCAGGAATGTCGATGCGCACGCCGCCAATTACCGCCGGGTCAATAAATTGTCGTAGTTCGATTCGGCCTGGATCAGCATACCGTCCAACCAGACGTTCGATTTCTTTACGGGTTGCATCGGTTAGTTCGCTTGCGGTTGTAACTTCGGCTAGTATAATGCCGCGATTTTGAAGTTCGAACTCTATATCACGGATAATCAGCTGGACTTCTTTGGTGCGCTTATTGTCGATCAAGAAGGCCGCTAAGCGTTTGATAACCGCC
This sequence comes from bacterium, assembly GCA_027451105.1. Classification (GTDB taxonomy): domain Bacteria; phylum Patescibacteriota; class Saccharimonadia; order Saccharimonadales; family Saccharimonadaceae; genus UBA1547. The sequence continues at coordinate 11,165 of DAIDKB010000020.1, forward strand.
GTTTGATTGCCACCCTTAGCTAATTGCTCAGCAATATAGCTGGCGATTTTGCGACGAGACAAACGGCTAGGCATAGTTTATTTTACCTTTTCCAAAGTTTCTTTAATAATTGACTCATCAAGCTTTGGTGACATCTTGCTGCCAATAATTTTTTCGGTTGCCATGGCCACCAGTTCAACCGTTTCATTATGTAGAGCAGTTTTAGCCGCTACGACTTCTTTTTGAATCTCAATTTGAGCATCAGCCACAATCTGATCCGAACGCTTTTTAGCTTTTTCTTCGGCATTGTTAATAACCGACTCGGATTCTAATTTGGCTGTCGCCATAATGTCCGAGGCCTCGATACGGGCCTTAGCTAACAATTTCTCAACCTGAGCCTCGGTTTGAAGGGCAGATGCCCTAGCTTCTTGCGCAGCTTTATTAACGGCCTCAATATTAGCCTGACGATCATCAACCGACTTAACCAGCCATGGATAGACATATTTACCAAGCAGCCAGACTAAAATCAAAAAGGCAATAATCTGCAAGATAAGAGTCTTCCAGTCAATACCGAGCGCGTCAAACAGGTTGGTCTGGCTTGGCGCCGATGAAGCAAAACTTGTAAAAATTGCCGTCACTGATTATTATCCCAAGAACTTAGAAATGATGGCAACAATAATACCGATAATGGCCAAACTGTCGGCAAAGACGATGGCGGTAATCATCAAAGTACGAATATCGCTTAGTTTTTCAGGGTTTCGGCCAAAGGCATTAAGAGCGCTTGCACCGATAAAGCCAATTCCAATGGCAGCTCCAAGCGCAGGTAGGGCGTAGGCAAGTCCGAAAGCTAATTGATTCATGTGTATTTCTCCTTTAAAATTTATTGTATCTAATGGTCATTATTATATCATTTTGCTACTGACCGAATGTGTTTAGCAGTAGGGGAATGATCAGGGTTAGAATCTTCGTGCGGCGTCACAGCCAGCGATGTAAAAATAAGCGATAATGCAAAGAAAACATAGGCCTGAATAAAGCCAATAAATAGCTCAAACGCCATGAAAAATGGCAAAACAACACTTGCTAAGTAGCTACTTAACAGAGCAATCACAATCAGTAGAACCTCACCAGCAAAGGCATTGCCAAACAAACGTAGCGCCAGAGCGGAACCGCGCGATACCTCACCAACCAGTTCCAAAATACCCTCAAATGATCCAATCGGATCCTTTATTGGATTGCGAAAATAGCGGCTAGCATTCCCTAAAGCCGTCAGATACTTAATGGCGTATATTTGCGCCGTCACCATGGTAATAAGAGCGATTGCAAGCGTAAAATTTAGGTCAGCCGTTAAGCTGCGAATTACTGGTACGCCATGATAAGTAATTGAATCAAGTCCCGGAATAACACTTAGCCAATAGTTAAACAATACGAAGAAAAAAATTGTAATCGATAATGGTGCAATTTTGCGCGCCAACACCTGGTCCGGGATAATATCATTAACTGATTTAAGTAAGCCCTCAAAAACCCACTGAACCAAGCCAACGAAGCGGTTATAGCGCTTCGTGCGCAACATAATCGCTACATAAATCAAAACACCAAGCGTCAGAACTAAACCTAGTACGCCAGTTACCATTGCGTTTGTGACCGAAATACCACCTAACGTAAACAGCTTTTCAGACGCAATACTAATATGCAAATCGAGTGCTGAAAAATTATCAATCATTAGCGTCGTACCGCCCTTAATTGCAAAATAATTAACAACGCACTAACCGTGAAGCCCAAAATTACAAAGATAATTGTCATCAGAGGGGCCAGATGCAGTGCTTTATCAAGGCCAATTCCTAAAAAAGTACCACCAATCGTTGGCGCAAAGGCCCGCCACGTCGTATCAAGCATAGTTGTTATCAGTAAAAGCGCCGCGGATTGCGGCGGTGTCGTCTTTTTACCCGATTTAGGCGACTGAATCATAGAGTCATTTTATCAATTTTGCAATGATTTGCATATAGGCCAAGCCATTAGTTAGCGGTGGCCGTTACGTTAAGAGTGCCGCTACTAGTGAAGGTATGGATTTCGTAGCCACCCGATGTCGTAACCGTGCCGCCAGTCGCCGTAACTTTACCGATAGGAAAAGAGATTATGACTATACCAGATCCACCAGCGCCGCCGTTGCCTGTTGCATAGCTCCAACCGCCGCCACCACCGCTACCAGTGTTAGCTGCTCCAGCACCACCCACATCAGCACCGTTACCGCCGCCACCAAGGCCACCAGCACCACCGTTACCGCCGCCACCACCGGCACCATAATATTGAGTTGAACCAGTTATAGCGCTAGCAACTCCATTACCGCCAGCACCACCGATATACTGCGCTTCGGTAGCCCATCCAGCACCTCCAGCACCACCACCGCCAGACGCCGAAGCATAGCCCAATGCACCACCGGGATTACCCTGCAAGGTGGTACCAAGGCCTCCGATGTTTGCACTGTAGTAGTCCTGACTACCACCACCAGAACCACCGTTCAATCCGCCACCAACTACACCACCGGTACGAGTAAAGGCGCCGCCGCCACCACCAATCGCCGTTAAGCCATTAAAGCTTGAGTTTCCACCGCTTATTCCTGGGTTCTGGTTACCCGGTGCAGTACCGCCAGCACCAACTGTGACGGTATAGTTACCTGGTTCAACTTCTGTCAAAGTCGAAATAACGCCACCGCCACCGCCACCGCCGCCGGTCGAGCCACCGCCGCTGCCACCACCGGCAACAATTAGGGTATTAACAGTCCTTGGATCTGGTGTTGGGAAGTACGTATTATCGTATGAGTACGCCGAACCAGCAAAGTCGCTAGTACTCCAAAGCTGAGATGCTGTCCAGGTGGCGTCGGAGCTTGTTAATATAGCGTTGTCGCCAGTTCTTAATACAGCAAAGATAAAGGTTGAGGGACCGGTAATATTATAAAGATCGACGCCAAAACGGTGAGACCCTTCAGGTAACGTTAGGGTTGTCGTTTCAACAGCTCCTACTCCGTTGTTAAGTATCTCATTGCCATCAAGCCAAATACTACAGTTATCGTCACAACCATATGCAATCTTGACAGTTGTCGGCGATGTTAAGTTCAGGACGCGGCTGTCTCTAAATAATGTATATGAATACGATGGTGCATTATTAGAGCCATCGAGACCGTATGGGTTAGTTAGAGACCTTGTCGTCGAGTCACCGGTAGCCGGTGCCCATCCAGAGTTACCGGTTGCTGGGCCCATGTCTTTAGCTACAGGCCACCAGTTTGGGTCGGCATAATAGTTAACTTCCGAGAAATTCCGCGTCACACCCGCCGATACCCGCCATGATGTATCAGTTACTACAGTTGGCACACTGGCGCCTACTCGGGTTACCGCCACCTTTAGACCTGCGGCATTCGGTAGCACGCCTTTATTAGTAAGTTTGGCGACCATCGTGTGACAACCCACTCCCAGCGCCACCTGCTCCGTGTCGACAGTCGCCCAGCCGACCGAAGAGAACAGCTTACCATCAATATACAAATCGCTCTGATCATCACCTTGATGATTTATGTTATATGTTCCAGGCGTAGTGACACTAAAGTCCTTACGGAAAAAAACTGGCCCAACGTTAATAGAACCAGGGGCAATTGATATTTGTTGAGATGAAGCTTCAGGGAAGGCTGCCCCCGTAGTATTAACTGCCGGAGCGTTCCATCCCAACGTGGCCTGGGCCGTTCCCGAACATTGATCAGGCACTACCGCCGACTGCACAGCCGGTTGATTGTAGCGACGCCATACCGCTCCATTGGACTCACGCGTTATCTCAACAAAACCAGTGTTCGGCACTGTCGTAGCACGACCGTTAGCATCGACAATTGGCATGCCAATGCTAAAACCACTCCTTATATTAGTTGCATTGGTTAAAATATAGCTTGGATAACCACCTTGGACGTTTCCGCTACAGTCGGTGGCTGGCGTTAAAGGCTTGGCATTAGACCAAGTTGGGATATTGGCATTATTATGCAAACACGCCTCAGCATAAGCCGTACCCGCTTCACCAGCCAGTTGCGCCAGTTGCGAGTAGTATTGATTATTAATCGCCACACGAAGCGCCGTCGTGCTAGTAACCGAAACGAGTAGGACCGTTAGCATTACAATCGACGCGATTAAAATCGTCGGCAACGCAAACCCACTAGCCGTAAAGCCTGCAGTATTTTTGGTTTGATTGCGGAGCGTTAACGCCACGTTTTCTCCTTGTTTTTTCTGTGATTAGTATAGCATAAGCACCAATCAATATTTACCTAAAAGATTACATAGTATATAATGTATAGTATAAGAAAAGAGGATAATTATGAACGATTCTAATTCTGCAAAAATAACCATCTACAAGACCAGCTGGTGCGCATTTTGCCACACTGAAATGCAATGGCTTGATAAACTAGGTATTCCCTATATCGCCAAAGACATCGAAGCCGATAAATCAGCTTACGAAGAATTAATGTCAAAAACCGGCGGTAGCTTTAGTGGCGTGCCAGTCACGGACGTAGCGGGGGACATGATTTTGGGCTTTGACCGCCCACGATTGCAAGATGCGATAAATCGACACGAAATCGTCGCAGCTGCTTAAAATTAATTTTTTCAATATTTAATCCTTACTTTTGCCAAAGTTCCGCTGTACGGCGGAAAATGTCTTGATACTTTTGGCTGCAAAAGTATCCAAAACTGCTGGGGTTGGCTTCACTGTCGCGGCTTAGCTTAAGCTAATCTATACTTGGAACACTGCGGAATCTCGCGCCTGACATATGTTGTCAGGGCTCAGGCAGTCCTCGAGCTGCCAGGTATAGCTTAACTTAATCCATCCGGACAGCTGCAGATGCCCCAGACCCCGAGGGCTACAAGCTACGGCGGTCTTGCGACCTTGGGGCCTGGGGTATATGGACTAACCGTAATAAGAAGTAGTTGCTGTTCCTGACTGGCCGAGGACCTACCCGCACCCAGTTAATCTGGCGTAAGGGCGATCCCTTCAGGGTCGTTCCGCAGGCCATCAAGAGCAGTAACTGCTTCTTATTAGCGCGTTAGTTCATCGAACCCCAGTGATTTTGCCTCTTTTGTTGGCACAAAAGAAACTCGTTTGTTACTTTCCGAGGGGAAAGTAAAGCCTTATTGGGCGCCGATTTGCAAAACTTCGCCACCAATTGCCTGTCGGAAGTAACCATCGTGACTGACATAAATAATCGCACCCGAATATTTGCCCAGGGCTGTTTCAAGCTCTTCAATACTTGGTAGGTCAAGGTGGTTTGTTGGTTCGTCCAAAACTAGCAGCTGAGGGTCATTTGCCAGCATCGAAATCAATTGAAAGCGCGCCTTTTGGCCGCCAGATAATCTTGAGATTGGCGTCTTGCCGTCACTGTCAGTAAATAAATAATCATTTAGTAGACTGCGGACTTTCGATACCGAAACCGACAAATTACGATCCAAGTACATTTTTTCGATGGCCGATTCAAGTGACATCTCAAAATATGTCGAGCTAATTTCTTGCTCATAAACGCCGATTCGAACATGTCTATCTAGCGATAGCTCACCGGTAAATAACGTTGGCGTTTTATCACCCAGTAGGGCTTTAATTAATGTCGTCTTGCCGGCACCGTTGCGACCACGCAGTTCTAGCGCCTCACCCTCGCGAAGGTCAATATTTACACCTTCAAACAGTGGTTTTTCACCATAGCCCAGCGCTACATTCCGACCAGATACCAGGACGTGCTTACTGCGTGATTCGTCATCCTTCATATTCATGCGAATGTTTTTAGCTTTGAACTTGTCATATTGCGCCGCCACTTTGTAGTTCAGATTGGCGGCCGATTCTTTATCAATCCAAAATGTTGGCTTTTCCTTGGCCTGCAATTCAGCTAGTTCCTTGCGTGAATTTTCCTCCAGACGCTTAAATTTTTGAATCGTGCCGGGATTACGAGATTTTTCCTTTAGTCGCTGATAGTCAAGAACTTTAACTTTTAGGTTAGCAATCCGCTTTTCAATCATTTCAAAATCGTTCATTTGGGTACCAGTACTGACGGCATTCTGTTTTAGATAGGCGTCATAATTGCCCTTATAGCTAACACTACCACCATCTTTCAGTTCGATAATCCGATCAACTTCGTTTAAAACATCACGATCGTGAGTAATCACTAGCATTGCTTCGCGAGCGGTTTTCATCCAATCGACATATTGCGATTTGGCGATGTAGTCCATGTGGTTAGTTGGCTCATCGACCAGCGCCAGGTGGGCATCACTGTGCATGACCTTAACAACCTCGACTAAACGTTTTTGGCCACCAGATAGAGTAGTGAAGGCGCGGTGGGCGATACCGGGCAGTTGAAAGTTATCAAGTTCGCGCTCAATTTGCTCTTCAATTTGATAAAATCCCTTATCGTCAAACCGCATCAGCGCCTGCGTATATTCGTCAATCAGTTTCATATCGTCGCCCATAGTAAGCGGTAGGGTTTCGATTTTATGCGACAAATCAGTATATTCCGGCAATCCTCTTAAGATATATTGCAAAACCGTCGTATCGCCCATATCGTGGTGCTCCTGGGCGGTTGTTACGACGACCGTACCGCGTTTAAAGATAACTTCACCAGTAAAATCCTTATCGACACCCGCCAAAATACCAAATAAAGTCGATTTGCCAACACCGTTACGGCCAATAACGCCAACTTTTTCGCCGTCATCAATACTAAATTTAACCCCACTCATTAAGACTTTGGGGCCAAACGATTTTTCAGTAATCGTAATATCGGCAATCATATCTGTACCAGCATAGCATTTATAGGCCATAACAGATAGGGGCTGTAGTTTTAATTACAAACTTGCTTGCGCAAAAATATGAGCGGTTGTTTAATAGCAACTAATGAGTAACGGTGAAGTAATCGACGCCGCCGAGCGCTTTATTGCGCGCGGCAACCGGCCGGAAGAGCGAGTGAGAGGGATTGGCGGCACAATCATCTACCTTAGCACGCCAAAAAATCAAGAAAAAATGATTGCTACCAGCGCCTACCTTGCCACTTCTAAAATTACTTGCATGCTTGACGCCAAAGGGTACCATAACGAGGCGACGCTAATAATTGAACGTGCTGAACAATTTCTTAGCGAAGGCATTCCGGTCGATGAAATTCGCGAGATGGCCGGTCAATACCTGCAAAATATCGACCCGCGTCTATATGAAGCATACGAAGCCTCAAATCATTAGTTATTGCGGCGCATAGATTATCAGCCTATACTTAACAAGGTGAAAAACACATCTTTTGGTCATCCCTTCTGGACCTACAATCTATCGGCCGATACGACAATTATTATGATTCATGGTTTCCGTGGTACACATCACGGCTTGGATTTGATTGCTAAAAACCTGACCGATTTTAAGATTATCGTGCCCGATCTACCCGGTTTTGGTGAGGCCAAACCACTTGAAGCCGAACATAATCTGGATAATTACGTCGCCTGGCTAGCCGATTTCATTAAAGGCCTCAATCTGCCAAAACCACCAATCTTGCTGGGTCATTCTTTTGGTAGTATCGTCGCCGCAAGTTACGCCGCCAAATATCCAGAAACCTTATCGAGCTTAATCTTAGTCAACCCTATTGGCGCACCGGCCCTCGAAGGACCAAAGGCCGTCCTGACTCAACTGGCAATTTTTTATTACTGGCTGGCTCGCAAATTACCGGCCCGACCGGCTCATCGCTGGCTAGCTTCCAAACCGACAGTCATGATTATGAGCATCACCATGGCCAAAACTAAGGATAAAAAACTGCGCAAGTTTATTCATAATCAACACCTAACGCACTTTAGTAGTTTTAATAATCCCGCCATGTTGGCTGAGGCGTTTAAAACCTCGGTCAGCAACGATGTGCGCATGTTCGCCCAAAAAATCAAATTGCCAACGCTTTTAATCGCAGGCGACAAAGACGACATCACACCACTCACCAAGCAACAAAGCCTAGCAGAACTATTTGATAATGCTAAATTAATCGTTATTAAAAACGTTGGCCATCTGACACATTACGAGACGCCGGACCAAGTCGCCCAGGCTGTCAAAAAATTTATTCGCTAACTCCGTATTGTTCGGCTTCTTTAGCGTCAACTTTATTTTGCTCGATAACCATATTGTAGAGCTCTTCAAATTGCTCAAGTGTATTCGCCATGTCATGAGTCTTCGCAATTTTCAAACTGTTAACCGACATTCGCGTACGCAGTGCGGGATCAGTGATAATTTTCAATATTCCCTCAGCCGCCATTTCAACATTGTCTAAATCAAACAAAAAGCCATTCTTTTTATCATGACAAAGTTCGGCCAAAGCACCAGCATCAACCGCCACGACTGGTTGACCGCTTGCCATTGCCTCAAGTGTTGCGATACTTTGCAGTTCGGTTGGCGACGGCATACAAAAGACTTTGCCGACTTTGTGAAGCTCAATCAAATCTTCGTCACTAACGCGGCCGGTAAAGGTAACGTGTTGGTCGATACCCAGCTCTTTGGCAAGAAGCTGATTACATTCCAAATCACCACCACTACCAACGACCAACAGGTGAGTCTTCGTCTGCTTCAAAACTAATTCCATCGCCCTAATCAAAATACCAAGGTGCTTTTCGGCATCGATTCGGCCAACATACGAGACAATCGGCAAATCGGTTGGAATATTAAATTTCTTAAAAATTGCCGAGTCGGCCTTGGTCGGCGTAAACTGCGTTAGGTTAATGCCATTTGAAATCGCGTAAATAGGCTTATCGATCTTTGCGACGTGCTTACCAAATGACTTGATACCAGATTCAGTTGGCGAAGTAATTGCATCAGCGCGGGAATGAAAACGACGGCCATACTCACGCAGCATGTAGTTAATCGGACGGGCCAGTGGAGCCAACTTTTTCAGGTTGTCCATTAGGTTTTCCGGCATAGCATGGCTGGTTGAAACGACTGGAATATTACGACGGCGCGCCTGTGACATGGCAGCTTGACCAATCCACATTAACATTTGGATATGGATGACGTCTGGTTCAAAATCTTGGATGATACGGCGGACCTCTAAAAGCGGCGTCAATGAAACTCGAATATTTTGGTAAAGCGGAAAAATAACCGAACGAGTTCGATAAATCTTGTAGTTGCCGTCAACCTCAACATATGGTCGACCGGTTTGACTTGGGGCAATCACGATAACTTCATGGCCCCTGTCAGCCAGTCCCTTAGCTAAGTTGCGTGTAAATGTAGCAACTCCGTTAATAAGGGGCCAGTTGAGGTCGGATGCAATAAGAATTTTCATGTTTAGTTAATTATAGCACGACAATTTTACAAAAATAGCATTATATTGATTATAACACATTTTTATAATATATACAAATATACCCAGCTGTAAATATGTTACAATTCATACATCTATGAAGTTGTTTTTCGACGCCCGCTATATTCGAACTGATTTTCATGACGGCATTAGCCGCTATTCGACCGAACTGGCCACAGCGCTCGGCCGACAGGCCCACGTTACATTTATTATTTGCGACACCGACCAACTAAAGCTATTACCGCCAGAGGCCGACTACGTGCTAATACATCGACCAACCTCGGCTCGCGAACCGTTGACGGCACTCATACTAAATCACTATCAGCCTGATGTAGTCTTTAGCCCAATGCAGACCATGGGGGCCTTTGGTCGCCGTTTTAAGCTGATCTTGACGCTACACGACATGATTTATTATCGTCATCGCACGCCGCCGCATCAGTTTAATGGGCTTATTCGCGCCGGCTGGTGGCTATATCATGCCACTTATATTCCGCAGCGTTTAGCCCTAAATAGTGCCGATTTAGTTGCGACCGTCAGTCAAACTAGTCGCGAAGATATTTTGACCGCCCGGCTGACCAAACGACCAGTTGTCATCGTGCCAAATGCGCCACAAAAACTCCGCCAATATCTTAAAACTGACGTCACCACCAAAGAGCCCAAAAACTTGGTTTATATAGGGTCGTTTATGGAGTACAAGAACGTCGAAACGTTGATTCGCGGGATGCAATATTTACCAGAATTTACACTTCATCTTTTAAGCCGCATTAGCCCAATTCGAAAGGCCCAACTGGAAAAAATTAGGCCGCATGGCGCCAAAGTTGTTTTTCATAACGGCGTGTCCGACCAACAATATGCTGAAGCTTTGGCCGATAATAGCCTATTCGTTAGTGCCAGCTTGGATGAGGGTTACGGCTTACCAGTCGCCGAAGCTCAAGCGCTCGGTGTCCCAGCAGTTATTAGCGACTTGCCGATTTTTCACGAAGTAGCAGGGGAGGGCGCGTTGTATTTTGACCCGTCTAGCCCAGCTGACTTTGCTAAAAAAGTTAAACTAGCCACCCAATCAAGCGAATACCAAACACTGTCCCATGCTGGCATTTTGCAAAGTCAAAAATTCTCATGGGACGAATCAGCTGCCACGCTACTCAAGGCCATCGAGTCTCTGTTACAATAAAACATTATTATGGCTAATAAAAAGAAACCGTCTAAAAAGCCCAGCGCCATCGTCAACCGACGCGCTTCTTTTGATTATGCCCTTGATGACGAGTTACAGGTAGGAATCGCCTTGACTGGCACGGAAACACGCGCCGCTCGCGACGGCCACATTCAGCTAAAGGGTTCGTTTGTAACTATTCGGGATAACGAATTGTGGCTTAATAATGCCAGTTTTAGCCTGAAGATTAACGAGAAAAACAAAGAGAATGCCCGCTCAATTGATACTTCACCGCGCAAACTGCTGGCTAAACGCAAGCAAATCGATGAACTAGCCGAACGCAAACAGGCGGGCATGAGTATCGTACCGCTGCGATTACTAACCAGAGGCCGTTACATTAAGGTCGTGATTGCACTTGGTAAGGGTAAAAAGCTGTATGACAAACGCGAAACTCTCAAACGCCGCGATCAAGAGCGCGAAGCCAGCCGAGCTATAAGATCATCTTAATATGAAATGTCCGCCACTGGATGTGACGGACTGGGATTGTACTACTCCTAACTGTTCGGCTCCTCTGGTGTAATCCCGAGCTCCTCATCCGAAAGAGATGCAGCAAGTTCCGCAACATTGCCTCCGTTACGAACGGCAGCCAGAATGGCGGCGAGCGTCTCATCGGGAAGCGGCGAATAACCCTTACGTCCAAGATTAGCCTTACTGTCGAGGACTTTTGCAGTTCTGTCGCCAGAACCCAGCCTTCGACTGTTAGCCCTCTCTCCAAACGACGGACGACTACCCGTGTGAACAAGCATAACTAGTTACACCCTTCGCTAGCATGTTGCGTATTAGTACATGACACTTATACAGTGTATTTTAGTATTCGTCAATAAGCTATAATAAGATCTTATGAAACTCTACTCTTGGAACGTCAATGGGATTCGCGCCGTCATCAATAAAGGCGTCTTTCAAAAGTTTGTCACCGAGCATCAGCCAGATATTTTATGCCTGCAAGAAACCAAGGCTCGCGAAGGGCAGGCGGTGATTGATTTACCAGATTATCACGAGTACTGGAACAGTGCCGACAAGGCCGGCTACAGCGGCACGGCCATTTTTAGCAAAATCAAGCCACTTAGCGTTCTAAACGGCTTTGCCGATGATATTGCCGCCAAATATGGTCTGGCAGGGGATAGCTACGGCGATCCAACCAAGGAGGGCCGTGTCATTTCAGCCGAATTTGATGATTTTTGGGTCGTTACCGTTTATACGCCCAATTCAAAAGGGGATTTGTCACGATTAGAGTTGCGCCACAAGATGTGGGATCCAGCCTTTCTAGAGCATTTAAAGCAGCTAGAGAAGTCTAAGCCCGTCCTATTTTGCGGTGATCTTAACGTCGCTCATAATGAAATCGATTTGGCTAATCCGCAGGCGAATATTGGCAAGCACGGCTTTACAAACGAAGAACGCGAAGGCTTTGACCAATTTGAGGCGGCCGGTTTTATCGACATTTTTCGGACTAGATACCCCGACCAAACTGATGCCTACACTTGGTGGACCCACTGGGCCAACGCGCGGGCGCGCAATATTGGTTGGAGGATTGATTATTGGCTAGCCAGCAAATCACTCGCAGATCGCATAGTCGAAGCCCAGATTCACCCCGATGTCATGGGCTCTGACCACTGTCCAGTCAGTATCGAATTATCTATATAGTTTAGCACCCTAGTCCATCATTCTATTGACTTTTAAGACTTTATGTGCTAATATATTCGTTAGTTACTCGTCTGAGGCTACGCCATCGATGGGTAAAGCAAGACAGAGCAAATCGCTCACAATCCAACAACTGACCGCCAAATGGTCACGGAAGGAACACTCCAATGACGGTTGTCAAGGGAAGCAGCCTCGACTACCTGCTCGGCCAGATGCCCACGGGCCTGGAGGAGCACAGAGACCGCAACCAGGTGGTGGTGGCGGCAAGCAGGGTCGTAGACATCTGCAGGCCCTACCTCAACGCCACTCGATGGCACGCCCAGGGAGCCACAAGCTCGCCGGACGAGGAGGAGGTCCAGATCATGCGCTCACGCTGCATGCTGGCCGCCCAGCGGGTCTACCCGTTCATCGAGGAGGACAAGGACCGGCGCAAGAACAACGCCGGAAGGTCCCCCTACGAGCGAAGCCACGGATTGTTCGTGGAGCTGAGCAGACTGCTCGGCCTCGCCGAGCACGAGCTGATCACGATCTGCGAGCGCACCAGCTAGTTGGCATGTTGAGTTACCGACAGTAACTCAGGTGACGCAGGCTTGCTCTGTCGTCATCCTGAATGTTCGATAAACATACAATCGAACATTAAGGATGATTAATTTAAAAGGGCTCATAATCTTATAATTTGCATAAATGGTATAGTAAAGATACCTATGCAACCCGCATCATCATACTCATATTGGCAGAAGCAGCTCCCCGGTAAGCCGCTTTTTAGTGATATCAGCTGGAGCAAGCCAGAGCAAAAGTCGCTAGCAGGACGACTGGGGATTATTGGTGGCAATAAACTTGGTTTTGCTGGTGTAGCTGATGCTTACCAAACGGCTTTAAAAAATGGGGCAGGCGAGGTGCGAGTTTTGCTGCCCGATGTGCTTAAAAAGACAATTCCAACTATCATAACCGAGACGATTTTTGCACCGACTAATCCATCAGGGGGTCTGGCCCGCGATGGCCTAAGCGACATGAAAGCACTTGGCGCTTGGTCAACAGGCATCTTATTAATTGGCGATGCCGGTCGCAATAGCGAAACAGCAATTCTTTACGAGGATTTTTTGCGCGAATATCACGGCCCGCTGACTATCACACGTGATGCGATTGATCTTATTAAAAATAGCAGTCAAAGCTTGGTCGAACGGCCCGACAGCTCGCTAATCATCTCGTTTGCACAACTACAAAAACTATTTCAGCTGGTTTACTATCCGATTGTTTTAACTTTTAGCATGCAGTTAACCAGCCTAGTCGAAGCGCTACACAAATTTACAATTACTTATCCAGTAACAATTACCGTATTACACAAAGACCAACTAATCGTTGCCAGTGGCGGTGAAATCACCACGACACCATGGGATAACCCAATGTCAATTTGGCGCGGCAGTGTCGCCAGTGCGGCCGCTACATTTTGGCTTTGGAACCAAAGCAAGCCACTCGAAAGCATTACAGCCAGTTTGATTAAAGAATAGTATTGGTGGGCAAGGGGGGAATTGAACCCCCACTCCCTTGCGAGAACCAGATTTTGAGTCTAGCGCGTCTACCAATTCCGCCACTCGCCCAACAATATTACTGTTTAATCAATCGACCACTTATACGCCGATAGCAGTTGCTACCAATGTATTGTACAATAGAACGTATCAGGAATCTATAGAAATGAAGCCAAATGACGTCAGTTCCACCCCCGCAAACGTCTCTCCGGTAACGGTAGGGTCAGTCGAACCTACGCCAACTCAACCAGCTCAACAGCAAGCAGCGGTCGCACTAGTCCGAGCACAAATTGATAATCTTTATGCCAGTAGCAACCAGACCACTACGGCTACAACCGAACCACAACAGACGCTCGAGGATGTTAACCCTTACGACCGAACTCATACAGCCAACCCACAGCCGACCGCTGATCAATGGAAACAGTACCACAGCGCCTGGCAAACCTATTACCAAAAGTATTACGAAGGATATTACACGCACCACTTAAACCAGGTTAAACAGGCCGCTATTCAGCAAGCGTCTGCACCTGGACAACAGTATTTTTCCAATCAGCCAAAGGAAGAGCCAGCAGTCGAGACCTTATCCAAAGATGAAGCCTTATTTGATTTGCGCCAAAAACTTTTATCAAAAGTTCAAGCTTCAGCCAAAAAAGCCCGTAAAAGCCGCCATTTTGTGCCAATTACATCTGCACTTATTGTTATGCTAATTTTTGCCTTTTTGCAGTACAACCGCGTCATTATAGCCAATGTTATGGCCTATGTCTCGCCCGGAAACATTGATCCACAAAATATCGTAATCGATCCATCGACCGACATTAATGTGGGCCCCGAACCACGTTTAATAATCCCTAAAATCAACGTCGATGTGCCAGTATCATACGATATTGGCAACGATTACGCCTCACAGATGAAGGCAATGGCGGTTGGCGTGGCCCACTTTGCAATTCCTGGCGCCGACAGCCACCCTGGCCAAGTTGGTAATACCGTGATTGCCGGACACAGCAGCAATGACCTACTCGATAGCGGTGACTACAAATTTATCTTTGCTCAACTTGATAAGCTAACTGTTGGAGATAGTATTTACGCTAATTACCAGGGCAAACGCTATACCTACACCGTCACTGGAAAAACCGTCGTTGAGCCGACTGACGTTAACAAGTTGGTCTACCCAACGACCAAGCCGGTTATGACGCTATTGACCTGTACGCCGCTTGGTACCGCTCTGCACCGCCTATTAGTCACCGCCGAGCAAGTCAGCCCCGATCCATCCAAGTCGACAGCCGCACCGGTTTCAACTGCTTCCACACAAAATGTCACTATGCCAGGCAATTCACCGACATTATTCGAACGGCTCTTTGGTCAAAAGTAAATAACTATTGCAAGATTAATCGGACACGCTGTAATTGATAACCAGTGTTAGTTTTACCGATACTGTAAAGATAGCGCTCGTTGTGTGTCAATGTCACGTCATAGCCAGTGGCGACGGTGTTGATATTGATTTTGTTCAAGCCATCAAAGTCACGCATGCTTAGCGAGCCACCGTGGTCAGACCATAAGTGGTCATCATCTAGCCACTTCAGCGGCGCTACAGCTACCGAAGGGTCGGCTGCAATTACTGAGTTACTAACCGTCTTGTGCTCGATATCATAACTAGCAAAATTAGCACCAGACTGGACGACGAGGTAAAACCCCTTTGGACTGAACGAAACACGGTCGACGCTTGGCGCAAAGTTAAAACTATCATACTCTGACAGGCTATCGGCGCTAACACTGCTTGATGAAGGATAGTTGCCGGATAAAATATCAACCTTATCGCCATTAGTGATAGCGACGTAATTTTCATTAAAGTAGCGCGTTGTCGTAATATGTAGCGGAACATCGGCCGATTCAGTATAGCTCCTTAGAACATGGGGATTATCATCACCGTCTCTATAAAGGCCAACCACACGCTTAGTAGCATCAGCCGGATCGGTGCCAACATAGGTTATTACGTTGGTATCAAACAATTCAAAACTGCTAACTTGCGATACCAAGCTACGCGAAATTGTCCCGGCCGACAAATCTAATTTACGAATGTCAGTGCCCGACAAAACGTACAAAATATTACCGCTAGTGCCGGCAAAAGTCGCATACGACATACCGATATCAAATGATCGACTGATATTTTTGCTTGAATTAACATCCTGAGTATCGACAACCAGCCATTCTTTTTTGTCGCCATAGCTATGTTCCACAATCAGATAACGGCCACTTGTGTCCCATTGATCAACACTAAATGAATGTGTCATGCCGACAGTTGCGGCTTCACTATAAAGTGAGGCGGGTAGATTAATCGTCGTCGTCTTAATATCGTCAGCCCTAACATCTACTAACTGAAAAGACGGCTGGGTCGCATCTTGCTGGATTAAAATCGTCTGACCATCAACAGTGCCCAAACTGGCGTGAAGCGTCGTATAACTTTCCATCGACACGACCGGGCGATCTTTTGGAATCAGGCGAACATAATCAAGCCAGGTTAGTGTACCAGCCTTAATATCCATAGTTTTTTGCCAAGTTTCATAGCCATCGCGCTGCATAACAAAGGTATGCATTCCCTCAATAATGGTGTTTTTCGCCGGCGTCCGCAAACCCAGCATCTTGCCATCAACTGAGATTGTCGCCCCAGCTGGCGTCGTCTTGTACTGCAACAAGGCGCTGCGCTCAATTTGACCGTTATTAGTATCAATTCGATAGCCCAGGATAACAAAAATTAGACCGGTCACGGTGATTGCGACTAGTAAAGTCATGGCGGTATAAACCAAGATACGTCTAATCAGTTGCTGCTTTTTCGAAGGGCGGCGATACATACTTAATATAATTATAACAAGTCGCATACATTTTTTGATCAAAACCTTGCATAATCGCTCCAAGCTTCCTAATATAGTGGTAATGCTTCGCAAAATGCGTAGAAAAACATGGTGAGGCTGCGAGGAAAAATATGAACCAAAATAAAATCGTTACTATCAATGGGCATCGCTATGATGCTCAGACAGGCTTGCCGCTTGACCAACCAGATAGTATCAGGCGACAACCCATCACAAAACCGACCGCAGCAGCGGCAATTCATAGGACTACTCAAAAGTCTAAAACTCTTGTCCGTCGCGCCATTAAAAAGCCTGCAAAGCCAGTTACACCATTACTCAGTAAGCCAGTTAGCAAGCGTACTATGGACATTGCCCGCAGCAGCAAGATAACTCGCTTTGCTCCTGCGGCCGCCGCGACAACTCCTAATATTGCTCCTAAAAAGGTTGCAACAAAAGATATCGATATTCCAGCTACGGCGCATCCAGCCGTCAGTCGCGCATTGGCTAAGACTAAACGGCCAGAGGTAGCAGTACCAGCCCCAAAAGCCGCCAAAGAAATCAAAGACGAGGCTATTGCTGCGGCAATGGCTAAACCAACCATCAAAAACCGAAAGACAAGCTTTAGCAAACGACACCCGCGATTCCTCAGTATTACCGGTCTATGCCTTGTTATCGTCATTTTAGCCGGTTACATCACATACCTTAATATGCCAAATTTATCAGTCGCCGTCGCCGCCAGCCAAGCCGGCATTGCCGCCAAGTATCCTGACTACCGACCTGATGGTTATAGCGTTGACGGACCAGTTACATTTAGCGACAGTGATGGTTCAGTCACGATTAATTTCAAAGCAAATACCGGTGATAGTAAATTCTCGTTTAAACAAACCCGCAGCTCATGGGACTCATCAGCTGTTTTGGATAATATCGTTCGCAAAAAGGTCGGTGAGGAATACATCACCAGTCAAGTCGGCGGCCTAACAATTTACACATTTGGCGGTGACGCGGCCTGGGTTAACGGCGGCATTCTTTACACAATCGATGGTAACGCGCCACTTTCAAGCGACCAAATTCGCCGCATCGCTACCAGCTTATAATCTTGAATTTTCTCTGTTATAATAAGCAACAGTTATGTCTGATTCTATAGTTCGCACTCGTTTTGCGCCCAGCCCAACCGGCTATATTCACGTTGGTAATGTTCGCGCCGCACTCTTTCCCTGGCTGTTTGCGCGGGGCAACGGTGGCAAATTTATCGTACGAATCGAAGACACTGATCAAGCCAGGTATGTCGAAGGTGCTCAGGATTTAATCCTGGAGACGCTTAAGTGGCTCGGCATAGACTGGGATGAGGGTCCACAAGTTGGTGGCGACTATGGACCATACGTCCAGAGCGAGCGCGTCGAGCGCTACAAACAATGGGCACAAATACTCATTGATAAGGGCCTAGCTTATGCCGACCCTTATACTCCAGAACAGGTCGATGCCTTTCGTGCTGAAGCCAAAGCCGCTAAGCAACCCTTCCTATTCCGTAATTTTCGACCCGAAAACCCACCAGTTTGGGACGGTTCGATGCCGCTACGTTTTAAAGTAACCGACATAAAACGCTACACCTGGAACGATCCAGTCATGGGCGAGCTTAGCGCCGGTCCCGAAGCGCTGGACGACTTTATTTTGATTAAAAGCGACGGCATGCCAACCTATAACTTTGCCCATATTGCCGATGATAAAGACATGGAAATAACTCATGTCGTTCGCGGCTTGGAGTATATCCCGTCAATTCCAAAATACTTATCACTATACGAAGCTCTCGAGATTACACCCCCAGTACTGGTGTGTCTGCCACATATTATGGCGCCTGATGGCAAGAAGAAACTTGGCAAACGTGACGGCGCCAAAAGTGTTACCGAATACAAAAACGAGGGTATCTTGCCAGAGGCGATGCTTAATTTCTTGGCCAGTATGGGCTGGAATGACGGCACCGAACAAGAAATTTTTAGCGTCCAGGAGCTAATCGAAAAGTTTAGTTTTGATCGCGTTCAAAGAAGTGGCGCCCGCTTTGACGAGAACAGACTGCTTTGGATGAACGGGCAGTGGATTCGTCGCCTTGATATCGACGATCTGTTTAATCGCGTCACTGATTTTTGGCCAGAGTCGGCCAAAGAGGTGGGTGATGAGCGCAAAAAACAAATCCTACAGTTAGTCCAAGACCGCCTTAAAACCTTGGCTGATTTGCCGATGCTTAGCGATTACTTCTTTACTGAGCCGACCGTAGATTGGTCAATGATTACAGACAACAAGCAGTTATCAAAGCTTTCAACCGATCAAATTGTCGATTTACTTAATGCTGCCAAAAACGAGCTTTTGGCTAGTGATTTTGACACCGACGCCATCCAGGAGTGTTTAAACCACCTGCTTGAAATTACCGGCCAAAAACCAGCCATATTGTTTAGTCTAATCCGAATTGCCGTATCGTGGGCACCGTTTAGCCCAGCGCTCAATGATACTTTAGCGGTCCTCGGTAAAAATACGGTTATCGGTCGGATTCAGCTAGCGATTGATTCAGCGCGCCAATAGAATCTAGCCCAAACGGGTTTTCAACGATAATTTGCCGGCCCAGGGCCAAAGTGGCCAGCAGAACCCCTTCAGCTTCAAGCAGGCTCATCTCGGCCGTATCCTGAACCTCTGCGATTATGTCATCGACTCTATCCTCTAGCCGATAAAGCTCCTCCAAGGTAGGGGACTTACAAAGCTCGGCCTTTATTAAATCAATTCTCTCGTTCATATTTCTATCATAAATCTATTAACTTTAGTTACAAAGCTCAGGCGCTTTGCTATAATAACGCTTAAGCTATGGAACAGGATAAAACCACCAAGTCTCTACGGTTCAAACAGTGGATACGTAAACATCGTGTCGCACTAATAAGCGTGGCTGGTATTCTGCTACTTGCCGGATTAACCGTTGGCGGTCTAATGATCTTTTTACAAAAACCTAAAACAGCCGACAAAACTACTCCGGTCGTCGTCCAACCGGTTGCGCCAAAACCAGTTCCAGTTAAATATTATTCTCCCCTGACAGGTGAGCTAGTCGCCGATGAAGCCGCCACTAAACAGCCAGTTACCGGCGTGATGATCGAAAATAGCCCCGACGCTAGGCCGCAATCTGGTCTAAAAAATAGCGGTGTTGTCTTTGAAGCTATCGCCGAAGGTGGCATCACGCGCTTTTTGGTACTATATCAGCAAGAAAAGCCTCAGTTAATCGGCCCGGTTCGCAGTATTCGCCTGTATGACGCCGAATGGCTGGCGGCCTTTAATGCCAGCATTGCTCACGTTGGCGGTAGCGCCGGCGGATTGGCTGAAGTTCGCAATGGCAGTTATCGTGACCTTGATCAGTTCTTTAATTCCCAATACTACTGGCGTTCAACTGATCGCTATGCGCCGCATAACGTTTATACCAGTTTCGCAAAACTTGACGCCCTCAATGCTGCCAAAGGTTATACCTCGTCGTCATTTACGGGCTTCAGTCGTATCGATGCCAGCCCAAGCGCCACACCAACCGCCACCCAAATTAACGTCAATATTAGCAGTGCACTATATAACAGCAGTTACAGCTACGACAAAACTACCAACACATACCTCAGGTCGCAGGCTGGCGCGCCACATCTTGATCGCGAAAACGGCCAAATAGCACCAAGCGTAGTTGTTGTTATAAAGGTTAACGAATCAACAGTTATGCAAGATGGTTACCGTGAAGCGATTACGACAATCGGTAGCGGCGCAGGCACTATCTTCCAAGACGGCACCGTCCAAGATGTAACTTGGCACAAAGACAGCAAACTTGGACAGCTTTACTTTACAGACGCAAACGGCAAAGACGTACCACTAGTGCGCGGCCAAACTTGGATCGCTGCCATTCCTGTCAGTAGCGGAAGTGTCACATGGCAATAGACGACCGCCAGCGCGCACCAATTCGCGAGTTTTTGCCACACCTTCGTCGCGGCGTCGCCTGGCGGATTATCCTATTCCAGGCAATTATCAGTGGGCTTCTGGCGGCCGCTTTAATCCTGACTGCAACTCTACCGATAGAATCAACACTTCTGTGGATCTTCACCGGTGCTAGTTTTGTAGTTGGCATCATCTTTGAACTAATCCTGGCCTTCCACATCGCTAGACCAACCAAATATCTGCTCGCCGCCTTAACCCATGTCGCCGGTGAACCAACAACGACAACACCGCCAAACCCGAATGACAATCGATTTATTAAAAATGGTTTTAGCGACGCCCTGCAGACAATTTATGAGCTGGCTGGTCATGACGAAACAAAAACCACAACAGTCGCTTTGACTAATAAAGATGCTGCAGTCGCCCCTGTAAGCGACCCAGTCAAGTCAGCACTAAATAAAACAACCTGTGGTTTCGTTGTCTTAAATCATGACCGCAAAATCACTTACCATAATAAGGCCGCTCCAATTCGAATTGACAGTGATGATGTTGAGTCATTAGAGCTGATTTTCAGTGGCGCCGACACAATCGACAGTTGGCTGGATGAGTGCGAGCAAAACTCGGTACAGGCCGAGCATATCTGGACCCGCATTCCTAATCGGATGCCAGATGCCGAAGACAGGCGCTTTTTTGATATTGTCGCATCATATGACAAGGGGTCTGAAAATGAAACTGTCTTGACGCTCATTGACCGGACTAATTTGTACGAAATAGGCGAGCAAGAGCTTGATTTTATCGCTTTTGCTGCCCACGAGCTCCGCGGTCCGATTACGGTTATTCGGGGATATCTTGATGTCCTGCAAGACGAACTTAGTGCCGTGCTTGAACCCGACCAGCGCGAGCTGTTCCATCGTCTGACTGTATCCGCCAATCGCTTGTCGGGCTATATCAACAACATCCTGAACACCTCTAAATACGACCGTCGTCACCTTAGGGTTCATTTATCAGAAGATAAGCTAGCTGATATTTATGATACGATTCGCGACGATATGCAGCTACGCGCCGACTCACAAGGTCGCGTCCTATCAGTTAACTTTCCAGCTGATCTCCCGACCATTGCCGCCGACCGGGCCAGTATCAGTGAGGTGCTGGGTAACTTAATCGATAATGCTATCAAATATAGCAATGAAGGTGGGGCTATTAATGTCACGGCTAGCGTCAAAGGTGATTTTGTTGAAGTAGCCATCGAGGACTTTGGTATTGGCATGCCTGGAAACGTTGTCAGCAACCTTTTTCAAAAGTTCTATCGATCACATCGCTCACGCGAGACTGTCGCTGGTACCGGCATTGGTCTATACATCAGCAAGGGGATCATCGAATCACATGGTGGCAACATCAGCGTTCGCAGCGAAGAAGGCAAGGGCTCGACCTTTACGGTTGCTTTGCCAATTTATTCTACCGTTGCAGACAAGCTTATTTCGGGTGATAATAGCAATGAAGGCTTAATCGAGCACGGCAACGGCTGGATTAAAAATCATTCAATGTATAGGGGTTAATTATGGCTATTCACTCAATTTTATGTATCGAAGATGACCGCTTTATCGGCGAAATGTATGTTCGTAGCCTGCAAAAGGCGGGATATGTCGTTGATTGGGTAGTTGATGGCAACGACGGCCTGATTGCCGCCCGTAACCAGTCGTATGACCTGATTTTACTTGATGTCATGTTACCCGAACGGCGCGGCACCGAAATTCTTGACGCTTTGCGCGGCGGTAGCGAAGACTTAATCCCCAACACCAAGGTAATCGTCCTGACTAACTTCGAACAAGATGATGAATCGCGTATGGCAATGCAAAAACATGCCGACGCTTATCTAATCAAGGCCGAGATTACTCCTAAAAAGCTAATCGAAGTCGTTGAACAGCTGGCGGCTAACTAGACATCACCAAGGTTATTTGGTAGAGTTATACAGGTTCGATTGTTTCGTACTAAAATTCGTTTTCATATGGATTCTTCGAACCATATGAAACCGCTTGATTCGGAAATGAAAATAAGTAAACTGATTTTCATTTCACTCATCTTCGCGGTCTCATCGTCTAACGGTTAGGACACCAGGTTCTCATCCTGACAATCCGGGTTCGATTCCCGGTGAGATCACCAAAGTAAAAAGCTCTGCCATTGGTAGGGCTTTTTACTTTAACGAATTCTGTCAAATCTATCTGATTTTACTTATGCTTGCAGGCCGCTATGCCCGATGCAATAATACAAAAGAGACACTTGACCACACGCGAAGGGACACAGGAGATGTCACAGGCAAGCCTAGCTTTTACTCCGCTCACGTCCGAGCAGGCAGAGCGCTACGAAGACGTCAAGAAGGTCATCAGCCGCATTGCTGACGAACCCGACGGCCTGTCGTTCATATTGAGCGCAGTTCTGCTCACCGGAGACGGCGTCCTCATCAAGCTGCACATGATGCTAGACCTACTGCTCAGCAACGGATGGGATTCACGCGACATCGCCGGAGTCATCAACGAGCGGCCCCTCGAGTTGCACGGTTTGGTGCAGGCCACGTGACCTAGCGAACTCGGCTCAAGTGTCTTTGGCCGCCCTAAAATGGGCGGCCTCTGACACTTTTATTTTCTGGTACAATAACGACATGATTGATTTGCAAATTAAGCAGAGTTGGCTAGAAAAAAGTAGCGAAAGCGCACTTGAAGAATTCAAATCAGCACTCGTCTCAGCCCTTAACAGCCTCCCTGTCGATAGGCACGCTCAAAATCGGTGGATGATTACCAAAATATCGGAAGGCGACGAGGCCGCCCTGGTGTATGACGAACGTCCACTTTTATACCTAAAAATTGCAGATAATCTATTGCATATTCGTTCAGATGACTACGAGATAGCGCGCTTTGATGACATTATTTATGCAATACGCTACGTCGCCAATCATTTATCGTTGGCTGTATATTCCAGCCAACACCACGGCGCACGTTTGCCGCAGGCGGCGAGTCTTGCCTTGGACCACACCTTTTTTGATCGCAGTAAGGACTTGCGGGACTTTTTCGAAAAGTCAGACTTTATTCCTCGCTTTGCTATAACTCATTTCGAAAATCTGCAAGACGGACGGCAAATCCTAGCAATCTATCCACCTTATTACGCCGAGAACAAACTCGATGGATCGATTCATATCCTTAACGATAAAATGCTGAACTATGTCAGCAAAAAAGACAACCAGACTTTAAGCAACGAATTCTCGTATAAGGTCGCTAGCTCTATGCAGGATTTCGCGCGAAAGTACGATCTTGGCTTGGTGCCAATAAGTTTTTACCAGAATTACGGAATTCCAACCAAGATTATCAACGAAACCTATTTCGACGCTTTCCACATTAACCGTAAAGTGTTTATCGACCCATACGTTTGGGATTTCGACGACGAACATGACCACCGTTATTATGCGAACATTGAAACCGGAAGGCACCTCATGGATAAGGTAAGAAGTGGTGAAAACTTAGATGACGCGATTTGCCGGACACTTAAAGAAGAGTTAAAGGTTGCCGATGATTACATTGGTGCCCGAATTTGGGATGTCGAATTCGACAGAGATAAAGAGGGGATTCTAACGCCCCGCCTAAAGATCAATGTTTTCGTTAACGGCATGACCGAGCAACAACGCAGTCAAGGCCACGACTGGGTTTCGGCTCGCTGATTACATAGATACACATCTATGTAAGCCTTCCACACGATTTATTTTGTTGCCATGCAAGCCATAGTTCCTACAAATGCTTATTCAAAAACGCAATCATCTGCGCTTCAATCGCGTTCAAACTTGGCTGGCTTTGCGCTGTAAAGTAGTGGTTACCATTCTTTACGCCAACTAGGGTGGCGTCAACTCCAGCAGCCTTCAGTCGAGCCTCAAAATTAAGCGACTGGGCATAATAGACGGTGCGGTCATTCAAGCCGTGAAAAATCAAAAACGGCGGTGCGCCGCGCAGGTCAGCGAATAGGGGACTGGCTTGACGAGCTAATACCTCGTCCTTGGCCGTTCCCAGATAGTCGATAGCCCACTTGTCCGGTGTCGGTTTTCTGGTAACCTGTGCCCAGACATCAGCTGGGCCGTAAAAATCAACAACGGCTTTAATCTGTTTTTTATATGGAGAGGTCAGGGCGGCCATTGATGCCAGCTGACCGCCAGCGCTATCGCCCATGATGGCGAACTTAGTCATGTTGATATTAAGTGTCTTCGTATTAGCGTTCAGATACGAAATTGCACAGTCGATATCTTTATTTTGAGCAGGATAGGTAAATTGCGGAGCTAGGCGATAGTTAATACTTATAAAAGTCATGCCGTGTCTAACGACTTCTGCGCCATAGTCGGCGACAAATGGATTCGACTTGTCGCCACCAATCCAGCCACCACCGTGCACATACATAACAACCGTTGTTGGAGTATCGATATTTTTTGGGGCATAGACGTCCAGCTTTTGCATCCGGTCAAGACCGCTGCAATAGGGCAGGTTAGCTCTTTTGTTAGCCACCGTTGTCATACTTGGATCAATTACAAAATTATAATATGCCGAATAATAGAAGTCGCTGATATCTTCTCGAAACGACGACGAAAGAATATACAGAAGCACCATCGCCAAGACTGCCACCCCTACAACAATGACCACCCCTAGTGAAATTTGTTTTTTAGAGTATTTTTTTATATTGACCATCATCATCAATTATAGCTTATTTAAAGTGTTCTAATTGATTGTCAATATGCTTGCATAAAATAATCATAAACGTCATAATAACCTCTAGAAAACAGTTCTAAAAAGTAGGGGGCAACCATTCAGCCAGTCAGTCTAAACCGTTTTTGGCACCGCCGTATCTGCGAAGCGGCTATTTTAGTGTCGGCCAGTATTATCGTTCTTTATTTTCTGCCTTTTTTTAGCGCTCAGCCAATCGGCCAATCAATCCTTGTCAGCCAACCAATTCTGATTCTAGCCAGCCTCACGACTATTGTCGGGGTGGTTTTTTACATCTGGTATCCTAAAAAACCGGTGGCTTTCCCGTATTCGCTGATTGTTTATCTGTTGTTGACCGCCAGTGCCGGTGGCTTAATCGTCACAACCGGTGGTGCCAGCTCACCATTCTTGGCGCTTTGGATGCTAGTCGCTATCTTTGCTGGCTTATTTGGTATTTGGGGACTTTTACCGATGCTAGTTGCTATCGGAGTTTTTGTAGCAGCTGAATACCTTAAGGGTCACTTTACGCCCGAACTTATCGTCCTGGTTAGCTTTGCCGGTTTACTGCCGCTAATCGCCAGTATGTTGATTTGGCACAGTAAATCCGATCGTTCAGACGAAAACGGTGGTGACCGCGCATATAAAGACCTGGCGCACGAGCTCTCCCAAGTCGCATCACAATCCGAAGTTGTTATTAACGCCATCGGTGACGGGGTCATGGCGCTTGACGGTAAGGGTATGATTCAGCTGATTAACCCAGCCGCTCAGCGCATTTTAGGCTGGGCCAAGCAAGATGCATTGGCGCTTAGCTATAAATCGGTTTTGACCCTTATCGATAAGGTTAATAAGCCACTCGACCCCAGCATGGATCCAGTCCAACAAGTCCTAAACAACAACCAGCAAGTTCGCAATAACGACTTAACGATTTCGTCCAAAACTGGCAAAAAAATGATGACCTCACTGGTGGTTTCACCAGTTGGCGAGATGGGATCAGGTGTAATTATCGTTTTCCGCGATATTACCAAGGAAAAAGCCGAAGAGCGCGAACAAGCTGAGTTTATTAGCACCGCCAGTCACGAAATGCGTACTCCAGTTGCTTCAATCGAAGGCTATTTAGGCTTAGCACTAAACCCCAATACCGCCCAAATTGACGATAAGGCGCGCGACTTTATCATGAAAGCACACGAAGCCGCCCAGCACCTGGGACGCCTCTTCCAGGACCTGCTAGACGTCTCTAAAGCCGATGATAGGCGACTGGCTAACAATCCGAAGGTAGTTGATATCGTCACCTTTACCCACGACATCCTGCAAGGCTTTAACCAAAAAGCCGCCGACAAGGGTCTACGGCTGAAGTTTAACCCGATTCCAGATGACGGCTCGCGCCACATCGCACCGGTTTATCACATCAACCTGGACAACGACCACGTCCGCGAAATTATCGATAACCTGACCGAAAATGCCATTAAATATACTCCAGCTGGTGAAGTTACGGTTGATATTAGCGGCACCGACGATAAAGTCGTCGTTAGTATCAAGGACAGTGGTATCGGTATCCCAAGTGAGGACATGCCACATCTGTTTCAGAAGTTCTACCGCGTCGACAACGTTGATACCCGCGAAATCGGCGGTACTGGCCTAGGGCTCTATCTTTGTCGTCGGCTAGCTGAAACCATGGGTGGACGTATTTGGGCCGAAAGTGAATATAAAAAGGGCAGCACCTTCTTTCTAGAATTACCACGCATTAGTGCCCAGGAAGCCGCTGACTTAGCAGAACAACAAGCTCAAGCTGCTCAGGCCGCTGCTGCTCAAGCCGCCACCCAGGCAACAACTGGACCAGCGACCTTTAGCGCCGATCAAGCCGAAGTAGCTCCATCCCCAGCAGCCCCTACGGATGCACCTCAGCCAGCGACAACCGTCCCGAGGGGTGAAAGCCTAACCCCAGAACAAATTGCCGCTCACGTGGCCCAGCTTAAAGCCATGATTCAAGAGCAGCAAGCTACCACTGCTGCGCCAGCAACGGCAGCACCACAGGCCATGCCAACTGTGCCGCCAGCCGTCGTAACCGCTCCAACCGTCACAATTCCGCCACGTGACATGACGCAACCACCTCAATAAGCACAAGAACTATAGTAATTTTAAAAGCCCTCGGGTACAATAAAAGGTAATTATGACAAAAATCCTGCTAGTAGAAGACGACAAAAGCTTACGCGAAATTTACGGTGTTAGGCTTCTTGCGGAAGGCTACGATATAGTGTCGGCTGGCGACGGCGAAGAAGCCCTTGCCATGGCCATCAAAGAACGCCCACAACTAATCGTTAGTGACGTGATGATGCCAAAGATTAGCGGCTTTGACATGCTAGATATCCTTCGCAGTACTAGCGAGACAAAAGATATTAAAGTTATTATGATGACCGCCCTAAGCAGCGAAGATCAGCGTGCCCGTGGCGAAGCTCTTGGAGCCGATCGCTATCTAGTTAAATCACAAGTCGGTATTGAAGATGTCGTTCGCACTGTTCATGATGTTCTTGGTGACAGTCTGGCACCAGCACCAAATCTGGCGCAAGCCTTTGGCGCCGCCGCTCCATCAGCCGTTACTCGTCCAGCGCCAACTATGCCACAGCGCCCAACTGCACCAGTTATGCCTCAGCCAGCACCAGCTGCACCTGTCTACCAAGCGCCAGCCGCACCGGTTAACCCACTTCCACAGCCAACTGCGCCAGTTGCACCAGCACCTCAACCCGCCCCGCAATACCAGGCGCCGACTGCGCCTCAGCCAGCTCCAGCACCAACTGCACCTGTCTACCAAGCGCCAGCCGCCCCAGAGGTTAACACATTACCGCAGCCAACTGCACCATTTAGCACTCAACGCCCAGCTTCACTCGGTGACCGCGTTATCCATCCGCTAACTGATCAACCACCAGCCGTTGACGTCGGTGATTTAATCAATCAAGAGCTAAACGGTACTACAATGCCATCAACCCCTGTTGCGCCCGCACCTCAAACAGGCGTACCACCGGCAAATAACGATTTTCAGATTCCGCCAACTCCTCAATTCTAAGACCCGTCATCTGCTATACTGATAACCATGCCAACAGATGACCAACTTCGCCTCAATAAACACCTTGCCCTGCAACTAGGCGTATCTCGTCGTGAAGCCGACAATCTGATTAGCCAAGGTAAAGTTACAATTAATGGCCGCACGGCTGAGCTTGGCGCTCGTTTTGTAGCTGGCGACAAGATTATTGTTGATGGCCGACCATTACAGGCCGATGTCACTTATCAATACCTTGCCCTTAACAAGCCGGTTGGCTATGTTTGTTCACGCCGCCAACAAGGTGATAGCCCGACTATCTATGAACTGCTCCCAGCTGAGTACCGTCATCTCAAACCAGTCGGTCGCCTAGACCGTGACAGTAGCGGTATTATTTTGCTAAGTAATGATGGTGATTTTGCCTTTAGGATGACTCATCCCAAATTTGCCAAGACTAAAATCTATAATGTCAGCCTCGATCACGACCTTGCACCGCTTCACCAACAGATGATAAGCGATTATGGCGTTAACCTAGAGGATGGGAAAAGCCTACTGCAACTTGAAAGAGCTAATGACACCAATAGAACAGATTGGATCGTCACCATGAAAGAGGGTCGTAACCGACAAATTCGCCGTACCTTTGATTCTCTCGGTTACAATGTCGTCAGCTTGCGCCGTACCAATTTTGGTAATTATGCGGTCGGTGATATAAAGCCTGGCAAGTTCGAAATCGTCGATATTCGCTAGGTGATATATCGCCCTGCAATAACCCCAAAAGTCCGGTCTCGCTTATGCTCGCAAAGATAAGCCATCTCTGTTATAATTACGTCCAGTTATGGCTTCAAAACTTCCTACAGTTGCGATTATTGGTCAAGCGAACGTCGGTAAGAGTTCGCTTTTTAATCGTCTGGTGCGCTCAAACCAAGCGATTGTCGCCCGTGAAGCTGGTACCACTCGTGATAACGTTTTAGGCCGTGTCGAGCACAAGTTTCACCAGTTTTGGCTAGTTGATACCGCCGGCCTAAAAGATGCCGCCGATGAATTTGAAGCCTCAATCCAAGATCAAATCACCGAGGCCGCCGACGCCGCCGATGTTATTCTGGTCGTTGTCGACAGTACCCAATATGTTAGCGACCAAGACCGCACGGTTGCCAAAAAGGCCCTTCGTAGCAAAAAGCCAGTCATCCTAGTCGTCAACAAGACCGACCTCAAAGAAAGTCTACCAAGCGACGAATTTAAGCGCCTGGGTATCAAAGAAATTATCCGTACCAGCGCCGAGCACAACCAGGGGACCAATACCGTCCTGGATGCCGTTGTAGCCTTGATACCCGCCAAAAGCGAAGAAGCCCCCGACAATATCCTGCGCATCTCGCTAATTGGCCGTCCAAACGTCGGTAAAAGTTATCTGTTTAACACCCTGGCTGGCAAACAGCAGGCGATTGTCGCCAATATCGCTGGTACGACCCGCGACGTCAACCGCATCGCCGTCCGTTATGGCGCCCGTGATATCGAAATTCTCGATACTGCCGGTATGCGTAAACCTGGCAAACAAGAGGTCGGTATCGAGAAATTTAGCGTCCTGCGCACCCTGCAGGCCATCGAAGAAAGCGACGTTTGCTTCCTTTTGATGGATGTTAACGAACTTAACACCCAGCTTGATCAACGCCTAGCTGGCATCATCGACGAAGCCGGCAAAGGCATGGTTATCGTCATCAGCAAGTGGGATAGTGTTGAGGGCAAGGATGCCTATACTCGCGATGATTTAGCCCCAAAAATCTCGAACACTTTCAAATTTACACCTTGGGCGCCATTAATATTCACCAGTAGCGTGACTGGCCAAAACGTCACTAAATTGTTTGACCTTGCCCTCGATATCGACGCTCGTCGTAAACAAGAGCTTAAAACCCGCGAACTTAACGATTTACTGCAAAAGCTTATTCAGCGCCACCCGCCAGCCGGCCTTAAAAACACCCATCCAAAACTGCGCTACATCGTCCAGACCGACGTTTCACCACCTTGGTTTGTCATCTACGGCAGCAACCTGAAGTTTATTCACTGGAGCTACAAACGCTACCTGGAGCGCCATGTCCGCGAGACTTTTAACTTTGCTGGTACACCAATTCGGTTTAGCTTCCGCGATGAAAAGCAGATCAAAGCTAACCGCGAAAAAGAACAACTGCAAAAAGACAAGCTGACTAAAAAAGCTGAATCAACCGACGAATCTAAGCTTTAAGAAGTCTTATCGTAAAACTAGTGAAGTATTAGCCTGCGATCGCCTAGGGGACCGCGTTTTAATATCTAGACGCATATAAGGTATTTCCGCATACTCGGGAACAATCTCATCACACACAAAGCCCAAATGAGCATAAAAGCCCATTGAATCCTGTAATGCTCGCAGTCGCAAAGCTTCGAGGCCTTGCTCGCTTGCCGTTTGGGCTAGGTTATCAATCATAAAGCGACCGACACCTTGTCCGCGCACTGCATCGGCTACCACTAGGCGCTCAATTAATGCGCAGCCTCTCATTCGATAGCGCCCGTCATAGCAAGCCACCGCCACGGTGTCGTTTGACTCGGTTTTGGCAATAAATGCCCGACGACGGTCAACTACGAAATCGTTAATTAGCCTTGCATTCAGCCTTTGTATTTCGGGGCCACGATACTGATCGCCCTCAAAAATTGGTTGATTATAGAGTCGAAGCGCCTCCAAAACCGCCCCATCAGATTGCTGATGTACGAATTTTGGCATAGTTATCTCGGCAAACTCCAGTTGCATAAACAGATACTATACAACTTATACATAAATTACGCTATACCTATATATCATTGACATTTTAAGGTGTTAGTGCTATAATCGCCTCTGGTCGCCGACAGTCGGCGACTTTTGACAGAACGGAAAAGAAACCAATGACGCTTGCAGTCGAGACAGACGCGAACACGAAGACCGAGTACGTGGCCGCGCTCTACTGCCCGACCGACGACAAGATGCCCGAATCGGCATCGGTCATCCTGACCCTTCAGCCACCGGCAGAGGCCGACAGTCTGCCGTTCCGCTTCAGGGCATTCGTTCCCAAGCACGACCAGCAGCCGCATGTCCTCGAGGGTCACACACTCCTCAAGGAGTACACCATCGAGGCGGCCGCCTTCCTGGCGGAATGCAAGATGTACACGCCCTCGGGCATGCACGTCAGTGATGACGGCATGGAACTGACGGCGTACTACCCGCACGGCTACAGCAACGTGGCCATGGCCTACATGCGGAGCACGCTCAAGGAACGCGTCGAAGCGGCTTGCCGTCAGGCGGAGTCGCAGTACCGCAAGAACACCAGCACCCTCCTCATCGAGCCGCGCTAGTCGCTACCAAGGCTGATAGTACCGGCCCCGACGTCAGCAATGACTGTCGGGGCCGGTACCTGAGGAATTTCTCCGTTCTGTCTTTTTCCAAGAATTATCAATATACCACACAGTTACGTGCGGTATATTTTATGTCTAAAAATAGAAGGTCCCCGTACTCGGTTGAGTACGGGGAACGCATCAAGCCTTGTGGGCCGGATGCGATTTTAGTGGTCGTGCGCGCCCAAAGAGGCGTACACACCCATGCCCAGCAACAGGACGGCAGCCGGGGCGAAGACAGTCAGGCTATTGACACTACCGATCATGGCCGAAGCCAGGTGGTAGACCGCCGTTGCGCCCAGGATGGCATACAACACAACAGCTGTGTGCCAACTGCGAACCCGGTCCTCCGGGAAGCGCCTGGATAGGTCCTTGTTGGCCCACCACACCAGCGCCAGTCCCAGCATAGCGACCAGCCCGGCCAGGTAGTTGCCAGCCAGTGGCCATCCATCAGCCGACACGGTCAGCGCCGTGACATAGAGGGCCAGAAACGCGCCCACTAGGTAAAGAAGCTTCATCTTGAACCTCCTTGTTCAGAAACAGCTTGTCATGGACACATCGGCGATTATAAAATATATCGTCAATATTATCAATGGTTTAGAATGGTAGTATATGAAAATCATTTTTGCCCAAGGCAACCCGGGCCAGACTTATGCCCAGACCCGCCATAATATTGGGTTTTTAGTACTTGACCAGCTAGCCGCGTCGGCCAACCTAAAATGGTCCGAAAAGGCCAAATTTAAGGCACAAATTGCCGAGACTGCCATTGCTGGCGAAAAAGTTCTATTAGTTAAACCAACGACTTTCTACAACGAGACCGGCCTCAGCGCCCGGGCACTAACTGATTTTTATGATATCGATATCAGCCGCGACTTTTTAGCGGTTCACGATGACCTGGCCTTGCCGTTTGGCACCATCCGCAACCGCAGACAGGGGAGTGATGCGGGCAATAATGGTATCAAATCACTAAATAGCCATCTTGGCGAAAACTATCACCGAATCCGTATCGGTATACATAATGATTTACGTAGCCGTATCAGCGACGCCGATTTTGTACTCGGTCGTTTTTCGTCTGAAGAAAATCTTGAGCTTGAAGCAATCATCGGTAAGACTATAGAATTAATTACAAGCTTTGTTGCAGGTGAACTGATAGCCACTACGCACGTAAAGTAAATGCCGGATTGAGTCACGATTACCTGTAAGGGTGCAGTCATTTATAGCTATAAAAATAGCCGTGATCACTGCGGGCGGCATGACTTGCAGTCGCGCGCGCAGTGATCATCGGCTCTCATCGTTCTTGCGGGAAATCGCCGTGGGCGATGACCTTACAGCTGAGGACCTGGCCGGCTTCGACCAACTGGCTGCTCACACCCAACGGTGTAAACTCGCCGTCGATCTTGAATGACCAGGAATATCCCTGGGGGGCCGACTCGCCGTCGATTGAAGTGACAAACATCCCGAACTCCGGGTGAACAGTCCCTTCGACGACGTGATTGTTGGCCTCGAGAACCGCCAGGAAGGTCATACCTTCCTCGGTGGCCGTCACGATGTGTCGCATCTCGTCCTGCATGTTGCTTCACGCTCCATCAGAGGGATAGCCGTCAGCCACAAGAACGTAGACTGACATTTATTAATTATAACATTTTTTATAGTATTTTGTCAATACAGGGCAAGCCGCTTACATGAAAAAGACTCCCTAATTAGTTAGGGAGTCGAGCCGAGGGCGGCAGGCGAATCATTTCTGACTCAGCCTGCCGCCCTCCTTCACGGTGGACTAGCTCACCGGCAGCGGCGCAGGTCCGCTTTTTGCGGCCTTCCTGGCCCTGCGTGCCTTCCGGCGGATGTCCACCAGCTTGACAGAACCGACGAACAGCAACAGCAGTCCGCCGACCCACACTGGTGTGGTGTAGGTCCAGCCAGGCAGGGTTGCCCAGCTGTAGGTTGCACTCTTGGCGCCAATGTGGCGCAGCGCCGCCAGGTTGAGCAACAGCCCACCCATCAACGCCACGGCACCGAACGCCGCCAGCGCTTCCACGATCTTGCGCGCCCAGAGGGCGCCAATCAGGCAAAGCACGGCCGCGATGGTCAACAGAACCACGACGGTGTAAATCGAGCTGGCCATTTCTGGTCTCCGTTTCGATTGTAGGCTTTGATCTCGCACTGATTGTACGAGCTAGCGACATAATACTATATTTTGTTATTTTTGTCAATAGCATGAGCGACTTACATAATTTTCCAAATAAAAAAGCGCCAGGTAAGGGTGGGCATCACCTGGCGCCGTTTTACCCTTTAACCCACCCGAGGGGCAAGCGTAACTGTCTCGATCAAAGCGCAGACGTTCGCTGGTTAAAGGGATTAGTATACACGCAATGCTTATCGCTAATGAAGTGGAGGGTAGTTACTTTAAAAGCACATTGCATGTAACCTAACATAAGTTAGAATAGGGGGTATAAGGTGCTTTTGGTTAATCTCGCAATGTAACCAATCGTTCCTGATATTAGCACGTCTTTGACATAATGTCAATACTTACCGACATAAAATGTATGAAAATCAATAGCACGTCACCCCAGGACTATAAATACTTACAGCTATTAAATTCTATTGCCAAAAAACCGGAAAGATTACATTTTACTGGCAAGCTGCCGAGTAACCGCTTAACAACCGTTGCGATTGTCGGTTCGCGCAAGCCAACCGCTTACGGTAAAGAGGTGACTTATCGATTAAGCTACGAACTAGCCAAGCGAGGGATCATCATCGTTAGTGGCCTAGCCCTAGGGGTCGATGGTATTGCGCACCAAGCCGCCCTGGATGCTGGCGGTACAACTATTGCCGTCGTCGCAAACGGCGTTGATATTATCTATCCAGCGGCACATCGTCAACTGGCCAAATCAATTATCGATAGCGGTGGCGCCGTTATAAGTGAATATCCGCCCGGCACCGAAGCCCGCGACTTTTACTTTTTAGCCCGCAATCGCATCGTTAGCGGCCTAGCCGACGCCGTCGTCGTTACCGAAGCGGCTGTTCGTAGTGGCACCTTATCAACCGTCGCCCACGCGCTTGAGCAGGGCAGGGAAGTCTTTGTCGTACCCGGCAACATAACCAGCCCACTATCGGCCGGCTGCAACGCCTTATTAAAACAGGGCGCCCAGCCGGTGACCTGTAGCGAAGATATCTTAGAAGTTATCGCTCCCGACCTATTAAAACCGCAACAAAGCCTGCCACTGGGTAATTCTCCCGCCGAAAGTAAGTTAATCGAACTGATTCAAGCTGGCCTGCGTGATGGTGATCAGATTTTAAGCGCCTCGAAATTATCCGTCAGTGAATTTTCCCAAGCTTTAACTATGCTAGAAGTTAATGGTTCGGTTCGCGCCCTTGGCGGCAATCAGTGGACGCTGCGCTAGCTGGAAGAACCGGGCATTTTACAAATAACAATAACTTGCGTACAATAGCCCATTGTGTTTAGCTGAACTAAACCACAACCATTTTATGAAGAATTTAGTAATCGTCGAGTCACCAGCCAAAGCTAAAACTATCGAGAAGTACCTTGGTAGTGATTTTAAAGTGTTGTCCAGCGTCGGCCACATTCGTTCGATTGCCAAAAAAACCAAAGACGGCACGCCGCCAATTGATGTAAAAAATGGTTTTAAAACAACTTACGAAATTGATTCCGAGAAGAAAAAGACCGTATCAGACCTAAAAAAGGCCGTTAAAGAGGCCGAAACTGTCTGGCTAGCAACCGATGAAGACCGCGAAGGGGAGGCAATTGCCTGGCATCTTTGCGAGGTTCTAAAACTTGACCCAGCTAAGACTAAACGAATTGTTTTTCACGAAATCACCAAAGAAGCAATCACCGAGGCAGTCAAAAACCCGCGCACGGTTGACATGAACCTGGTTCAAGCTCAACAAGCCCGTCAAATTCTTGATCGGATTGTTGGTTTTGAACTTTCGCCAGTTGTCTGGCAAAAAGTTCCCGGCGGTAAATCTGCCGGCCGCGTCCAGTCGCCAGCCGTGCGTTTGCTAGTCGAAAAAGAGCGTGAAATCGAGCAGTTTGAAGGCTCGGCTGAATTTAGAGTTACAGCGGAATTTACAGTCGATGGCGACATCATGAAAGCCGAACTTCCAAAGCGCTTTAAGACCGAAGACGAAGCTAAGGCCTTTTTGGAATCATTAATTAACGCCAGCTTTAAAGTCAGCAAGATTACCACCAGCCCAAGTACGCGTAATCCGGGTGCACCATTTACGACCAGCACCTTGCAGCAAGAAGCCAACAGCCGGCTCGGCTTTGGTGCCCGCGCTACTATGTCATCGGCTCAAAAGTTGTACCAAGAAGGTAAGATTACATATATGCGTACCGACTCGGTCAATCTAAGCGGCCAAGCTTTGTCGCAAATGACTCAATATATTAAGACTGAGTTTGGCGAGAATTATCACCAAATCAGGACCTTCAAGACCAAGTCCAGTAGCGCCCAAGAGGCCCACGAAGCCATCCGCCCAACTAATATTGCCTTAGAGCGCGGCAGCAGTAACGAATACGACCAAAAACTTTACGATCTGATTCGCCGTCGCGCCCTGGCTAGCCAAATGGCGCCAGCTAAACTGGAAAAAACAGTGGTGACAATTGAAATCTCGACCAACAAGGAAGTCTTTGAAGCCAAGGGCGAAGTCATTATCTTTGACGGTTTCTTAAAAGTTTACGGTGGCAGCAAAAAAGATGCCGAAATCTTGCCAGCCGTTAAATCCGACGATATTTTGCCGCTCGCCCAAGCTAGCGCCCGTCAAGTTTTCGCTCGTCCACCAGCTCGTTACAGCGAGGGTAGCTTGGTTAAAAAGCTCGAGGACCTCGGTATCGGCCGTCCTTCGACTTATGCCACGATTATTAACACCGTTCAGGTCCGTGGTTACGCCGAAAAAGGCGAGACCGAGGGTACGGCGCGCGATGTTATCGTTTTATCAATTGATGGCGACCAGGTTAGGCGCGAAATCGTTCAAGAAAAAACCGGCTCGGACCGCGGTAAACTGATTCCAACCCCCAGCGGGGAAGTTGTTAGTGACTTTTTGACTAATAACTTCTCACAAGTGGTCGATTATGATTTTACTGCCCATGTCGAGGAAGAGTTTGACCAAATTGCCGCTAGTAAGCTAGCTCGCAATGACATGTTGCAGGAGTTTTACAATCCGTTCCATAAACTAATCGAGCAGTCGAGTGATATCAAACGCTCTGATACCGCCAAAGTTCGCGAACTTGGTATCGACCCCAAGACAAACAAGCCGATTTTTGCCCGTTTTGGCCGCTTTGGACCAATGTTGCAACTGGGCTCAAACGAAAATCCCGACGACAAACCGCAATTTGCGCCAATGCCCGCCGGTAAAAAAATTGAGACTGTCACGCTGGATGAAGCCCTACATGCCTTTAAATTACCACGACTTGTCGGCCAGACACCCGATGGTTTACCGATTAAAGCCAATGTCGGTCGGTTTGGGCCATACGTTCAAGTCGATAAATTATTCGTCAGTATTAAACCGCTTGACCCACACACTGTTACCCTTGAAGAAGCGCTCGAACTTTATAATGCCAAATTAAAGGCTGACGCCGAGAAAAATATCGCCGACTTTGGCGATGGTATTAAGGTATTAAAGGGTCGCTTTGGACCATACGTTACCGATGGCGCCAAGAACGCCAAAATACCCAAAGACACCGACCCGACTTCGATAACTCACGAACAGGCCAAGGAAATGATTGCCAAGGCACCAGCCGGCAAACGCCGACCCATCAGGGTTCGAACAGCCTCAAAGACTGCCACCAAGCGACGTTCGACTAAAAAATAGCAAGGCCGGATTTAGCATGTTTTCCACATCATACAACAAGGTCAATATATAAAAAGTCCCACAACACTGTTTACAAGACATGTCTATTTCATGCTATAATGAGCTTAAGTAGCCATGGTGTTGACATTATATATAATATCTTATATAATCACATCTAGATACATATAAAAATCTTAAATCCAAGGTGTGGCTGAGAGGAAAAGGCTGAGATAAATGAGTGAAAAGAACGACACAGAATCATCAATTGATTTAAAGGCCGGTATTACCGAGATTCTATCGATTATTGACCAGGAGCGTGAGCGTGAGATTATCACTCGTCGTTTTGGTCTTTATGATCGTCGTGAGACACTCGAGCAGATCGGTGAGCTGCTTGGCATTACCCGTGAGCGCGTTCGACAACTTGAAAAGGCGATTATTATTCGCCTAAAAATCGCCGCCGACGAAAACAAAATTTCCTCAGTCGCAAGCTTTGAAAAAATGTTCATTCGTAACCTAACAGAGCTGGGCCGGATTGCCCGCGTTCAAGATTTGACCGATCACTTAATGGGTCGAACCACCGATCAACGTGAGCGCGCCCACGTTGCCTTTATCGCCGAACTAGCACCAAACCTAACCGTTATTGACGAAAATGATAGCTATTTCCATTCAATCGGTATCGCTGAATATGGTGATGAGAAAAAGATTAAAGGGGAAGTTGACGAAATCGTCAAGGTCATTAAAAAGCACGGTGAACCAATGACCGTCGAACAGATTCATGACCAACTTTCTTACGAGCATCCTTCGCACATTCGCGCCCTAGCTAGTGTCAGCAAGTTACTGGCTCATCTTAAGGACAACTGGGGTCTAGTCAAATGGCCAACCGTTAACCCAAAAAACATTCGCGACAAAATCTACGTCATTCTAGCCGAGAAGGGCAAGCCAATGCACTTTTCCGAGATTGCTAAGTCGATCAAGGGTAGCAGCTTTAAGCGTAAAGACGTCACCACCCAGGCAATCCACAACGAACTAATCAAAGATAAGCGCTTCGTCCTAATCGGTCGTGGCATCTACGCCCTCGACAGCTGGGGTTTCAGCAAGGGTACCGTATCTGACATTATCGTCGATGTTTTACGTAAGTCAGACACACCGTTGCACCGTGACGAAATCGTTAAGCGTGTTCTAAAGAGCCGCCAGGTTAAAGAGACAACAATCTTGCTTAACCTGCAAAGCAAGCCGCAGTTTAAGCGCGTTGCTAAAGCAACTTACTCGCTTGCTGAAAAATAATTCGCGACGTTGCCAACAGACGCGAGAGGTGAGACAATACAGGAGTAAATATGGGTATTATCTCGACAATGATTAACTTCCTGTTACAGTGGTATATTCTATTTCCATTGGTTTTAGCGCTGGGTTATCTGACCTGGCGTAATTATCGCAAGATTGACACCATTCGTGCCACACCCGAGAGTGACCTACTGATCCTCGAAATCCCAAAGGCTAACGATAAGAGTGAGCTAGCCGCCGAACAGCTTTTTGCCAGTTTGCATGGTATTTTTCGCGATAAAGAAGAATTAAAGCTGAACGGGGGCGTCCAAGAACACTTAAGTTTCGAAATCGCCTCTGTTAATGGCCAGATTCGCTTTTATGCCTGGGTGCCGCGAACTTTACGCAGTTTTGTCGAAGGCCAAATCTATTCGCAATATCCAACCGTCCAAATTCACGAAGCCGACGAAGATTATGTCGCCCATGAAGGTCAGCACAGCGTCGTTTATAGCTCCGAAATCACCCTTACTGACAATGAGATGCTACCAATCAAGACCTTTCAAAGTTTTGAGGTTGACCCGCTAGCTGGCATTACTGGAACTTTGGCTAAACTTGAATCTACCGGTGAAGAGGTCTGGATCCAAATCTTAGCCCGTCCAATTGCCGATGACTGGCATGAACGATCCGACAGCTGGGTGAGCGGTGTTAAAAAGGGCAAGTCGGCCTCGTTAATTAGCGGCAATGTTTTTACTTGGCTAACCAGTTTAATCGAAGCCCTGTGGCGACCGCCCGAAGAAGGGAAGTCGGCCTCTGCTAGTGCGCCCGAGCTATCCGATCGCGATAAAACCCGTATTGCCGAAGCCGAAAAGAAGGCGACTAAACTTGGCTACGAGGTCAAGATTCGCCTAGCATACCTTGGCGACAGTACCACTAATGCCCGTCTGCGAATGCAGGCGATTGTTGGTACCTTCAAACAATTTAACAGCACCAACCTTAACGGTTTTAAAATGTCAGCCGCCAGCTTCGATAAAGAGGATTTGGTGCGTTATCGTAATCGTTCATTCAACGACAGCGGCTATATCTTGAATATAGAAGAGTTAGCCAGTGTCTTTCACTTGCCGCACACTAATGTCGAGACGCCAAATATCGTCTGGGCTAGCAGCAAGACCGCTGAGCCACCAGCCAGACTACCGATTATCACTGGCAATAGTGCAATCGATGAAAATATCAGCGCCTTTGGTTTAACTAACTTCCGCGGTATCAATCATCAATTTGGTATGCTGCGTTCCGATAGGTCGCGCCACGTTTATATTATTGGCCAAACTGGCGCCGGTAAGTCTGGAACGCTTGAGCTATTTGCGCTGAGCGACATTTTTCATGGTCACGGCTATGCCATTATCGACCCACATGGCGACTTTGCAGTCAACAATATGCGCTTTATTCCAGGTTCGCGCCTGCAAGATGTCGTCTACTTTAACCCGGCCGACACAGCTTATCCGCTAGGTTTTAACCCATTAGAGGTCACCAATCCTAATCAAAAGACTAATATTAGCTCCGAGGTAATCGGCGTGCTTAAGCGTATGTTCGGTGAGTCTTGGGGCCCACGTTTGGAATATATCTTACGCTACACAATCCTGGCGCTGCTTGATCGTCCAACCACCACCATGCTTGATATTACCCGCATGCTAACCGACAAAAAGTTCCGCCAAGAAACGCTAACATACTGCCAGGACACAGTCGTCCTGAACTTCTGGAAAGTTGAGTTTGCCAGCTGGAATGATAAGTTCGTCTCGGAAGCGATTGCGCCAGTACTAAACAAAGTCGGTGCCTTTACGGCTAACCCAATTATCCGTAATATCATCGGCCAACCCAAGAGTACCTTTAATATTCGTCAAATCATGGACGAGGGCAAGATTTTAATCGTCAACCTATCGAAGGGTCTAATTGGCGAGGATAACGCCGCCATCCTGGGCGCCTTTATGGTTACCAAGATCCAGCTGGCTTCAATGAGCCGAAGTGATATTGAACGCATCGAGGATCGCCGTCCGTTCTATCTGTATGTTGACGAGTTCCAAAACTTTGCCACTGATTCGTTTGCAACAATTCTATCCGAAGCCCGCAAGTATGGCCTTAACCTGACCGTTGCCAATCAATATATTAGCCAGATGACCGATACCGTGCGCGATGCTGTCTTTGGAAACGTCGGTACGATGATATCTTTCCGTGTTTCAGCTGATGACGCACCAATCCTGGCCAAGCAGTTTGAGCCGCAATTCGAGCCAGTTGACCTGTTGCAGATGCACAATCGTCACTTCATCATCAACATGGTAATCGGCGGCGAAAAAGCCCCAGCCTTTAGCGCCACCACCTTAACCCTACCAACTCCACAGACCGATAACACTGGTCGAATTATCGAAAATACCAGGCGTAATTACAGCCGTAGCCGCGCCGATGTCGAGCAAGAGATTAGTCTTGCCATTCAGCCCCCAGAACACCTTCAGAAGGCTCCACAATCGCAGGCACAGGCCAAACAATGGCCCGTCCAACCAGGGGCGCAAGCCGTTAGCGCGGCTCAGCCAACCACAGTTGATACATCCAGCCCACAAGCTACTGCCGAGCAGGGGACAGAGGCGCCTAAAAAGCGTAAGCGTACTCGCTCTCGTAAAAAAAAGACCGCTGATGAGGATGGTCAAACTCAGCCAACCAATACACAGCCCGGCTCTAGTCCTGTGGTTGACAATCAGCCAGCCCCAGCCGCTATGACAGCGCCTAGCGCCCCTCAGCAGCCAGCTCCTACCGACTCAGCCGAAGACGGCGTCTTACAGATTCATTAGGGTAGAGTGTACTAGCCCGCTTTAATTTAGGGCATCATTACCGGCCGAAATAAAATAGAACATAATTAGAACATGCACGATATGGCGCCGCAGGGCCTAAAGTTGCCTGTGAGCGCAAATTAATAATTATCCAATAATTATACGGCTGGTTCAAATAAAGGCCGCAGGCCGCGTATAAAAGGCCGAGTAGCATGAAGCGTAGTAGACATATAATAAAATCCAGCGCAAAAATAAATCAGTCGGACGAGTTAGGTGATTTATCAGCAATATTTATGTATATAGATTATGCGTCGCACAATGTATATTTTACGACATTAGATATTATTAATAAAGACGACTTATCATCCATCCTCATTAAGGTCAAAATACGGATAGATAGCCCTACGATGTAGTAACACGTCTGCCGTATGAATATTCACACTGTTATTAAGTAGTTTATATTTTCAAAATTATTTATCAAATGTCACACGACTGCCAGCATGCCTGGATCGACAACACCAAGAGCGTTTTTTACTACGTATGGTTATCCACATACCATGCGCGGTATTTGCATTTTCTAAAAATTATTTCACTACTCCTCTACTCGCTCTTATAAATTAATTTGCTTTTTTGATAATTTGGTGTTTATATATAGTTTTTCTTCTCCA
Source organism: bacterium (assembly GCA_027451105.1). Lineage (GTDB taxonomy): Bacteria > Patescibacteriota > Saccharimonadia > Saccharimonadales > Saccharimonadaceae > UBA1547. The sequence continues at coordinate 53,313 of DAIDKB010000020.1, forward strand.
CCACAATATATCAATATATAGAACAGAAATAGAACATGATAGTGTAGCGGGGTGGACTCACCTACAAATAAGACCTATTTATAAAATGCCTTACCACTCACACGGACATCAACATAACCGGGTTTTAAACCATGGCTAGATAAATAGCCCAGTGCCCTGCTCATATCCTCTATCTGCTCCCCCACTGGGCGATCAATTGATAATTTTACAAGTGGCGTTACACTGTTAATGCGAATCTCAAGCTGACGGGTAGTGTCTTGCGGAATGATTGCTTGCGTCACAACAAAGCCGCTAGCCTTAGCCAGGGCCACTACACGTCCCACAAAGCCCAAAAAGCGATTACTCGCTATAGCCGAACCCTGCTGAACGCTGACGCCACTTTGGTCAATAATCTCGACATCTGGGTTAGTGTAGTAATTGCGCTCAAAAGCGATACCGTGCGAGTCGACATAATACTGCTTATCACTAATTGTCCAGCCAGCAACGGGGCGACGCATGATCAGGGCATAGTCAGTGTCACCAACACCACCCAAACTGACGCTCGAAACGCTTTCAACCTCAGGAAGCTTTTGAGTTAAATAGTCGGTTAACTTTTGAACATTCAAAGCAAACCGAAACCTCTCTAGTGGATTTGCGCCCAAATAATCATTTATAGCCTGCTCGTATAGCGCCGAATCAACTGAGTGCGAAACTGTGCTATCACCCGAGATGGCCGTAACTTTAGCCGTAAACTGAAACAAAAGAAACGACAAAATCACTGTAATAGCCACAACAGTAAGTAGGGTAGCCCCTATTTTACGGCGCTGAATCGCTAAATGATGGGCTTGAGTGCGCGGCGATTCCAGGTCACTGCGATGTTTAGCGGTATTGATGCTGTTAGAAGTACTACCCGTCAAAGTACGGTTGCGCTGAAAAGTGTATTGATCTTGCCTTGGTACGGCCGACTCGCGCACAGGAATATCGCCCTGACGCCGACGAGCTGGAATATCAGTAGTTTTTTTGTTGAATAAGCGCATATTGGTTACGATTAATTATAGCTTATTGCCAGCCGAAATAATCATATCAGCCATATCGTTGGCCGCATTAGGCCTGGCGAACTTTGAAAAGCGTCTCGCCATCGCTTTTGCATCGTTCGGACTAGACAAAACTTCCTTAACCGCCTCTACTAGAAGAGTGGTATCATCAACCATCTCGTCCTCATTAAGTATTTTAACCGCTCCTGCATCAGCATAAACGGCCGCATTCTTTAACTGATGACCACCGGTTAGCTTGGCATTTGGTATTAAAATAGTTGGCTTTTCGAGGGCAGCCAATTCTAAAATCGTCGTTGCCCCAGCCCGCGCCAGGACGACATCGGCAGCCCCCAATAGCTCGGCCATACCACTCGAAACAAAGGCGTGTAGCTGGAAATGCTCATTATTAACAGGTGTTAGCGAGCGCAATTCGTCATATTGTGCCGCTCCAGCAATCAGCACAACCGTGCCAAGTTTTAATAGGTCATCAAGTGCCTCGGCAACCGTATCATTAATACGCTTAGCGCCAAGTCCCCCACCGGTAATAGCAATTAGCTTAGAGTCGGCGCTAATCCCCCACTGCCGGCGAGCCTGGACGCGTTCGGAATCAGTAAACGGATGAAAATCACTCGAAATTGGAATACCAATATAGCGCGAAATTGCCTTGGGATATGAATAATATTCCAGAGGCGCGCCAGTAGCGATAGCACTCGCCCACTTTGCCAGAATTCGGTTAGTTAACCCCGGATGGGCATCAGAATCATGTATCACCAAAGGAATATGCAAAATTCGAGCCGCCAAACCAACCGGCAAGCAAACGTAGCCGCCCTTGGTAAAAACAACATCCGGCCGCCACAAAATCAACATGCCTAGACTTTGAATTAAGCCTATCAGTACCAAAAAACTATCACGCAAATTCAATAAAACCAATTGTGTCCACATTAGCTGCTGCATAACGCTTAAGTGGTGATAGCGCCTAAATTTACCCGCAATAATAGTTTTTACTGGCAAATTAGGGTCAAAACTAATTAAAAGTGCCTTGGCCTGGTGGGAAAACTTTTTATCACACCAAAATCTAATTTCGGCTTGCGGCTGTTTACGCCTAATGTCTTTCAAAACGGCTACGACTGGCGTGACGTGACCGCCCGACCCCCCGCCGACTGCTAGAATCTTCATATTGCGCCTCCTTTAACCTTGATGAATGGACTGTATAGCGAGATAGCTGAAAAACCAAGCCAAGCGCCGCTGCGATAAAGATCATACTGGTACCGCCAAAGCTTAGAAGTGGCAGCGTAATACCAGTAAGTGGGAAGATCCCAATCATCGAAGCTATATTAAGGATAACATGGGATCCGAACCAACCAAAAGTACCGGCTACAATCAGTTTTAGGCGCATATCGCCCAGATGATCCATCACGATAAGCATTCGATACATCAAGGCTGTCAGCAGCGCCAATATTGCCATTAGGCCGACAAAACCAAAGATTTCACCCATAATTGCAAAAACCGAGTCGTTAATCGCTTCCGGTAAGTAGCCCGTCGCCTGGACGCTATTGCCAATACCAACACCAGTTAAACCACCGGTGCCTATAGCCATTTTAGCGTGATCAATCTGATAGCTGTTTGTGTTACTCGACGTCGTGCTGTCACCCTGCAGAAACGTGACAATACGATCAATACGATGTGACGCCGAGGCAATCAAAATCACACCGGCCACAGCTATGCCTATAAGAATTATTAAGCCATTTTTTTTATTAATTCCCGATACAAACAACATCGATCCGATAATGCTAATCAGGGCAACGCCAGTCCCCAGGTCTTTTTGAATCACAATGATAAATAGCATCGATATAGCCAGCACAACTCCGACTGGTATTAGCGTCTCGTGGACATCATTCGCCTTTCCTTGTTGAGTTTTAATACCCAAGAAAACCGCAATAAAGACCAAAACACCAAACTTCAAGACCTCAGCTGGCTGAAAACTTCCAAGTGGCCCCAGGTTGAACCAACGAACAGCTCCAAGACTAGCCTGAGCGATACCCAAATGCGCCCAACCGGCTAGCGCTAAGAATGCACACGCGGCCAGCCCTGCAATCAACAACTTACCGCCGTTTTTCGTAAATACCGAATACGGCACAACAGCAGCAACGCCAAACGCCGCCAGGGCCATCAGCAAGCTGACCGCCTGTTTTACAAAGAAATATGTATCGCTGTAATTACTCCCGTAGGCATTATTCAAGACGTTGGCGCGTTGTGGGCCAATCGAATATATAATAATCAAGCCAATCAGCATCAAAAGCCCCATATAAAGAGCAATGCGGTAGTCTGGTCGATGCCGTCGGTTAACGTCTTCACGGGCATTAGAGCGCGTCATACCGCCGACAAGCTGCATCAGACGCCCACCGATAGTCATACTAGATGCTTCCCCCGGCGATGGCGGCAAGTACGCCCAAAAAGGCCATGACATAGGCTATCACCCAAAAACGCATCGTCACCTTTGTTTCCGGCCAGCCAATCGCTTCAAGGTGATGATGAATTGGCGCCGATAAGAATATCTTGTGCTTGAAAACTCTTTTACTAAAGATTTGAATCAAGCTTGAACCAGCCTCAATAACAAAGACAAAGCCGATAATCGGTAGCAAAAACAAGGTGTTGGTTAACATTGCAACAACCCCGAGTGAGGTACCAAGCGCAAAACTACCAACATCACCCATAAAGAAGCGTGCTGGAAAAATATTGAACCATAAATAGCTCAGTAAGGCGCCAACGACCGTAAAGCAAAAGCCGGCTAGCATAAATTGGCCTTGTAAAATCGCAATAATACCAAAAGCTCCATAGGCTATCGATACCAAGCCTCCAGCCAGGCCATCCAGGCCGTCGCTGATATTAACAGCATTGCCAGTAGCAACGACCGCGAAGGCAAACAAAGGTACAATCAACCATCCAGCCGTCCAGTTACCTAAAAACGGAATGTGAACAATATCAAAGCCTAGCTTGGTGTAGAAAAACCAGCCTAACACCAAGCCAATAGCGGCAATCGTCAAAAACTTTAAACCAGAGCGCATACCAGCCACACCCTTACCTTGACCGTGAATATTGATAATATCGTCAATCAGGCCTACCGCTGCCCCGCCTAGCAGAGCGGCAATCGGTAGCCAAGTCTGGCCACGATTAAGGTTAAACACTGTCACTATAGAAATCGAAGCCACAAACACCAATCCGGCCATCGTTGGAATGTTGCGCTTAAACTTATTGGCATGAAGTTTTGTAAAAACCGATAATGCCTCCCCTGTCGTACTGGTGGTTCGTTGTTTTTTCCAAAATTTATAGCGGTAAGCCAGGAACGTATAAACGGGAGTTAGCAGCATTGCCAGCAGAAATGCCGCCACGCTCAGTACAAATGGTCCTGTTAGCTCTTTAGTTAAATCCGTCAGTGTTATTTCCATGTTTTACTCCTTTGGCTGCACCCTTAAATATCCGAGCATCCAGTTTGAAATATCTGTAAAGATAGGCTGGGCGTCACGTCCACCCTCTAGACTCATGCCTTTGCCAGATACTTGTATCATTATGACATATCGTGGCGTGTCATTACCACCATAGCCCAGATATGTACCAACTGTTTGATTGTTATTATAGTTACCGTCAATTAGCGTCTGCGAGGTACCAGTCTTGCCACCGATCTCATAGCCCGGCTTATCACCGCCACCAAATAGCGTATCGCGAGTAATATGCGTCATTATCCGTACTTGATCGGCCGTCGTTTTACTAACACTCATATGGGTCGGTAAAGCCGCCGCTGGTTTATAATTACCGTTGTCATCAATCGTTCCTGCGATTACTGTTGGCTGATGATATTGGCCACCGTCAACAATTGAGCTAAAGGCCGCCGCTACCTGCAACATCGTAACGTCTAATCCCTGGCCAAATGACATATTTGAATAACGCACCGCGTTTCCCTGAGGGTCGCTTGGCGGAATAATCGTTCCCGGTTGCTCGCCAGTAACTTCAACACCAGTTAGCTGCCCCAACTTAAATTTATTATAGAAATAATCATACAAAGTATTACGAGCCTGTAAGGTAATATTTGAGCCGTCACCTAGTCGCTCAGCAACTGTAATGAAGCCCGAGTTGAGCGAGTGATCCATGGCTGTTTGAAGTGTGATATTGCCAAAATGGTCCAGGCCAACACCGTTTAGGACCCTAATGCCGTCAACATCCATATAACCGACGTTATTATAGGTCGAAGCTGGCGTCACAACCCCCTTATCGATGCCAACAGCCATCGTTAAAGTCTTCATGTCAGAGCCTGGTTCATATGGGGCTGATACAATTGGATTGTTAAAGACCGAGACATCAGTCACGCTGTTGAGGTCACTTGGGTCATACGAAGGCAAGTTAGCCATAGCCATAATTTTGCCAGTCTGCGGGTCCATGACAATCGCACTAGCATTAGTCGCCTTAGTGCGCTTCAAGCCATCGGCTAGCGCTTGCTCAACATGAGACTGCACGTTGCGATCGATTGATAACACGATGTTTTCACCGTTAATGGCCGGCTTCTTAATATTGTTATTGCCAATTGTTAGCGGCACGTCACTAACATCAGTGACCGATTGCAGCATACCGTCCGTTCCAGTCAGTCGATCGTTTAGCTCACCTTCGACACCGTATTGGCCAACACCGTTATAATCCAAAAATCCTAAAACCTGAGCTGCCAGTCCGCCTTCAGGATAAACACGCTGACTGTTCTCTTGAAAACCTACCCCTTTAAGACCAACGGCTTTAATCATATCAGCTTGGGTTTGACTAACCTTGGTGGCGAGTACCTGATAGCGGCTAGCCTTATTGCTCAGCAAGCTCTCCAGGTTTGGCCGCGCATTGCCACCAGCAATCTGTCGAATCGTATCGACGACTTTAGCATCGTCAGTCGTGACCGATGGGTCTGCAAAGACCGTATAGACAGTGGCATTCATCACCAAATGAACCGGCGTGTTGCCGTCAAGCGCATAAATCAGGCCACGTTTAGCCGGTATATCCAGCCTTTTAATCTGTTCTTTGTCAGCCAGTCCAACATAATAATCATGCTGAATAATTTGCAAAAAAAAGAGTCGCACGACAAATACCGCCATAATGATAAACATCAGACGGGAAAGAATTCTCGATCGGCTGCCTTTTTGCAATTCAGATTTCATGATTTATTTAATGGACATAGTCGGTACTAGCCGGGGTAGTCATCGTACTAGCAACGCTACTGCTCTTAACAGACTCAAGCGCTGTTAGACGTGCATTTTCAACCTCAAGATCACTCTTTTTCGTGTTCAAATCAGCAATTTGACTATCAATTTTTTGCGACTGGTAGTCATAGCTGGTGGCTTTGGTTGCCTGTGTCAGGTAAATCAAACCAAGCACTGTAATCATAAGAGCGACAAGCACTGTATGAGCGACGGGGCCAAGTTTGACAGAAGAAATAAAGGCGACGGTATTTTGATTACGCGACCAATTTTGCTGCCTGCGACTACTAAATTGAGTTGTATTTTGGTATGACATTGTGGTGGTTTTTCTTTTTATTTTTATTTGGGCCTGATTGCTCAAAGCTGAGCAATCAGGCAACGGGTACTATTTTACGTTAACTGCAACTACTTGAGTTACGTCGGCGTATTGTACGTTGATGTGAATTGGCATGGTGTTTTGCCCCTTCCTTTTTTGTTTTTATTTTTTCACTGCTGCTCGAAACTTGCTGCTTCGGGCGCGCGGATTGTGAACGTCGTAAATGTCTCCGGCCATAGGCTTCTTGGTCAGTGGCTGCAGCTCAGATTCAAGCCCTAAATCAAACTGATCTTTAAAGAAACGTTTGACTAGCCTGTCTTCTAAACTATGGAAGCTAATGATGCCGACTCGCCCGCCTGGTTTTAACAGGTCGGGCAAGCGTGGCAACAGGTCTTCGATAAGCCGTAACTCATCGTTGACCGCAATCCGGAGCGCTTGAAAGGTGCGCGTAGCTGGGTGGGTTTTCTTCCACTTGCCACGATAGGTCTGCTTGATCAAATTCGCGAGTTCTTCTGTTGTACTTAGCGGCCGAGCGCCAACAATCGCCGTAGCGATTTGCCTGGCAAAACCGATTGGCTCTTCACCGTATCGATTTATGATGCGAGTCAGATCTTCGACCGAGGCGTTGTTAACCAGCGTTTGTGCGCTAACGTCTTGGCGTCGATCCATCCGCATATCGAGTGGCCCGCTATTTGTGAAAGAAAACCCTCTTGTGCTCTGATCGAGCTGTGGTGACGACACCCCCAAATCAACTAATACAATGTTAAATTTCTCACCCGCTTCTATCAACTGTTTGGCAGCGGATACAAAGTCGGTATGAAGCAGCCGCGCGCCTTTATCAGATAGTGACTTTAAACGCTCGATGGCGTAATCATCACGATCAACTAGGACCGATTGACTGTAGTTTTTAGTTCTAGCTAAAAATTCACCTGCATGACCACCGTACCCAGCAGTTAGGTCGAGATAGCTCTCCCCTTCCTTTGGATCTAGCAGCTGCAAAGCTGTTTCTAGCAAGACCGGAACATGTAATACGGAAGAATTATTCGAATTGTGTTCGTCATTTTCTTCTGATTGTGGTGGATGTTCTTTTATACTCATTTGCCTTTCCAATATAACATGGAAGAGCAATTCGAGATCACCTAACTGATAGCGAGGCTTTTTTGTTTTTGTGAGTGTGTTTGTTTTTGTAATAAGTGTCCGAACGATTGGTTATTCAAGGGGGTTACGTTGTAACTCACACCCTGCCAATTATTCGGTTGAGAGACTTATGTGTTAGGATACCCCACAAAAACGAGTTTTTGCGGGGACCCCGTGTGAGGTGGAGTTTTTTGGGAGGTGTGTTTTTTAAGTAAGGTACGCGGATTTTTTTGAGTGGCCCGGAGCCCACTGCCTCACTATCAGATAGTTGATCTCGAGAGTTTTCTTGCTTTAGAATCGCGAATTGTTAAAGTACGAAGGAATTTTTGGTTGTACCTATGCGTCAGCTGCCATAATGCGCCAATAGGCACCGGCGCGTACAGCAACTAGGCCACGGTCAATCTTGGCAAAGTCTAGCAAGTGCTGCTCGACTGTTACTCGACCTTGTTTTTGGTCAAGTTCTGCCTCGGTTTTTCCGCGTCTGAATTGAACGTTCAGGTCAGCAATCTTCTCATCAAGAATACTGCCATTAGCGTTCAGCGCAGCTTCTACTTCCCTATCCCAAACAATTTTTGGGTAAAGGTGTAAGTATTGGCCAAAACCACGAGTCAGGACTACGCCACTTGTAAACTCATTTCGAATCTCGGTTGGAATTGTCAACCGGTGCTTGTCATCAAGCTTACGTTCGAAATAATCTACACTGGCCATAATCTTGCTTTATCGCGGCTCCGCTAGGTTATTTTTTTAATATTAGTGGTTTTTGTTTTATCGGTGGTGTTACCCACTTGTTTCCACTGGCTTAACTATACTACCCACAATTACCCACTACAAGCCCCATTTTTTACATAATATCTAGCTTTGTGACTAGGTTATTCACAGTTCTGTGGATAAATTAGACAACTAACAGAGTGGACTAGACAGTTTTGCGCCAAATAGATTAAACACTGCGAATCTTTTTAATAATTCGACCGAACCAACGGGCGCTTGGGCGCAAGCTACGCTCCCCAGTTTTATAATCAACTGCCGCTAGACCAAAACGCGGCCATTTACCATAAGCCCACTCAAAATTATCAAGTAAGCTCCAGTGGAGGTATCCCTGAAGCTCGACGCCATTCTTCATTGCTTTTTGCATTGCAATCAGACTTTGCGTAATCCACCACCGTCGGTTTTCATCCTCGCTATCTGCTAGTCCGTTTTCGGTGATAATAATCGGCTTTTGGTATTTTCGGTGCAGTCGCTCCAATGCATATTGCAAATCGGCAGGAGCTAAGGTCCAGTGAACATCACTTAGCTTTTCAGTCGGATTGTGAATTCGATAGCCGTAAACTCGCTGCGACTGATAGTAATTTACACCCAAGAAATCACAATGTTTAATAAACTTTTTTATAAAATAGTCATCTTGAAAATACTGCATCACTGCCGCACTCGCCTGGCTAAGCCAAGCATTGTCGCCAGCGTAAAAATAATTTGAATTTTTTGCAATCGAAATTCGATAACGACGGTTCATAGCGTGCAAACTCTTAGCCACTTGCTTGTGCGCATAGGCCATATTATTAACGACTCGCCACCACAAATACTTGCTGTGTTTAGCTGGTGGCCAATCTTGATTATAATAACTTTCGGTCGCATAAACTTCTGGTTCATTAATCGTGATAATCAATCGCACATTTGTACCCAACTCGGCAATAATTTTCTCGGCAAATCTAACAAAATACCTAACGTTTGAGCGCTTCTCAAAACCGCCCAGTTCGGCAAACCAAACCGGCAGACTAAAATGAAACAGTGTTACGACCGGCTCTATCCCCAACCGCTTCAGGCTCATAATGTAGTCACGATAGTGATCGATGGCGGCGGCATCCCAAGCCCCTTCGCGCGGCTCTATCCGCGACCATTCTATACTAAACCGATAGGCGTTCATGCCCATATGTTTTAAAAGATCAAAGTCTTCCTCGTAACGATTAAAATGATCGGCCAATTTGTCAGAAACATAATTATTGGCCGCTTTAGCCTCACGCTTGATGTGTTCCCAGTGTGGGTATTCATTAATGTGATATTCGGCTTGGACTGATTTCGTCTTGGCGTTTTCCAGCTCCCAGACAGTCCATTGGTTGTGATTGCCACCTTCTACCTGATGGGCCGAAGTTGCCGCGCCCCATAAAAAGCGTTTTGGAAAGTTAAATGGCGAGTTGTCTAAATCATTCATCGCTATCTATTATAGCCTGTTTGCAGATTGGATGCTAAGCCGCCTATTGAATCGTATCTTCACCAAAATGTTTTTGCAGACGCATCGTTACCGAACCTTCATGACGACCCAGCAGCTTACTTAGCTCTTTAACGGTCGCGCCGTTTTGAAACTTCTCTTTAAGTAGACTATCCTGAGCTGGCTCCCAAGGTTTATATGCATTCGGATAAGTCTCGCGCATTTTGGCAATCTTTTCATTCCAGCCAGATTTAGCCGGTGTCTTTTTAGGGAGTTCGGTTTTGCGTTTTTTTGCCGCCTCGGCCAGATAGGCAAATCTTTTACTGTCACGAGCGGCCTTGTCGCGCAGTAAAGTATCAATCTGTTGAGCATCTTCACTAACTCGCAGTGCCATTTGATTAATGCCAGTTAAATACAAATTGTTCAAGTTTTTTACTCGGCTAAGTGCCACATAGCCCATGCCTTCAACGAAAGCCTTGCGCAGGTCAATCCTGGCAGCATCAAGCGTCATACCCTGAGACTTATGAACTGTTATCGCCCATGCCAGACGAAGCGGAATCTGGGTGATACTCGCCCGTTTTTTGTCGCCATCGCGCAGTTCCCAGGTGTCAGGCAGCATTGTTACAATCTTGCCGTTCTTAAATTCAACCACCGGATACTCGGTGCCAGCTTCAAAATCCATCACGACACCCAAACTACCATTAGCATATTTACGCTCGGTACTATTCTTCACCGCCATCACTAAAGCACCCTTTTTTAGTCGCAGTACGGCCGGCGCCAACACGGAGCGCTGCAAATTTTCGACATAATTGTCTGACCCGGTCGTAGACTGTGTATAAAAAATTTCGTCGCCCTCAAGTTCGTCAAGCTTGGCACCATTTATTTGATCAACGTCGACATTAACAGTGTGTAGTTCGGTCAAAATTTCGTCCGGCAATGGCTCAATGCCAACCCTATCAAGCAGCTTCTGGGCGTGATGGCGGCGCAATTCACCACCGCGGAGCGAGTTTAAAATATCAAGCAAAACTTCATCATCTTGGCGGTGTTGCTCTTCCAAATAGCAAATTGTTGGGTCAAGCTCTTGCCAGACCTTACTGTTAACTACAAATCCGCCAGCCCGCGAATCGCCTCTGTTAATTGGCGGTAATTGAAAAAAATCACCACTCATCACTACCTGGATACCACCGAACGGCTCATCTTTTTTGCGGACAATCCGACAAACTTCGTCAATCATATCCAATCGAAAATCGTGCAACATACTAATCTCATCAATGATTAAAATGTCGGTCTTTTCAATAATTTCACGTCGCCCTTTAGCGATATTGTCGACAAAACCATTGTGTAAACTATCAGCTACACCTATACCACTCCAGCTGTGAATAGTCGTGCCGCCCAAATGAGTCGCCGCCAGCCCAGTCGTAGCCGTCACCGATACGTGCTTGCCCTCACTTTTGGCCAGTCGAATTAGTTGGTTCAACACAAAAGTCTTGCCGGCACCCGCTGGCCCGGTTAGTAAAACGCTTTCTCCCGAAAGCATCACCTCTAGTGCAATCCCCTGTTTCATTCCTTTAAGTATACCATTTTCAGATAATAAGCGCCCACTAGACTATAATAATATTATGTTTAGGTTTGCTCTGCGGACTTTGTGGCGTGGACTTATATTAGCCGCCGGTGCCCTGATTTTATGGTGGGTTATTTTTAAGGCTGTCCCTTATGCTGATGCCAGATTACCAATTTATATTGTCGTCATTCTGGTTTACTGCTTTTTAGTCTATCTAGTCATTCCATCTTTAATTCGCATATTTAGGCTATTTGTCAAAGCCAACCACGTTCCTCACTATGCCACTACCTCTGACGGCTGGCCATCCGACCCAATCAATATTGCGATTATAGCCAAAAGTCGCCATCAGCTACAACAAATTATGGAGCAAGCTGGCTGGTATACTGCTGATCCAATGAATCTTAAAAACGGTATCCGTGAAGTCATATCGATCGTCTTTAATAAATCTTACCCACGAGCACCATTTACACCACTTTACTTGTTTAATCGCCCACATGATATTGGTTTTCAAGTCCCAACCAATCCAGCCGGCAGCGCTCGCACCAGGCACCATGTCCGTTTCTGGCGACTCGAAGAGCCAAAAGTAACCAAAACCAATAGCCACTATGAATTTTGGATGAGCAAGCTTCGTCACCTGCTGCAAATCGAGAAAGAGGTCTGGATCGGTGCAGCTATCGAAGATACCCAGCCAATAAATATACGTTGGCGCGATGGCGGCCGCATCATCCATGGCATTAGCCAAGACGCTGACCGTGAGCGTGATTTTGTTGTTAATAGCCTAAAAAAGACAAACAAGGTAAAAAGTGTCGCCCTCACCCAGCCGGGTAAGCTCGTTAAGTTTCGTGGTCAGCAGTATTTTAAGGCTAGCTTTACGGTTGACGGCAGTATCGAGGTGATAACGCTCAAGTAATTAGCCGCGCGGTGGCTCGCCTTCAGGATCGCCCAAAAGTTTTTTGCTTTTTACTTCATAACGGCGGCCAGTCAGCTGGCTAGTGATGTAATCTTCGTTAATTAGATTCACAAAAGTGTCCAGGTCATTACCGTCAAGAATAATAATCGCACCAGCATCATCGGTCATAAGCTCTAGCTGCATTTCGTCAGCATAATCAATCACCTGGTCTTGAGTAATCGGACCAACTTCAATCTTTTGAATTTTGTTGACCGTCTTTTTACGTTCGCGTACCATCGACTGCAAATCAAGGCCGTCTGGAAAGCTCAGCTTAAACTGCTTCTCAATCTCGGCAACTTTTTTATCAGCCAAAGCCTGTTTTTTGTAATCATAGTTAAACAAATGTTCAAATTTTGGCTGATTAAATACAAAGATATTACCGTCAATAATCAATACCTGATTATCAACCGGCACCTTTAGGCCAACCTCAGCCTGAAAAGCGCCAAACTTGCCGTCACGAAATTCCCAAGCGGTTGCCCCTTTTAGGACCTGCCCTTGCGAAATCTGCTTAATTGCATAAAAAGGTTTGTCGGTCGAATCTTTACGCGTAAAACGCGCGATAATACCCTTTATCGTCTTAAATTCGTGCTCTTGCTCACTAAATTCGACAATGTCCGACCGTTGATGCTCGATAAGGTTAAGTAATGTTTCGGCGCGACCAACCTTCTCGAGGTCGGTTCGTAATAATACGTTCTCTTCATCTTCGGACAGCTCAAAATCACGAACCGTTAAGCCCGTACCGGCGCCCATGTTCACAAAATTAATTGCATCGTATAAAAATAACGGTTTGATCTGAGCGTTCAGCTCACTGCCAAAACGAGTCGTGTAGGGCGTGTAGTGTTTATTAAACAAAAAGAACTCAACATCTAATTCTTTTTTAATACCATCAGTATTATTTGCCCACAAAAAAATATCAATCGGCTCGGTTTTTTCGTCCATGTTTTTCTTCCTATTAATTAAATCTGTATCTATTGTAACGTATGTTTACAGCCTTTTGGCTATAATCTAACACCTTCGCGAGCCTTGTTTGCCCACGTGTCGGCTAGCTCGTTGCCCTCATCGCCTTCGTGTCCGCGCACCCAAGTTAAAGTTGCATTTGAACTTTTATAAAGCGGATAAACTTTTTGCACAATATCGAGGTTCTTTATTTCACCACCAGCCTTCCGCCAGCCTTTAGCTTCCCAGCCTGGCGCCCACTTGGTAATCACATTAATCCAAAACTCACTATCCGTAAAAATTTCGGCATGCTCGCCAGCCGCATCCTCGAGGGCGGCGATAATCGCCTTACCTTCCATGCGAATGTTTGTCGTTGAACCATCTTCACTGCCCAAAATATGAGGAGCGCCATTTTTAATAACAGCAAAACCTCCAGGACCTGGGTTGGGGCTTGCACTTCCATCGGTATAATATGTAATCATCTTTTACCATTCTACACTTAATCACTAGCAGAATCGAACATTATGGCGCATAATATATCTTACCGAAAGGATCTAAATATGGCAGAAAAACACGGCAAACCAAAGAAAGAAATCAAAAAGCCAAAAAAGATTAAAGAATAGTTTTTGGCTCACACAAACAAAGAAACGCTAGCACTAGCGTTTCTTTGTCATTTATAGATGTTATTTATTGATTAATTACACTAATCTGAGTTGCTGTAATCGTGTTATCAGTCGTAGTGCCAACAACCGAAACCGTGTCATTTACAACTGGCTTTGTACCGCCGACATATTGAGTTGACGAGTCGGTCTTGATAGTAGTTTGCTTACCATTACCGGCAATAACAATATTATCGCTATTTACTGCCGTCACTACACCAGTCTGATAATTATAGACAGTAGTTGTAACTGAGTCGCTGCTAGCTTGGGTCTGGACATACTGGCCGTAACCTATGCCTGATCCATAACCACCATAATGCATCATTCGATTAACTGTGTAATATGGCTGGTCATTTATACCCCGCTCATATCGATTGCGCATCATAAAGCCAGCGGCCGTCGCGAGCGCCAACAAAAACAAGACCACTAAGATTACTATAACAATCAGCCCTCGCCTGCCTATCCGATTGTGCCAACTATTTGCATAGACATCCTTATGAACGCCATTAGGATTATCTGCTGTCGCTGGAGTATGCTTTGTGGTAGTTGTTTCGTCCACAGCATTTGATTCGTGTAGTGATTGATGTTTTTCTTCTGCCATATCAATATAATCTCCTTTACGAAATTAATAATATAGCCGAAATCTGAATAAAAGCTTATAATTTTTCGATTTTATTCAACTATTTTTACGTTGCCCCGAAAAGCCACGTAATTAGCAAAGTTACCCCCGGCTCGCTCGGCGGCGTCCTGTTTTGGAACTGGATAATACCAAGCTGCCAGTTCATCAACCTCACCGTCAACCACCACATTATAATAATTAGCTTCACCCTGCCAGGTTGGTGCCGTCAGAAAACTATTTTCTTCAAAATACTGCCACTCCAGATATTTTGGCGGAAAATACCAATCACTTTCAATCTGAATCAAGGCTTCAGTCGGCGCATCGGCAATAATTGTATGCTTAAAAATAGCTTTCATATCTATAGATCGGTAATATTTACTCTCTTCTGTTCGGTCGTGTCGCGGTCGCGAATTGTCACGGCGTTATCATCAAGTGTCTCAAAATCAACGACAACACAAAATGGCGTACCAATTTCGTCTTGGCGTCGGTAGCGTTTACCGATGTTACCATTGTCATCCCACATAACATTGCCGTGTTTTTTCTTTAAAATGTCGTAAACTTCGCGAGCTTTAGCGACCAGCTCGGGCTTGTTTTTAAGCAGTGGCGAAATAGCATATTTAACTGGCGCCAGGTGTTGCGGCAATCTTAGGTAAACACGCTTTTCACCATTAACTTCATCCTCGGTGTAAGCTGCCGATAATACCGCCATCAAGGCTCGTTCGACACCGAATGAAGGCTCAATGACGTGCGGAATAAACTTGGTATTCGTACCCTTGACGGTATATTCCATGTTCTTGCCGGCTTCGCGCTGAATATTACCAAGGTCAAAATCAGTCCGGTAAGCTAGACCCAACAGTTCTTCACGGCCAATCGGAAAATCAAATTCAAAATCAATCGTGCGTTTACTGTAGTGCGCCCGATCAGCTTCGGCGACTTCTAGTTCGTGCACATTTTCAGCTGGCAAGCCCAAAGCGTCCGTCCATTCATGAACCAAGCCAACCCACTTATTAAATTCGGCCTCCCAGTTGGCTGGATCAATAAAGTATTCAATCTCCATTTGTTCAAACTCGCGTGATCTAAAAATAAAATCGCGTGGGCTAATTTCGTTGCGAAAAGCCTTACCCTGCTGAGCCAAACCAAATGGCAAATCCGGATAAAAACTGTCCAGCACGTTTTTGTAGTTCGTAAAAATACCCTGAGCCGTTTCGGGGCGCAAATAGCTAACACTCGATTCATCATCAACTGGTCCAACCGTCGTTTTGAACATCATATTAAAGGTGCGGACTTCAGATAATGAATTGCCATTAGGGCTTTTAATATCTTTTTCGCGAATTAGTGCGGTCATTTCCTCTAGATTGAGGCCGTCGGCCAAAAAACCGGCGTCTTTAATCAGGTGATCGGCTCGAAAACGTTGTTTGGTCTCTAGATCTTCAACCAGTGGGTCCGTAAAAGTATCGACGTGACCACTCGCCTTCCAGACGCGTGGGTTCATCAAAATCGCGGCATCAACACCGTACATATCCTCACGGTCCTGCACAAACATCTTCCACCAAAGATTCATAATATTGCGCTTTAAGCTGACGCCGAGTGGACCAAAATCCCAAGTACCGCTTAGGCCACCATAGACTTCACTGCCCCGATAAATAAAGCCGCGGCGCTTGGCTAGGCTTACGATTGCTTCCATTTTTTCGTTCTTATTTTTATCCATAACTTCTTCGTATTATACCAGAATTGATGAAATGTTATATTTACAATAAATCCCCTTGCTTGTCGCCTAAAAAAGAGTACAATTCATTCCAGTTCTGCTCTCCACCGCTTTTACCACAGTCGCAAAAGGGGCCGACATGAACACTCCATCGAAGAACAGCCAGGAAGCCGCCGAAAACGTTCGGGCCCTGCGTAACGCCATTGCAAACTGCACTGGTGCCACGCAGCCGATCCGGTCAGCGCTCAGCAAGTGCACCATCGATTTCGAAGCCGGTTTTCGCAATGCCGAGGCAAGCCTCGCCATTGCGGTAGCCCGCATCCTGTGTTGCCCCGCTCCTCCCCAGCGTCGTAGCGCCAACACTTACCGGGTCGATCTGGCCACTATGCAGGGCTTTGACCCTGAACTGCCCGCCCTCTACAGCCAGCTCGCCATCGAGGCGATGACGGCCATCCTGAACAACCTTGTCAATATTTCATTGTTCGACAAGGAGAAGCTGCAGCAGCAGTATCAGGATGCCATCGACGAGGAATTTGAGCGGCTGTCGAAGCGCACGGTGCTGTTAAACACTGCGGTCTGAGTCATCAGGCCACAGCACGATGGAGACCCCGCCTGAAATATGGCGGGGTTTTTCCAATCTTAGGATAATTGACCTTTTATTATTTTAATTATATAATTACACCAGTTCTTTGATAGACCACAGTCATTCCAACGACCAACGGAGACCACCATGACCGAAGAAGTCATTAACTACGGCTGGTTCATGAACGAAGGCTGGAACGCGATGAACCACGGCCTGTTCACCGAATCGGCCGAGGCGTTTCATTATGCCTCTCAGGTCGGTGAAGAGAACGCCGACATCGCCGCCGCCCACCAGGGTCATGGCATTGCCATGCGACTGCTTGGTGAGTACCTGGAATCGCACGTCAGCTTTGGAACGGCTTTGCTGTATGCCAGACAAGACCCGGCGCTGAAGCTGCGTATCATGCGCGACGAGGCCCTCACCTACATGGCAGAAGGCAAGTTGCAGCGGGCCTATGACATGGCTCACGACAGCTTCATCGGCCTGAGCCGATTCGATCAGGATGAGTCGGCCGCCTCACTGGGCGCCATGGGACGCATCGAGCTGCAGCGTGGACATCGCGCAGACGCACTTCGAATGTTCAACGAGGCAGATGGCATTCTGAATCGGCCAGGCAGCAACCTGGACTACCAGCTGAACAACCTCATCTGGCTGCTCAAAGTCGCGCGTCCAGCACTACGCCTAGCGATACTGCCTCGGGGCCTGCGACTCATCAAGGCCACCGGACAGAGCCGGCGCAAGATCGAGGTTGTCATATTGGTGGTCGTCGGTGGCAACCGGTTATACAAGCTGGCCGAGCGCTACAAGCGCCGCCGGCGCTAGAACTACCCCACCGGGTCAGCGATTTGTCTGACCCGGTGGGCGCATTACCTCGTAAGATACGAGGTAATTTTTATACCGCAGCGTGTTGCCTGGCGACAATAAAACAGTCGCCCAATATGCCCGACAGGCCACCAATCTGCGCTAAGGTTTTTATCGGCCGGGTAGCAATCAGCCGTAACAACTTAATATGTTCGGCACCAAGTTCACCATTTTCAGTTCGGCGAAAGCCTTGTTCGGACTCGTCATAACGATAATGAGCGTCCGCTTCCAGCTTTTGACCGTCAACGTCATGATATAAACTTAGTTCATGCCCCATGGCAGCCGCATAATGCAGATAAAACCAAGTCTGCGCCAGCTCAATCGGAATTGTCACGACATCGAGCGCCATCAATACCTCTGATAAAATATCGTACCACTCTGGCTCATCAACCATTTCACTGGCCTTTGAAACCAATTTAATAACCGTATAGCCAAACTGCATCCGATCATAATCTTCCATAATATGGCGGTAAAATTGGATCAAGCGAGCCGAGGTTAAAATTCCCAAATCACCCTTGCCCTCATTGATCACCACGTCACATATCGCGAATAGTTCAATACCACCAGCCAAACGGCTTTTTTCGCGTCGCACTCCTTTTGCCATAACACTTCGCTTGCCACTTGGCGTCAGTAGCTGCAAAATTCGATCAGCCTCGCCATAATTTGTTCGACGCAACACAATCGCCCGTGTGCGCAAGCTATTCATTTAAAGCACGCTCCGGACAGCAGCCGGCAAATCGTCTGGCTCCATCGTCGCCTTATCGAGTAATCGTTTGACGCCATACGGCCGAACATCATCAAGTAACATTTCGGGCGCTAAATTCGTGCACAGAATCACCGGAATATTGCCAGTGTCGCTATATGATTGCAGTTCGTGCAGCAACGCAAAGGCAGTACTGCCAGTCAAAAGTACGTCCAGCACAATTGCATCTGGTCGTGATTCATCAACTGCCGAAATTGCATCAATTGCGTGTGGCGAAAGCCTCGTCCTAAAACCAGCCCTTTCAAGTGTACGGGCATGCTGTTCGGCTGTCCAAATATCATCCTCAACAATCAAAATTAGCGGCTTTTTCATAGCAAACTAAGCTGGCGAGACGAGCCCAAGTCAACGTAAAAAGTCGCACCGTCACGGTGTCTCGTCACCCCTATTGTGCCATTCATTGCACTGGCAAATTGACCAGCCACATAAAGGCCCAGACCACTACTTTGCGGTCGTGCATGCACTGGCTGCGGCGCTTTGGCTAGTTTAGTCCGGAGCGTCTTCCACATATCACTTGATAGTGCTGGACCGTAGTCGCGCACGCCCAGTCGAATCATCTGGCCATTATTAAAGGCCTTAATCTGAATTTCAACGATACTACCGGCTTCGGCATAATGAAGCGCATTATCACTAAAATTCATGATGATTCGGCGCAGCAAATCACGATTACCAACTAGAAGCAGCGGGTGTCGATGTGGCACAAAACGCACATCTCGGCCATAGGCGCTAAATAACGGCTGAAGCTCTTGAACGATATCTTTACATAATTGCTGAGGGTTAATAGGTTCGAGCGTAAACATAGCATCATCCAATCGGGCCGACCGGGTCAAATCACTAGTCAGACGTAAGGCGCGCTCACTAGTTAGGCTAATCTGGCGCAACATCCGTTGACTTTCGTCTAGCGACAAATCACCGGCTTCTAAAGATAGGGCGAGTTGCCTAACCAACGCAAGCGGCGATTTTAGCTCGTGAGCAGCGGCGATTAGTGATGGTATTTGACCCTCAAAAATCCCTGCCCTCAGTTGTTCGCGCCCTGCTCGCTTCACACTCATACTACATCTAGTGTAGCACGCCAGGCGTCAACCGTAACAGCCTCTGGCTATGAGTTAAATTTAATCGTCTTAATCAGATTTTCAAAATCAGGCTTGAAGGTATCTGCATCAGTTCGCAAAGTTACCGTCTTGTCGCGAATCTTGTAGATTACAGCTGAGCCACGAATATCTTTCGTGAAATTACCATCCAATCGAGTACCATCATTACCGTTAGCTGATGTTGCACTCGATTTTAAAGCACCCGTCTTAACAAGTGGCTGATATGACGCCACTACCTTGTCGTAATCCTGGCTTTCAATCGTCACCCTTAAGGCATATTGTTGAGTTGCCGAGCTACCAACTGGTGGCACGCTGCCCGGATTTAAGTAAGCCGCGTATGTCGAACCACCGCTCGTGATATCTTTATCGACATAGACACTCCAGGTTTTTGGATAGTCAAAAGTCAAACGACCATAGTCATCCGGACCTACAAACTGGCGATTTGGCAGCTTATCAGCAGCCTCAAACCTGGCCGCATCACTATCCGCCTGGGCTTTTTTAGCTATCGCCACATTCGACGCGATCTGACTGTCAAAATTAGTTTTTTGGTTTGTATAATTTACGTAGGCCCAAATAGCTAGCGCGGCAAAGCCGACCGCAAGAACAGCCAAACCGATTGTTGTCAGGACTAGTCCGCTAACCGCACCCTTTTCATTTTTATGTTGAGGTGTCATCATAGCGCCATTATACTTGTGCTTAGTCTGACTGTAAAGGCGCGAAGTCATACAACAAATACGCCCCATCGGATCGCTCGGCATCGGCCTCGCCCAACATGTCGCCATAGCAAATTAATTTCAAATTGCGGCTCAAGCGATTAGCCTCAGACTGCATCTTGTTAATTAATTTTTGCTTATCACGTTCAACACCAAAAAAATAAACAACCGTCGTTTCGCCCGGCAAGGGCGTCAACCAAATATCGGTCAAATAAACGTTGACCAGTGGCTGCCGCCTCGATAATAGTCGAGCTGTCATATAAAGCACTGGATTCAGTTCGAACCCAACTGCTCGAGCACCTTTTTTTGCCGCTTCGCGAAGCACAATCCCATCCCCGCTGCCCAAGTCAACCAAAACATCGCGATCAGACAACAAGTATAAATCAGTAAACGCCTTGGCTATATAGGCACTTCGACTGGGTACATACGGAGCACCGCGCAGGATAATTAATCCAAAAAATACGACCAGCACGGCGACAAGCCAAAAGGCCATCACCTCTAATCCTCACTATCAAATTTTTGTTTTACAATTTGAATATCGTTTTTTAGAGCTTTTAAGTCGGCTTCAATTTCTTCGGCCAGAGCTTCAGCCTCTTTGAACTTATCAAGTGCCGTTTCAAGCGAAAAATCCTCGCCGTCAAACCAAGCGACTAGTTCCGTAAGTTCGATAGTTTTCTCTTGAACTGTTTTATTTGACTTTGACATCTTTTACCTCTGCTTTAATTATAATCTTATTCGTTTCAACCTCAATCATACTGCCGATTGTTGGCGCACCACGTAAAAGTGCATAGCCTCGCGCTAAAACCGTTGCAGGATTAAGCTCTGCCAGGACTCGTCGCATAGCCGTCAGTTGATTTAGGCTGTCGTCGGCTTTATCAGATATCGCCTCGAGCGCTTCGACTAGAAGCGACTTAATTTTAACCGACTGCTGCGAAATTGCGCCGTCAACACGCGGTAACAATGAACGTACTTGATACTTCACCGCCCGGATTAGTTCGCTCTTGTCGGGAACTAAGATCTGAGCCGCGTTACTTGGTGTCGCCGCCCTAACGTCAGCCGCCATATCAGCCAAACTTTCATCAACTTCGTGCCCGACGCCAACTAGAGTTGGAATCCGACTAGCCGCAATCGCCCGAACTAATTGCTCATCGTTAAAGGCCGACAAGTCATCGGCGCTACCGCCACCTCTAATAATTACTACGACTTCAGGCAAATCTTCCCGGCTATTAAAATAATTTAGAGCGCGAATAATCTGATCGGGTGCACTAGCGCCTTGGACTTGAACGTGCGCCACGTCGACCCGCAAGCCGCCCCAGCGATCGTCCAGAATTTTAATAAAATCAGCATAGCCAGCCGCCTGCGTACTGCTTATAACCCCAATATGGCTCGGTACGGCGGGCAGCGGTCGCTTGCGCTCTGGTGCAAATAAACCCTCTTTGTCCAGTTTAGCTTTTAAGATTTCAAAACTCTTTTTTAAGGCACCTTCTCCGCTGGGGCGCACCGCCCTAACCGTCAGACTAAACTTGCCCCATTGAGTTAACTTTGGAGTTGCCGTCACGATAACCTTCATGCCGTCTTCTATAGGTGTACGGAGTTGCCAGACCGTCATAAAACAGCCCAAGCTACCGCCAGAGTCCTTAATATCGAAAAAAACAAACTTCCCCTGATTAACCTTAAACGAGGCCACCTCACCTTCGACTTCAACTACGGGATAAGCATATTCGAGCGTTTGGTTAGTAACCGCGATAAAATCGCTAACGCTAAGTAGTACTTTTTCCATACTTTAAGATAGTTAGCTGGTAAAATATGTAGCCAAAAATGATCGTACCCGACAAAAGCGCCACTCGGGCCAACAAGGTACCGGCAATTGCAATGTCAGCCGGTACACCAGCTGAAGCCAAAAACGCAATCATCATCGCCTCGTAAACGCCGGCCCCGCCTGGTGTTACCGATATAAAGCTCGACAATCCCGAAACGCCAAAAGCAATAAACAACGTTGCTGGGCTAACCCATGATCCAAGCGACCAAAAAGCAATCATTAGTAGCAAGACATCGGCAATATTAGCGACGATTGCCCAGATCAGTGGCTTTTTCAAAACTTTCTTGTCATTACGAATCTCAACATAATCAACATGCAAGTCATTAAAGAATTTTTCAATTTTTTGATGATCAACAACGTGCTGCTTTTTGCCAAGTGTTATCATCGCAACTAACTTATCAACAGTAAATGACAGGTTCTTTGAAAACTTTTTAAGTCGGGTCGCACTACCAACAATATAAACTACAAACAGTGTCGCACCGATTACTAATAGCGATAAAACTACGCACATTAAAATTGTTACGCGATTAACATTATGGTCAAGAATTAACACCAAAACCGATATAAACAATAGTCCGATAAATGACAAAAACATCAAGGCGAAGCGAATAATTTGCGCCATCGCCGCCCGACCCGCACCAACGCCATGACGACTTAGAACCCATCCAAGATAAGAGAAACCAGCGGCTCCTCCACTCGGTAAAATGTGATTAACAAAGTTTAGTTCCAGCGCCATTCGCGTCATACCCCAATGAGACACATCCGAGATATTGCCCTTAGAGCGCAAATACGAAAAGATAATACTGCCGACAGCATAATAGCTAATCAACTGAACCGGTACTAATAAGGCTAATATCCAGCCGTTAACGCTTCCCAGCAGCCGCCAGGCATGGGAAATTTCTGGCCAACCAAAATAAACAACCAGCCCCAGCAAAACTATCGTACCAATCGTTAACCATGATCGAAATGACATACTTAAATTTATTATAGCACCATAATCACCCCAGTCGTCGTATAATGATTTTATATGTATATCGTAATTTTGGGCCGACAGCCGGCTTTGGGCCTTGCCGAATTAGAACGCGTTTTCGGTGGCACTAGTATTAACCCTGTATCGGACCAGGCGGCTACTGTCGATACCTCCCTGCTTGATATTAGGCGTCTGGGCGGCGCCCTAAAAGCCGGTCGCGTCATTACTGAACTGAACGGTAACAACTGGTTTAGCGCCAGCCAGGCCATCGTCCAGCACTATATAAAAGCTTGGGCATCATTTGACGGCAAGATAACTCTTGGTATCAGTGCCTACGGTTTTGAAGTTAAGTCAGCGGACGTCCAGAAAACTGGCATAATTTTAAAGCAAAAGCTTAAAAAACACGATGTCAGCCTACGGCTTATCCCCAACCAGGACACCGCCCTATCAACCGCGACTAGCCACCACAACAAGCTTGGCCTAGCCGAAAATAAAGTTGAGTTGCTCGTTGTTAAATCCAAAAATAACCGCATTATCATCGCCGAGAGCACTGGTGCCCAAAACATCACCGCCTACACCAAACGCGACCAAGAACGCCCCCGCCGTGACGCCTTTGTTGGCATGTTGCCACCAAAACTAGCCCAGATTATGATTAACCTTGCCCACCCGGCTCCATCTGCCCGCGTACTTGACCCTTTCTGTGGTACCGGCGTCGTTTTGCAAGAGGCCGCCCTGATGGGCTACCAGGTTTATGGCACTGATATCGCCACCAAGATGGTCGATTACTCGCTCGATAACCTCAGATGGCTCGTCGAAACCCACCATGTCACCATTAACCCACTGCTTCATGACGGAGACGCTATGACAACCAAATGGCAGCCACCAATCGGTGCCGTTGTCGCCGAAACTTACCTCGGCCAACCCTTCAGCGCACCACCTTCTCCTAAAAAGCTTGAGGAAGTTACCAAAAACTGCGACCACATCATTACCGAATTTTTAAAAAATCTTGCTCCTCAAATCAGTCCCGACACGCCAGTTTGTATTGCCGTCCCAGCCTGGCGCGACCAAAGTGGTAACTTTACTCACCTACCGCTAGTCGACCGTCTTGGTCAGCTTGGCTTCAGGCCACACGAATTTCATAATGTTTCAAAAAACAAGCTGCTATACTACCGCGAGGATCAAATTGTCGCTCGCGAACTGCTCGTACTAACCAAAATTTAATTTTAGTCTTAAGCTACAACTTAATCCTTACTTTTGCCAAAGTAACAAATGTCTTGATACTTTTGGCTGCAAAAGTATCCAAAAACTGCTGGGGTTAGATGTAGTTACAGAGACCCCAGGGAGACACAGTAGAGCCGCGCGCCTAACCGCTCTGAACAACCACTCTGCAGCCCGAGTACGACAAGACGCCGAGGCTCTTGTTCGCGCCCGGTGCGAAGCCCGGTTGGAGAAGCGGTTGGGGTTAGAGGCGAGTGTGGATAGAAACATAACTTTTTACCCCTATAGGCGCTTGACGCCCCGCCTCTTATTTGATACAATCATTTAGATTTTGTTACTAATTTAAAGGAGTTATTCATGTCACACGTTAAAGCAGGTGGAACGTCCAAAAACATCCACAATAACGCCGGCCAACGCCTTGGTGTCAAACGCTTTGGTGGTCAGACGGTACGAACCGGCGAAGTTCTAGTTCGCCAGACAGGTTCAACCAAGATCTCTGGTCCTGGTACCTTCATCAGCAAAGACTTTACAATCCACGCTGCCGTTGATGGTGTTGTCAGTTTCAACAAGGTACGTAAAAGCCGCTTCACCGGCAAGACTACCCCACGAACTCAAGTAGTCGTTAGCTAATTACTCGATTGCAATATAAAATAACCTCCATCGCGGAGGTTATTTTAATGTAACCATAATTTTCACTAGCGGTTAAGCCGTGCGTAAACCTGAGCATATCTTGATGCAACCGCCTTCGCATCAGCTGATAATTCGCGCATGTGCTGACCCGCTATTTGTCCCCATCGGGTCGAGCCCTCACCGTCGCCACTCTTTTGCGCATATTTCTTTGTATCAAGCGCCTGAGCATAGTATTCCAGGTGAGTTACGTCACTCGAGCTAAGACCTCTAGTAAGCTCACCCAATGGATCCTTTGCTTCTGCTTCAATATTACTAGGCTTTGGTTCCTGAACGACAGCAGAGTCAACCGACTTAGCACCCTGCTTGCTCCAGTCTGGCATCTCGATTAGCTGAGGTGCGGCTGGCGTTGACTGTTCGGCCGCAGGGACACTATAAAGACGCCTAAATTCGTTCATAGGCATAGCATTGCTGGGCTGATCAACAAACGGCTCGACGGCACCTGGACTAGCAGGACCGACTACACTAAACGCACGATCTGCAAGCTCAACTTGAGGTGTTTTAAGTCTTGCGTGTTCAGCGCTATATGCTAGAGCCTCGGCTAAAACAAGACTTTTCCGAGAGGGCTCTGTGTCGTCGGGATGAATATACTTCTCGAATATGCCTACTCGTACACCGCTCCGGTCGACACCGGTAGTAGTTAGCATCCACCCGCTGTCTGGCCATGGCTCTTTATGGCTAGCGTCAGGACTGCGCTTGACAGTCAAAATGTGCATCCGGTCTTCCATAACATCAAAGTCATGCCTATCTTCTAGTGAAGCTACATATTTATCTAGCTTTTGTGATGGAGTTAGTTGTGCTTCACTTCTTGAGTTTTGCTCGGGATCGGGTGACATTGTTTGTTTTTCCTTATTTGTAATTACTATAGCATAAGCTGTATAAAAAAGCAAGCCCCTATTGAAGGGACTTGCTGTAACACCTATATTACATCTATTGTTCAGTAGCGGATCGGGCGCGCCTTGCAGCTTCTACAGCCTCGGCTGAAACAACCTCTAGCAATTGCTGGCCAGCTTTACGCTTGGCAAGTGCAATAGCGACTTGATCGGGGTCAGACTCGATAATGCTGACCGGCCTGTAGGCTTCGCCATCCATACCGGGAACTTTTGTAATGAGTTCAGTATTTGTTGATTGTTCGGACATCTGTTTATTTTCCTTTTTTATTCGCTGCTTACCCTATTTATAGCATAAGCTGCATAAAAAAGCAACCCCTAAAACTAGGGGCTGCAAGGTTATACTGTCAGTCGGTTAGGCAGTTGGCTTTTGTTCAAGCATGCCCAGGTGGTATTTAACCCGCTCAACCACATCACCAATAACAACCTGTGACTTAACTAGGTAGTCATTAACACCAAGGGCTTCAGCACGCTCTTTGTCCTTTGGCTGGCTTAGGGCGGTTAGCATAATAATGCGGATGTCGGCGGTCTCTGGCGTGTTTCGCAAGATGTCGAGGACATCAAAACCACTAATCTTTGGCATCATTGCGTCCAGCAAGATTAGGTCAGGCTTGAAATCAATAGCGGCCGACAAGGCATCTTCGCCGTTGTTTACTTCACGAACTTCAAAGCCCTCAAGCTCCATCCTAGATTTATAGACTGATGATAGTGCGACGTCATCTTCAACTAGAAGGAGTTTTTTCTTTGTTTCCATATTATCCATATAGTACTACAACTTTGGCCAAAAGCACAAGCTTTACAGGCCAAGCGCCTTTTTCGCGGCATCCATTTGCGGATCGACGCCGTCATTAATGTTTTGTTGCGTAATCGAAGCTGTGATGTCTGGTGTGATACCTTCTTTGGTAATGTTTTTGCCAGCTGGTGTATACCAACGAGCCACTGTTACCTTTAATTCGGCGCCATCAGGTAGGCTGATTAGCTTTTGGACACTGCCCTTACCAAAGGTTTTTTCACCGACTAGTTTAGCGACTTTGTAATCTTGCAGGGCGCCCGAGACGATCTCACTAGCACTCGCCGTACCGCCGTCGACCAGCACAACCGTTGGTAATCCGGCCAAAATTGGATTGCTACCAGACTTCAGCTGGCTAACGACCACATCGTTAGTCTTTTCGGTCACAACAACCTTATTGTCTAGCCAAAGACCGGCCACGTCCTGAGCAGCATCGACATAACCACCACCGTTACCGCGAAGGTCTAAAATTACAGCTTTAACACCTTGCGTCTTAAAGTCCTGGGCTGCTGCCCGCGCAAGACTTGAAGTTTCACTATCAAAACGACTTATAGTTAGAATGCCGACACCGCCGACGACCGATGAATCGACGCTTGGGTTGGTAATCGTATCACGAGTAATCGTAAAGTTTTTAGAGTCAGCCCCGCGTAGTACTGTTAATTTAACAGTTGTGCCGACGTCTCCCCTGACTTGTCCAACAGTTTTTTCAACCGTCCAGCCATTGGTTGATTGGTCATTAACAGCAGTAATGACATCGCCTGCCATCAAGCCGGCTTTTTCGGCTGGATTGCCCTTAAGGACGCGAATGATGTAAACCTGGCCGTTACGAGTACCGATTTCGGCACCAATGCCGCCGCCAATGTTACCCGTTAAATCATCCGAAAAGGTCGTAGATTCGGTTGAGTTCATATAAAGCGTATAGGTATCGCCGGCCGCAGCCACTAATCCCTTGTTAGCGCCTTCAATCAAGGCCTTGTCGTCAAGGTTGCCGTCATAGTTGGCTTTTAGGGCGCGGTAGGTCGACTCGACTGAGCTTAAATCAATATTGCCAGCATAAATCTTTTGGCCAAAAACAGGACCAATGACACTCATGATTCGGTTGCTGTTCATACCACCGAAAAAACCTAAAACCGCCGTGGCGGCTAATATCAAAAACCAGGCATTTGACGATAAGGTCTTGGCGCGTTTAGGCTTAGTTGCTGTATCTGAAACGTGCGGCTGGACATGAGCTTTAGTTGGCTTATCGGTCATTATTCTCCCCTATGAGACAGTTTGTACTTTATATAAGTATAGCGCACTCTGGTGTCTGTGCGCTATAGAACTTATGGTTTTAATTATACTTATTATGCTGATGGAAACCTGAGGAAAATAACGCCAGTGGTCTTGATATCCATCGTGCTGTACTGACCGGTACCATAGAAGTTAAACTGACTAACATGGACCCAGCCATTACTATCTGCTGGCGTCTCGACGATCATAGCATGACCAATTGGCGAAAACGCACCGCTTTGCGGCAAGATAACTGCATCACCTGGTTGTGGAGTATCAACCCTATATGCACCGCTGTAAGACATTGCGCTACCAACAGGATTCCAGCTACCGTTGGGTTTAGTGTGAGGAGAAGCCCATTCCCAGGCATTGCCCTCTCCGCTAAAGTAACCTACGTATTTATGAAAACGACTCTGCAACGCCCAGGCTACATAACTAACGCACTCACGATTATATAGCCCCCATTGATCAACTACAGAATCTTGGGATTGACAGTAAGAATAGCCGCCGCTACAACCACCAGCTCCATTACTTGGCGATAGATTTGCCCACTGAAAACTGCCATAAACACCAGCACTTGCGCCACCGCTACTACTTAGTAAACTTTGGTAATAAGCCCGTTGAGCCGCCGCCGCATCAGCCATTTTTTGCTGAGTAGTAGTGACTAGTTGCTGATAAGCAGCTTCTTGGCCTTGTGTTTGCGATAATATACTTTGCTGCTCGCCCTGTTGAGCAGCCAGCTGGGCCTTCTGAGCGTTCTGCTGGTCAAGCACCTTTTGCGTGTCGGCCTTTTGCTGGTCAAGTTGAGCTTTTAACGTCTTGATTTGCGCAATAGCCGATGTTAATTGATCACGCACCGAGTTACGATATTCCTGCTTGTCCAAAAAGTCGCTAATGTTTTTGCTGCTGGCAACCAACTCCAGCGGCGTAACACTAGAGTCAACGTATAGATTGGCAATTGTCGTTCCAAGGGCGTCCTGGCTGTCTTTGATTTTCTTTTCGGTGTCAGCAATTTGCGAAGTTAGTTGATCGTACTTGACCTGATTCAAATTAATTTGCGCCTGAACACCAGCAATTTGATTGTTTAATACCGCAAGTGCAGCTTGAAGCGTCTGAGCCTGTTGGTTTAGCTGACTGGCCTGCGCCTGATATGCCGCTACCTGCTGGTTAAGAGCTGCAATCTGGTCATCGTATTTATCAGCCGAAACCGATTGGCTGATTTGAATTGGCGTTGCGACGGCAAAGATAATCGTTGCGGCAACAAGCACAGACCTGGTCATTAGAGATTTCGAAGCTGGTGTGGTGGTACGCAGTTTCATAACGTATCCAATTTTACCATAACCAATATAGTCTTGTCAATGTTAGCCGTATCTGTTAAACCTTCAAATATCGCCTTGTAGCAAGTAGTGAGGAAATGACACCAATAATCGCTCCGACGATGATCATACCAAGCACGACAAATCCACCATAAAATACCGCAAAATTGATAGTTGGCTGGACCGCAATATCATAACTAGCCAATGTGTTAGATGAGGAGAATAACAAACCATAACCAATACCTGTAGCGATAATTGCCGCAATAAAGCCATAGACAACCGCTTCAACTACAAATGGACCGCGAATAAACGACTGATCTGCACCAATAAGCTTCATCATCTGAATCTCTTCTTTACGGTTAAAGATAGCCATTCGAATCGTATTAAAAATAATCAGCGATGATATTGTGACAAAGACCAGGCTGGCAATGACGCCGACTTCTTGAGCAAAGTTAATCGCATGTCCGATCGAGGCAATTGTTGCCTTACGCTCCCCTGCAAACGATGGCTTACGCGACGTGTCGATGTATTGTTTTAACAGCTTATCGTTATCAACAAAACTAGCCAGTTGCGTTGTATCGTCAATATTAGTCACGACAACATGCAAAATACCAGGATTCATATTCGTCGCTTCGTTCAACGCCGCCAAGTAATTGACATCGTTCTTGTTCTCTTGAGCAATAATATCTCTAGCCTGCGTTGAACTAACGTAAGTAACCGATTTAACAGTCGATAAGGTCAAAAGTTCTTTTTTGATAGCATTAGCCTGATCGTCCGGCGTATCAGTTTTAAGATAAATTGACATATCGACCTTGTCGCGTAGCTGACCGACCGTCTCGATTAAAATCGAACGTGAGGCAACGGCAATAAATATAATCAGAAGAGTAATTGTCATCACAGCAGTCGCGGCAATCGTCAACCAAGCGTTACGAGAAAAGTTATTAACACCGTAACGACACATGCGCACAAAAGTCAGCCATTTGCGGCGACTCTGTTTCTGCTTGGCAAACGCCTTGGAATCTAATTTTCGTCTACTCACTGCCTGTAACTCCCCTGCGCCTGATCGCCGGTAATCTTGCCATGTTCGATTGTGATAACACGACGCTTTAACTTATTAACAATATCGACATTATGTGTCGTCAGCAGAACGGTCGTGCCATATTTATTAATTTTCTCAAGCAAACGAACGATGTCCCAGCTGTGTTTTGGGTCAAGGTTTCCAGTCGGCTCATCAGCAATCAAGATTTTTGGCTGGCGAACGACCGCCCTGGCAATCGCCACGCGCTGCCTTTCACCACCTGATAATTGGTGTGGAAATTGTTTCTCTTTACCGGTTAGACCAACCAGCTCAATCACTTTTGGAACCGTGTTGCGAATCTCGCGACCAGTCATGCCGGCGATTTCAAGGGCAAAAGCGACGTTTTCGTAAACAGTTCGCTGCGGCAACAATTTAAAGTCCTGAAAAACTACACCAATTTTGCGGCGCAGCATTGGAATATGGCTGTCTTTTAAAGTGTCGTAGTCAATACCACCAACCACAATCTTGCCACTGGTTGGTTTTTCTTCACGAGTTAGAAGTTTTAGAAGAGTTGATTTACCGGCGCCACTGGTACCGACCAAGATAACAAATTCGCGGGGTTCAATGAACAGACTCACGCGATTTATCGCCGGCTCCATATCTTTGCCATATGTCTTGGTAACCCTATCTAGTAGTATCATTTCTTAAGCCATTATAGCATAAGCGCCGTATGGCAAATACTTGATGTAATCTGTATATGTTGTATAATTAGCTTGTCAGTTCCACTCAGAATGGAGCGATCATGGGATGCGACAGTCCATACAGCAACTTCAATACCCTCTGCTACAACCCAGCGAATGGTAGATGGTGGTCTACGTCGGGGCTCCTATACAGCGTCACGGCACCCACCAAGCAGATGGTTATCGACAAGGTCGGTAAACCCTGCCGAGCGGTAATGCTGCTGAAGAGAATCGAGGACGGCAGCGGGTGGCTCGCCAACCTATACGCGGGACAGTACGTCGCCGCTGAGGTCGAAGGTACCGACCTACCCCCTGGAATCTACGACCTGGAGCGAGTCAACCTGATTCGCTCGGGAGTAGACGGAACAACTGTCGTCGATACGGTAGATGCCGGCGCCGTACCAGCCGGCATATACCGTGAAGTGGCAGAGCCAGTCGCTGTCGTGAGCCGCTGACGCGCCCCCTGCTTGCTGCTAGTTATGCAGGCAGGGGGAGTTTTATTTTAGACTTGTTCTAAATAGGCATTAATAAAGCCGTCGATTTTACCGTCCAACACGCCGGAAGCGTCGCGATCTTCGTATTTCGTACGAGTATCTTTGACTAAAGTATAAGGGTGCAAGACATAATTTCGGATTTGACTACCCCAGTTGGCCGACTCGCCCGCCTGTAGGTCTTTGATAGTAGCGGCGTGCTGTTCTAGTCGTAGTTGAGCTAATTTGGAGCGCAAAATCTTCATCGCCGTTTCGCGGTTTTGCAGCTGGGAACGCTCGTTCTGAATCGCAATCACAATGCCCGTTGGCAAATGCGTGACGCGCACAGCGCTATCGGTTGTATTGACCGATTGGCCACCATGACCGCCCGAACGATAAACATCCACCCTTAAATCTTTTTCATCAATCTGAATTTCGTCGGGCTCGTCAATTTGCGGCAAAACTTCAACTAGCGCAAAGCTCGTTTGGCGCAAGTTATCACTATTAAATGGACTTAGGCGGACCAGCCGATGGACGCCATGCTCGCCTTTTAGTTTGCCATAAGCATAGGCGCCGGTTATTTCAATTACACTTGATTTAATGCCGGCTTCTTCACCAGTCGAGCGCTCGACTGTTGTAGCGTGCATGTTATTTTTTTCAGCCCAGCGCAGATACATGCGTTCAAGCATTTCGGTCCAGTCCTGGGAATCAGTTCCACCGACACCGGCACTAAGCCGTAAAATCGCATTGTGATCGTCGTATTCGCCATTGAACAACAGTTCTTTGCGTCGCGTCTCATACTCGGCCTCAAGAGCGCTCACCTGACCTTCAAATTCTTTCAGCAAGCTGTTATCGCCCATTTCAATCAGTTCAACAATGTCATCAACTTGCGACTTCAAGGTTAGCCACGGCTCAACCATATTATTAAGTGCTGCCAGCTTTTTGCTTTTATCCTGGGCATAGGCCGGATTATTCCAGATTTCAGATGATGACAGTTCAAGCTCTAGGGCCTGAATAACTGTTTGCTTTTGCTCGATTTCTAAACGCAAAAACGCGCCGTCAATTTGTGACGACAGACTTTTTATCCGTTTCAGTAGAGGTTGCATTGATTTATATTGTAACCGATATCAGAGCGCTTCGACAGCGGCAATATATTGGTCACCCCGATCCGAGTAGTTTTTAAACAGTCCGAAGCTAGCACAGGCTGGACTTAATAATACTACGCCCCCCTTAACCGCCAGGCTACGCGCGCGGGCGACAAAATTAGTTGCGGTTGGATTTTCGATGATTTCATAATCAACAAAACCAGCCGCCTGGCAGGCATGAGCGATATTTTCAGCTTCTTCACCGATTAAAATAGCCCTAGTGTTTTCTTCAGCGGCTAGCTGGCGACCAAGTTCAATAAAATTAGAACCCTTTGATGAGCCGCCCAAAATAATTACCTTTGGCACAGAAAAAGCCCTTAAAGCAGCGATGGCTGAACTTGGCGTCGTCGCGATGCTATCGTCATAGTAATCCACCCCATCAACCGTACGAACAAACTTTAGGCGATGCGGCAGGCCTTTAAAGTTTTTCAGACCATTTGTAATAACCTTTATGTCTTGGGTAATTGGCCAGACCGCATCAATTGCGGCGCAGGCATTATCCAGATTATGCTCACCCCGCAGTTGCAAAGCACTAATTGAACAAATTTTTTGTTCGCCATAATAAAAACTTTTATTGTCAACGTGAGCCGACAAAACACTTGGATAGGCAGCTTTCGTGGCCTCGGAAGTATCGGCAATTGAGGCTGAATATTGGTTGGCGCCATTATAAACTAGGTAATCTTGATTAGTTTGATGACGGGCTATATTTGATTTCGCATTGACGTAATCCTGCATGTCAAAGTGAACGTCAAGGTGTTCTTGCTCGATAAATAGCACTACGGCCGTATGAGGCGAGCGCTTAAGGTCCCATAGCTGAAAACTTGATAATTCATACACCACTAGGTCATCGCTGGAAACCTGCGATAGAATATCAAGTGATGGCAAACCAATATTGCCGACCAGCCAGACCTTGCGACCGGCCGCCTCAAGAATGCTAGCGATTAAGCTGGCAGTCGTCCCCTTACCCTTGCTGCCGGTTACGCCAATAATCGATGCTGGACATTTTTGGAAAAATTCGTTAGTCGCCGACCAGACCTTTCCATCGGTTTTAATCTTGCGCGGAGCTAGGCCAGCCGTCCTGACGACCAAATCGAAGCCTTTTAAGTTTTTGAAGGCATCTTCACCAATAATAGTCTTGGCGCCGTCAGGTACCGCGATAGGCTGTCGCTCGTCAATAATCGTAATGTCATTACTTGGATCCGCGCTAAAATAGCGGTAGTTCGACTCACCCTCTAGACCGTAACCTGCGATTGCAATCTTCATAGGTCTATTCTAGCGCGGGTTGAACAATGTTGCCAATTTATCGTTTAAATCCACTAATTCTTGACGCTCGCCACTACTGACAGCCGCTAAAACCCAAGTGTCTTCATCGATAAAGCTTCGCGCCGTTTTTAACATCCGCTCTAACGAAACTTTTTTAATCATGTCGGGTACGGCTTCATAGTTTTTAATAAAGTCATCAGCAAAGTAACGACCAGTGTAAAAGCTACTAATTTGCGAAACCGTTTGGGCGCCCATTTGGTAACGACCAAGCGCGAACGACTTGGCGGCGTCAATCTCTTCTTGACTAATCTTGCCGTCTAGCACGCATCGAATCTCGCGAGTGATAATATCGAATAGCTCGCCAGCCGTTTCGTGATTAACTTGGCCAATGATATCCCAGCTACTGTCGTAATAACCAGCACCGACATGGGCACTAACATTATAGGCTAGACCTTTTTGACGAGCCGCTCCGAAAATGCGCGAGTTCATTGTACCGGTCAGAATGTGGTTAAGATAATGCATTGCATCCAACTCTTCATCATTTAGCTCACGTCGCACCGCCATCGACCAGTTAAAGGTCAGGTTGGTAGCGTCTTTACGTCGAATAATACTTGGATTAGCACTAGTGAGTTCGTCGCGCGGCACTTCAAAGCGCTCACCCTCTGGCAGCTGAAAATCTTCAATTTGACGACGAATTTCGGCCTTACGACCAGCTAGCTTACCAGCAATCACAAAGCGCATATTGTTAGTGGTGTGTGTGCGGCGGTGGTGCTCGCGGACGTCGGCTAAGCTAACATTTGGAATAGTCTTGATTGATTGACGATAGGTTAAAACATCCTCGCCCATTAGCTGCTGGACGCGTGGCCAAAGCAAGCGATGATGATCATTCAAATAGTTGGTCAGTTCTCCCTTAACATTGCCCTTTTCAGCGTGTAGTTCGGTGTCATTAAAACGCGGCTGACAAATCGCCAGTTTTTGTAGATCCAAGATACGATCCCACTCAAAATCCGCGCAATCAGCTTCATAAACCATTGATAAGTCGCTAGTGTATGCATTACGATAAGCACCGTTTTTAGTAAATTCAGACTCAAAAGCATGCTCTGACTTAAAACGGGCATTGGCGCCAAATGCCATATGCTCCATAACGTGGGCAACCTGTTCGATATCCTTTGACTTGGCATAGCGGTTACCGGCCCTAAAATGAAACTGCATGCTCATAACAGTCGCACCTGGAACGTCAATTAATAATCCCTTAGCGCCATTTTTAAGACGAACTTCTTCAACAGTATGATTCATATAAGCTTGCTTTCTGCCACCCGGGATTGATTAATGTTTTTTCTTGCGATTTTGACGTTCGGACTTCTTTTTCTTGCGCGCCACATTCTTTTTGTGATGAACTTCGCTAGCAACGGTTGCTTTTTTGGTTTTAAAGTCGGCGTCACGATTTAGCTCGCCACCTGTAATCTCGTTGACACCCTTTTCAACGGCGCTTTCGGCCAGACGAGTTAGTTCGGTTTCATGATCTTCGGTTTCGCGAGCCACAACATCCTGCTTGTGGACATTAATTACAGCTCGAATCACCTCATCGCGAAGTGTTAACTGTAAACCATCGTAAAGCTTTTGTGACTCACTACGATATTCAACCAGTGGGTCGCGTTGACCAACGCTACGCCAGTGAATACCTTCACGTAGATGTTGCATGTTTTCAAGGTGTTGCATCCACAAAGTATCAAGTACCTGAAGGTAAACTTCACGCTCAACTTTACGCATGATTTCAGAGGTTAGCTCATTTTCCTTTTCAGTATAAAGTTCACCGACTGCCTTAAGAGCAATTTCAAAGCGACGCTTGTCGTTTTTCTCTTCGCCGATAGCTGTAATCTTATCGTTGCCAACCGGGAAAGCGATATCAAACTCTTCAGCAAACTTTTTATTGTTCTTGGCCGGTAGCGAGGTTAGCTCTCGTAGCTTGGCTCCAATCAAGCGGTCAACTTCGGGTTTAATATCACTGCCTTCAAGAATCTTGCGACGCATCGAGTAAACGGCACGACGATGACGGTTAATAACGTTGTCATATTGAACAACATTTTTGCGTGTATCAAAGTTGTAACCTTCCACACGCTTTTGAGCGGCTTCGAGGGTTTTTGAAACAGCCTTGTTTTGAATCGGCGTATCTTCATCGACACCCAATCGATCCATCAGCGCCGCAATGCGCTCACCTTGGAAAATACGCATCAAGTCATCTTCGGTCGAAACATAAAATTGAGTCTCACCAGGATCACCCTGACGTCCACCACGACCACGTAGCTGATTGTCGATACGGCGCGATTCATGTCGCTCGGAACCGATGACAACCAGGCCGCCAAGCTCAACGACACCCTTGCCAAGTTTAATGTCGGTACCACGACCAGCAATGTTAGTCGCCAAAGTAATAGCGCCCTTTTCACCAGCTTTTTCGATAATGGCAGCTTCGCGTTCGTTATTTTTGGCATTCAAAATCTCATATGGGATTTTTTCTTTATCAAGCCAATCGGCAATCAACTCGTTTTTAGTAATTGAAGCCGATCCCACCAAAACTGGTCGACCAATCTGGTGATATTCTTTAATCGCCTCGGCCACAGCCTTCAGCTTACCCTTTTCAGTCTTAAAGATTAAATCTTCCTTATCAATACGCGCTAGTGGTCGGTTAGACGGCACCTGAATAACATCCAAACTATAGATTTGTTGGAATTCTTCGGCTTCCGTAAAAGCCGTACCGGTCATACCAGACAACTTCTTGTACAAGCGGAAATAGTTCTGGAACGAAACGGTCGCAAGCGTCATGCTTTCTTGCAGAACCGGCACGCCCTCTTTGGCCTCAATTGCCTGGTGCAAACCTTCGTTGTAACGACGGCCTTGCATCAAACGGCCAGTAAACTCATCGACAATCACAACTTCACCGTCGTTCGTTACGACATAATCTTTATCGCGCTTAAACAGCGTCTGAGCGCGCAACGATTGATCAAGGTGATAGACCGAGCGAACATGATCTGGACTGTATAGATTTTTAATGCCCAGAATCTTTTGAACTTTTTCGACGCCTTCATCGGTCAGGGCGACACTTTTGCGTTTTTCATCAACGTCGTAATCTTTTTCAGTCAATTTAGCAGCAACTTTAGCGAATTGATAATAACTGTCTGGGTTCTCAGCGGCTGGTGCGCTAATAATAAGCGGGGTTCTAGCCTCATCAATCAAGATACTGTCTACCTCGTCAACGATAGCAAAATTAAGTTCACGTTGGCGCAATAATTCAACTTCATTAACCATGTTGTCGCGCAAATAGTCAAAACCAAACTCATTGTTGGTGCCATAGGTAATGTCAGCTGCATAGGCCTCTTTACGAGTCACTGGGCGCAAGCGCTTCATACGTGGATCGTCGTGATATTCGTTGCTGTAGTCAATATCAAACACAAACGAAGCGTCGTTAACGATAACACCGGTACTGAGGCCCAAAAAGCCATACAACTCACCCATCCAGCCGGCATCACGCTGCGCTAGATAATCGTTAACCGTCACAACATGGACACCCTTTTCTTCAAGGGCATTAAGGTAAACCGGTAGAGTTGCCACGAGGGTTTTTCCTTCACCAGTCTTCATCTCGGCAACATTGCCATCATGCAGCACCATACCACCAATTAACTGAACATCAAACGGACGCATTTTAAGAACACGAGTGCTGGCTTCACGTACAAGCGCAAAAGCATCGGGAAGCAGCGTATCTAGCGTCTCGTCTTTCTTTTGTAATCGTTTTTTAAGGACTGCTGTCTGCTTTTTTAGATCAGCATCCGACATTTTGGCATATTTATCGCCTAACGCATTTACTTGTACAACTTTTTTCTGTAAAACTTTTAACAGTTTAGTCTGCGGATCACCGAAGATTTTTGTTAAAACCCCTTG
Organism: bacterium; assembly: GCA_027451105.1. Classification (GTDB taxonomy): domain Bacteria; phylum Patescibacteriota; class Saccharimonadia; order Saccharimonadales; family Saccharimonadaceae; genus UBA1547. Next base: position 91,172 of record DAIDKB010000020.1, read on the forward strand.
CCTACTTACCATAATCAAAAATCCTCACTTAATAGAACTACTGTAAAACACTTCTTATATTATACGGCGATAAGGATGATTGGACAAGCTGTTAATCCTGTAATTCGCGCTCATAGCTGCGTTTGAATCGGCTGAGGATTTTTCGGCCACCAACATGCAAAACAGTTGCCTGTTTATACTTGCGAAGCTGAGCGACGATTTTGGCTTCGACGATGTCAACAGCAGCTAACATGTTGACTGTTGAATCTTTAGCGGTAATCACCTTATCGGGCACGCTTAGGACCACTTCAACTTCGTATTTATTACCATGGTCCAGGTTAACCTGTTTTAATTTGACCTCTGCCGAGACGCTAGCGCGAGCTCGCCTAGGAAGGTATCGGTCGAGTCTGCCAATTTTTTTGTTGACATACTTCCTTGTCGTGTCATCTAGATCGTATTTGATGCCTGTAATTTCAATTGATGCGATCATGCTACCCTCCTTTTTGTTTGGTTGGTAGTTATATTATAGCATTAAGTGGCTTTAGATAACTTGGCGACCACTCATGTAGGGCTGCAAAACCGTTGGAACGCGCAAGCTTCCATCTGGGTTTTGGTAGTGCTCTAAAATCGCCACAAGCGACCTAGCCAGTGATACCGCTGTACCGTTCAGAGTGTGTAAGATTTCAACCGTACCATCTTTGCGACGAACGCGAATATTTAAATTACGTGCCTGAAAATCCGTACAGTTCGAGGCGCTGGTTAGCTCGCGGTACATGCCGTCAACCGGCGACCAGTATTCAAGGTCATACTTTTTGCTGGCAGGCGCACCCAAGTCACCAGCTGCAATATTAATAACATGATAAGGTATTCCAAGCGCTTGCCAAATCTCTTCCTCGATACCTAAAATCATTTCGTGAATGTCACGACTGTTTTCAGGCAAACAAAAGGCATAAAGTTCGAGTTTATTAAATTGATGCACCCGAAATAGACCGCGGTTGTGCTTGCCGTAGGTGCCAGCTTCTTTACGGAAAGAAGCGCTATAGCCGGCGTAAAGCAGCGGCAAACGATCTTCATCGATAATTTCATCAGCGTGATAACCGGTAATTGGAATCTCGGCGGTCGCAATTAACGACAGGTCTTCCCCTTCAATATAATATTCGTCACTCTGTTCGCTAGTGCGTGGCGCAAACCCAGTGCCAGTTGCGATGCGGCTATTGACCAGCGTTGGCACGGTTAAATACGTAAAGTTTTTCTTGGTAACAAGATCAAGCGCAAACTGCGTAATAGCGTTTTCAAGCAGCGCCAAATCACCTTTCAGGTAATAAAATTTGGCACCAGCAACTTTTGAACCACGCTCAAAATCAGCCCAATCGCGCTTAGTTGCAAAGTCCAGATGATCAATCGCGCCAGTGGTTTGCTCGCCCCAACGTTTAATCTCGACGCTGTCCGATTCGTCGCCAAGTGGCACATCGGACTGTAACATATTTGGTACTTGGTACATCAGCTGCAACAATTCATCATCGGCCGCTTTTAGGTCAGTCTCTAATCCAGCCAGCTCTTCTTTAATGCTACGTGCCGTTGCCACCAATTCATCAGATGGACGACCGCCCTTTAGCTGGCTTGAAATCGTGTTGCGCTGTTCGCGCAACTCATCGGCCCGCTGCTGCAACTTGCGCTTGGCTTGATCTTTTTTTAGCAAGTCACCAATATCAATGTGGTAACCTTTATTTTCAGCATTCTTGGCAACAAGTTCTGGATTGTCCCGGATAAAACGAATATCTAACATATAGGTTTATTGTACCAAATTTCTAGCTATTCGGTGCGAAGTGCCTCGATTGGATCAAGTTTAGCTGCCTTTCGGGCGGGAAAGTAACCAGCCAGCATGGCAACTAGCATCAAAACAATAATCAACAAAATGATTGGGACCGGCTGGAAAATCAGTAGAACATTACCGTCACCCAAGCTAAGCGTACTAGTAATCCATGGATTAAGCGATAGACCAGCAACAACGGCTATAATTGAACCAATGACGCCACCCAAAAAGCCAATCCAGGCCGCCTCAAACTGAAACAAGCGACTAACGTGGCGACCACGCATACCAAGCGCTTTCATTAAACCAATCTCACGGGTACGCTCTAGCACCGATATGTACTGGGTGTTAATGATACCAAAGACACTAGTGATAAGCGCCAGGATACCAAAGCCAATCACAATCCCCTGCAGAGTGTTAACGATCGTAAAGAGTAATCCTTGCAAATCTTTGGCTGTCTGCACACCGTAACCCTGGTTGATTAAATCCTGCTTGACGGTAGCTGGATCAATACCCGGCTTGACACTCGCGGTGGCAATCGTATATTCGTGATAACTGTCGGTGCCGCTGGTACTAAAGTCTGACAGCGCTTTGGCTGAATTATTACTGATCTCAACGCTGGTTGTAGCCGCCAGTGCTGTAGCCGACTTACCGACAATGGCAACAATCTTGTAGTCGGCATCTTTTACCTGCTTGGTGGTCAGTGCGGCAATAGCCTGTGGGTTATTGGCGGCAATCGCCTGCTGAATCTGATCTTCAGTGACGCTCGGCGTTCGTTCAAGGTGAATTGTTACCGTCTGGCCGATTGCATCCTGAGCACTTTTAAAGCCAAGTAGCGAGACGTAGGCTTCCGGCAAGGCAATCTGATCATCAGTAATCGAAGTCCTCAGAGCTGGCAAACTACCCGCAATTACGGTTTGAGTTACGCCCGAATCATAGGTCGTGGCGTCCACTGTATATTTTTTCTGGCCTGATCGGGTAATATACTGAGCATTAATGGCATAGGTCGGTGTTATGCTAACAATATCACTACGCTTGGCAATCGCATCAATGTCGGCCTGGCTAAGGCGCTTCACGAGCGCACCGTTGGGCCGAGCAATCGTACTGCTGCCAGGTATATATTCTTGCGGACCAGTCTTACCGCCTTCAAAAAAACTTTTATCCTTGGCGATAGCTAATACCTGCGGATCGATGTTACTGGTTAAAAGTGTATTAGCATACTCGCGGGCGCCCTGACCGGCTGCGAGGGCAATCGTCAAGGTGAACGCTCCGACAGCGATTGCCAGGCTAGTTAAAATTGTGCGGGCTTTAGCGTGTCGTAAGCTGCGGCCAGCTCGGCGAATAATATCAATCGTTTTCATTATTTTTCCTCGCTCACAATCTTATCAATCTTACCGTCCTTTATATAAATTCTCATGTCACATTTTGCAGCCAAATCTTCGTCATGCGTCACGATAACCAGCGTACTGCCGCTTTGTTTATTAAGGCCAAATAGCAATTTTTCAATGGTCGCACCCGTGGTGGAATCGAGATTACCAGTTGGCTCATCGGCAAAAATAATTTTCGGTCGATTAACAATCGCCCGGGCAATTGCCAGTCGCTGCTTTTGGCCACCAGAAAGATTGCGGGCCTTTTGTTTTTCCTTATCATCAATACCAACAACCCGTAGCGCCTCAAGTACTCGTTTTTTACGTTCTCTTACCGATAGATTCGAGATCTCAAGCGGCAACGATACGTTGTCGAATGACGACTCGTTAGCCTGAACAAAAAATGATTGAAAAATAAAACCAATTTTTTCTGATCGAAAACGGTCAACTGCCTTGGATTTAAGCTTTAAAATATCAACGCCATCAATTACTACCTGGCCTTTTTCAGGTCGGTCGAGGCCGCTCATCGCGTGCATCAAAGTTGATTTACCCGATCCAGATTTACCGACAATCGCCACACTAGCACCATCCGGTATTACAAAATTAATGTCCTCAAGCGCTAAAAAAGCATTTTGCTTTTTGCCGTAAGTTTTAGTCACACCCTTAACTTCAATCATGGTCCCCCTTTAATCAGGCTATTAGCTTTAGTATAACAAAATAGCCAACACTGCGGTTGGCTATTTTTATATTTTAAGTAAATCGACTAGGCGCCAGTGTGAGTCGGCGCGTCTTTGATCCAAGTAATGAAACCGTCCAAATAACGCTTAGCTTCAGCTTCAACATCTGCCTGCAAATTACCGTTTTCATCAAACGTCTCATCGGTCACAGTTAAGGTAATCTTTTCGTCAGTGTAAAGCGGTGACTTAAACCATTCAATGATTGACGCCAAAGCGGCTTGGGCGAACTTAGTACCGTTAGGGCTAATAGTTGCGCCAACAATGCCGGTTGGTTTGCCACCCCAAGAGTTACTTCCCCATGGGCGCGAGCCCCAGTCGATGGCGTTCTTTTGCACACCAGTTAACGAGTGATTGTACTCTGGAGTTACAAACAGGATAGCGTCAGCGGCCTCGACAACTTCCTTTAGCCTAGTGGCAGCCGCTGGAAAATCGGCCTCTAAATCTTGGCTAAATAGCGGCAGTGTCGCAATATCAACATAATCAAATTCAGCTTCAGCTGGTAGCAAACGCTCCAGGTCTTTAGCGAGCTTGTGGTTTAATGAGTCAGCACGAATACTACCGACAACTACGGCAATTTTAATCATTATTGCTAGGTCTCCTTTGGGAAATTTAAATTAATTACTATATTTAGTATAGTACATAGCAACCGCTTGCGTCAAGACTTTTCTAGAATTTAGAGTCGAAATAATTTTTGTGAATTGAGACATAAAATACCAAAATGCCGCCTCGGCAAACCTGGCGGCATTAAAATGGACTAAAAACAGACTAGCCAATGCTGACGATTGTGTAGCTGACGTCGCCTTTTGGCGTTGAGATCGTCGCAATGTCGTCGACTTTCTTACCAAAGATTGACTCGCCGATTGGTGATTCGTTGCTAACCTTGCCAGCTAGTGGGTCAGCTTCAACTGGGCCAACGACTGTATAGGTAACGGTTTTTTCACCGTTTTTAAGCGTAACTTTACTACCAAGTGAAACTTTTGAAGTGCTGCCAGCCTTCATTAAATCAGCGTTTAGCAAAATATCTTCAATTTCGGCAATACGGCTCTCAAGTAAGCCCTGCTCTTCACGAGCAGCATCATATTCGGCATTTTCACTTAAATCGCCAAAATCACGGGCTTCAGCGATCTTTTTTGCAATTTCGCCGCGACCAGACTTTAAACTGGCCAACTCTGCTTCGAGTTCTTTTTTTCCTTCGGCGGTAATTTGGTACAGCTTTTTCATAATTTATTATTCCTTTTTATCATAAATGGTGCTTTTTATAAGACCACAAACACTATATGTAGCGTATATCTATAAACAATACCTACGGTCAGACCAGTTTATCAAGCAGTGCGTCGCGTGTCAATATGCTTGTTTCACCACTACTTCGAACCGTTAGCTCAAAGTTATTCTCAGCTAGCAAGCGGTCACTTACTGTCACTCGATATGGTATGCCCATTAGCTCGGCATCGGCGAATTTTTGACCAGGGCGTAAGTCACGATCATCATAAACCACCTCGACACCTCGATCAGACAAGTCCTTATAAAGTTCATCAGCTTTTTTGATAGACTCGTCCGAGCCGATACCGATTAGATAAACTTTGGCTGGCGCGATTGACTCTGGCCAGACAATCCCCTTTTCATCGGACAGCTTTTCAACTACCACACCCATAACACGCGTAATGCCAATACCATAGCTGCCTAAATAGATTGACGCCTGTTGACCACTAGCATCAGTAAACTTAAGGCCCATATCGTCAGTTTTCTGTGAACCAAAGTTAAAAATATTACCAACTTCAGCTGTTTTTACCGCCTCTAACTCCTCGCGGCTAACACCTAATTCTTTGACGGCGTCATCAAGTACCTCTTCGTTGATAGCAATATTACGACCACGGTGAAGATAAATAACATCTTCGCCGGCATCACAAATCGTCTGAAATTCGTGGCTAAATTTTGTAAAAGCACCACCGCTAGCAAACGTTACATAAGTATCGTCGCCAATACCCAAACGATCATAAACCCGCTTATAAGCATCGATTACCTGATTATAGTAATTATCAAGATCCTGAGCCGAGCTATGTAGCGAATACATATCTTTCATAACAAATTCGCGACCGCGCATAATGCCACTTTTGGCGCGTAGTTCGTTACGCATTTTGGTTTGAAACTGATAAACGCTAATAGGAAGATCTTTGTAGCTTTTAACATATTGTTTAAGCATCTCAACAATCGGCTCTTCGTGGCTCCAGCCTAGGCCAACTTCGGTATCGTCTTTGAGCTTTGTCTTAAACCAAATATCAACAACGGCGTCATCCCAGCGTCCAGTTTGCTCCCAAATCTCTTTTCGTTGCAACCCAGTCATGATAATCTCTTGTGAGTTAACGGCGTTCATTTCTTCGCGTACAACCTGCTTAATTTTTTCAATAACCCTTAGGCCAAGTGGTAGATAAGCGTAAACACCGGCCATTTCTTTGTAAACGAAGCCAGCCTTAATCAATAATTGGGCGTTTTTTGAGACCTCATCGGCTGGTGAGTTTTTGCTTGTTTTCGTGAATAAATTAGTTAGTCGCATAGTTTATATCCCCAGTGTATGTAAAAATGTCGGATTAATAAAGAGAATATAAAAAGCCAGACCGTTTTTTGACATATGTAACAGTATCGAGGCCCACAGGCTGCCCGTGTTTTGGCGAAGCAGTGACATAACGACACTCAGCGCAAATGTATCAACTGCCAGGTTCCAGGCACCATGCAGGGCTCCAAAAACAACGCTGGTTACCACAATCGCTACCCAGACCGGGGCATACCTTTTAAGTCGGCCAAATAGATATCCCCTAAAAATTATCTCTTCGGCAACTGGTGCAATAACCACTAATGTCACGAATGCTAAGATTATTTCGTAGCCATAGCTGGTTTGTTGATAAAAACCGGTGTCTTGTGGCTGGTTAACGTTAAACCACGGAAATAAGCTAGTTGCTAACGTTACTAAAATCGATGATAAGGCCAGATAGACAATTAGCCCAGCTGGAGCCATCAGAATATCGGTCCAGTTCGGCAGTCGCTGAAGACCAACATCGCTTAGGGTCGTACGACGCTTCTTGACGAGCCAAGGCAAGCCAATTACTAGCCCAAGAGTCACCAAATATATTAGCGCTGCCAAAACCGTTTCAAGGATTGCGTTGTCCAAGCTGGCTATCGGCACGTTCAAAAGCTTTAAAAGCCAAACCAATCCCGCTACGACAATCTGGGCGCCAAAGAAGCCACCGAATACCCACAGGACAATACCTACTACCCAAAGACTCCGCTTCACGACCGATCTATTGATTGTCAGTTTTTTAGAATATTTTTGAAACATCAGCAATTGTTACCAGGACAACTAGTCCCATTAATATTATAAAGCCGGTCGCCTGGATTCTCTCTTCAATAGTTTTTGTTAATGGCTTTTTAAATAGCTTAAATAGCGCCATCGTAAACCAGCGACCACCGTCCAATGCCGGAATCGGTAGTACGTTCATAACCGCCAAAGTTAACGATATAACCGCCGTCAAAAAGACGAATTGGGTTGCCCCGGCCTTTTCAGCTTGCGGAAAAATCGTTCCCAAGATTCCGATTGGACCAGCCACGCCGTCGCTGACTGACTTTATATCACTGCTGGCGGTCGCCCTAGTCTGCGGGTTAGGACTAAGCTGCAGCACTAATCCATTCGCCAAATTGCCAACCATATTCCCCAATCCCTGAAGAGTTGCCCAAGTCAGCTGGCCAGTAGTTGCAACGCCAACAATTGGCGCCGACCAAGTCGCCTGAATTAGCTCGCGCTGGCCAAGACCCGCCCCAAAAATACTACCCGTCGCGTTATTCAACAGCGTAACTTTAGTGCCCGACTCGACATTATTACGCGAGTAAATCACATCAACCGTCTGGCCTTTATATAATTTCGTAAGATTAATAAGTTGCGCAACCGTCGGCACCGGTTGACCGGCAAAACGGATAATTTTATCGCCCGATTGAAGGCCGGCTAGCTCGGCAGGGTATTTCTTGACTAAATCAACAATTTCAACCGGTTGCTTGACCTCAGTAGTATCACCTGCGATTGAAAATTGGTTATCTAAAATCTTTGGCAAGCCAGTAATTGCCAAAACCGACAAAAGTACCACCGCCACTAACCAGTTGATTAAAACACCGGCCAGCAAGATGCGAGTTTTAGCCCAAAAACCAGCTGCACCATAATCACCTTTTTTGTCCGAAGCGTCGTACTCGCCCTGCATCTTTACAAAGCCACCAAGTGGCAGCCAGTTAAGCGTAAATAGCACGCCGTTTTTAAGCTTGCGACTCCAGGCACGGGGCGGAAAACCAATACCAAACTCCTCAACGACAACGCCATTACGACGCGCGACAATCGCGTGCCCCAACTCGTGCACAACAACTAAAAACACTAAAACGATTAGCCCTAAAATTACACCAAAAACCAAATCCATCTATCCCCCAAATCGCCTATGACGCTTATTGTATTCATTTAGTATATCGGTCACATCGTCTTTTGTCATGTCTGGCCATAATTTATCTAAAAATAAGAATTCGCTATAGGCTGAGCGCCACAGCATAAAATTACTGATGCGTTGATCTCCCCCCGTCCGAACGACCATATCAAGTGGTGGAACTACAGGTGCGTACAGGTTCTGGCCAATTAGTTCGGGCGTTATATCATCAGGCGCAATTTTAGCCTTAATAATTTTTTTTACAGCGTCAGCAATCTCAAGCTGCCCACCGTAGTTAAAGCATACCGCCAACGTGCCACTCGTATTATTTGCGGTCTGCGCCTCAGCATCAACAATGGCATCTAGAATTTTTTGATCGACATGCTCAGTTGCGCCTAATACCAGCAGCTTAATGTTGTTTTCCTGAAAAATATGCAGATCAGACTTAAGCAGACGCAGCACTAGGCTCATTAGCTTTTTAACTTCATTCTCGCTGCGCTTCCAATTTTCTGTACTAAAAATATACACGGAGACAAAGTCAACGCCAGCATCAAAGGAGGTTTTAGCTATATCATAAATGGCGTTATAGCCGGCCAGATGGCCCTCGTATGTCGGAATGCCGTGTTTTTTAGCCCATCGTCTATTACCATCGATAATATAGCCGATGTGCTTTGGTATCTCAGTCTCAGCTTTGGTGTTCATCTTGGTATTGTTCCAATAATTTAATGTCAACCAGGTCTTTGTCGCGACCGATTGCGCGCTTTTTAGCGATCAATAAGTCTGGGTTAATAAAACTCACTCCATCAATCTCGATTGAGCTAGACTTTATCATCCGGTAATCATATTGCGGCCCCCACGTTTGCCAAATCTCTAACTTATCGGCCGATAAATAGGCTTCGTCGTGCCTGACTGACTCCTGATAATTACCCATAGCCTGTAAGTCCGCATAAAGCGTCGGCGAAACGACCAAATCGATATCGTCAGCCGGTCGCAGTTCAAGGGCATCCAGCAGTCCGCTACCAATTACGACAAACTGATCAAGTGGAAGATTTAATTCCTTAACGCGCTGAATAAAGTTCATTAGATAGTCAGGATGTCTTTTTCTTTTAGTCTGAAGATCTCATCAAGCTTAGTGTTATAGCCGGCGATATCATCATCAATCCCCTTTTCGATGCGCTTGACGTCATCTTCGGAAAGTTCTTTGGCCTCTTTACGGCGCTTAGCCTCTTTTAGTGCATCCTGGCGCACATTGCGAATGGCAATGCGGGCTTCTTCAATTTTCTCACTAGCTTGTTTTACAAGCGCCTTGCGGCGGTCTTCGGTCAAAGCTGGCACTGGTACACGGATAACGCGACCATCGTCACTAGGATTAAAGCCCAGACTTTGATCAGCCCGAATAGCAGCGCTAATCTTTTGGATATTACCTGGATCAAATGGTGTCACCTGCAGCATCTGAGCCTCTGGTGCTGTAATATTAGCTGCTTGGTTAAGCGGCACCTGAGTACCATAAACTTCAACCCGAATCCCCTCCAGCTGGCCTGGATGTGCGCGGCCGGTACGAACTTTTTTTAGCTCTTCTTCAAAATGCGCAATGACCAGTTCAAGTTTTTCTTCATAGGGTTTAGTGTCAAACATATATCCTCTCTCTTAATCTGTCTTAATTATAGCAGACCGGTAAAACTAAATGCCCGACAATTGCCGGGCATTTAGTTTTTGACAGCTTGTTAACTATTCGCTAACGCCAAGTTCAATACGTTTAAACTGACGAATGATTAGGTTTTCACCCAAAATTGCGACGTTTTCCTTTAAGAAATCGCCAACAGTTTGCTTGTCGTTCTTGATGTATTGTTGAGTCAAAAGAACTTGCTCTTCAAAGTGCTTTTTAACCTGACCATCGACAATCTTGTCGGCTAGTTCGGCTGGTTTACCTTCGGCGATAACACGCTCTTTAGCCTCGGCACGAACTCGTTCGACTTCTTCGGCTGGAATGTCAGCTTCGGAAACGTAACGTGGTGCCATTGCAGCAATTTGCAAAGCAATTTCGTGCGCAAAAGTCTTGAAACCATCAAGTCGAGCCACAAAGTCAGTCTCACAGTTAACTTCAACTAGTACGCCAATACGGCCACTGTGAACATAGCTGTCGATAATGCCTTCGCGTGCTTCGCGGTCGCCTTTTTTCTCAGCCTTGGTCATACCTTTTTTGCGCAAAGCTTCAAGCGCCTTGTCAAAATCACCGTCAGCCTCAACTAGGGCAGCCTTGGCGTCGGTCAAACCAATACCAGATAACTCTTTCAGTTTTTTAATGTCATCAATTGATACACTCATTTGATTATTTCTCCTCTGTTACAACTGTCTTTTCAACGCCCTTGCCTTCGCGAATAGCGGCAGCAGCATAGTCAAGCAACAGCTGAACACCCTTAATGGCATCGTCATTACCTGGAATAACATAGTCAACTAGGGTTGGGTCGGCGTTAGTATCAACTACAGCGACGACTGGAACACCAAGTGTACGAGCTTCTTTGATAGCGTTGGCGTCACCGATAACATCGATAACAAACAAAGCACCGGGCTTGCCGTTTAAATCCTTGATGCCACCATATTTAAGGTTCAAAGCATCAATTTCCTCCTGGAAGCGCTGAACTTCAAGCTTGTTGTAGCGCTTTTCAAGATCACCAGTTGCCATTCGCTTTTCAAGATCTTTAAGTTTCTTGATTTGCTGGCCGACAGTTGAAATGTTAGTCAAAATACCACCAAGCCAACGCTCGGTAACATAAGGCTGACCAAGTGATTCAGCGGTTACCTTTACGATGTCTTTAGTATGTTTTTTAGTACCAACAAACAAAACTTGCTTGCCGCTAGCAACTACGCTGGTTAGAAACGGCAAAGCCACGTCCAAACCTTCGACGGTCTTAGTCAAATCAATGATATGACTATCCTGACGCTTGCTGTGAATGTATGGCGCCATTTTAGGGTGCCAACGACTGGTCTTGTGACCAAAGTGTACGCCTGCTTCAAACAGGGCTTTAATATCGACAGATACTGCCATTGTTTTTACTCCTTGTTCCTCACCTTTCGCCCTGAATAATCAGGAGTTTCGCGAAAGGTTGTGTCATTAAAAAATTGTTACGTCGTTAATTATACACATGCGACCTCTGTTTGTCTAGAGCGCTGGTCCAGTTGAGGTCGAGGCGTTCGGAGTACCATTCCAAACCCACATGGAGCTGGTCGTAGGATCAGCATAATTATACATAGAGGAGCTTTGTGTAGCCATAAGTCCTGTACCGTCAAGCGTATCACCGACGGCGTCTGCACCTATAGTAACCATCGACGCCATTCGAGAGGCCCCAGCCGGTACGTTCACTATGAAATATACAGATATCCACTGGCCGGCCACCGTGTTGACCGAAGAGCCGGCCGCAGTACTATTGGTCCACGTTGTTGAGTTAGTAGCAAACCTGGCTTTAATCGACGCAGTTGTCGCTATACCAGATTTACGAATATATGCAGAGATCGTAATGGTATCACCTGGCGTAACGCTTTGCATGCCACTCCAATCTGATGGCGTGCCCGTTTCAACATTCCCCGACAAATGGAAGCCGTGGCCGCTACCGGCTGTCGTTGTCGTCCAGCGTACAGCTGTCGTAAGTCCTGCGACCGGCCCAGATTGATCGCTGAGCAGTGAGTAGGTTCCGTACGAGCCCCATCGATTATTCCACCAGCCCGGCCCCTGCTCGTTTGTGTGAAATTTAGTTGCGGCAGGATCAAGTGCTAGATTAGTCACCGCTGCCACCCCTCCAATGCCATGACCAGGGCAGCCGCCAGCTTTTGGCATGTTGTTGTCACTTGAAAGAAAATAACTAGTCGTAACGTTTGTAGCAGTAAGGCAGTAAGTTTGTGGAGAGGCAGTGTTATTAACGGTGTATTGATAAGTAGTGCCACTACTAGCTTTTAAACCGGCGCCATTATTAGCCGCGCTGACAGTAGCTGGATAAGCGCTTAGTGTTATTTGATCCATGGCGAGCTGCTTGGCAGCTCCTTCAAGATCGGACTGAACCGTAGCTATTTGAGCGCGCTGCTGAATACCGTTGTAGGCTACGATTGTAATGGCAGCAAGGATACCGATAACTACGATAACAACTAGAAGCTCAACAATGGTAAAACCACCGGTATTTTTGCCCCGACTGATAAATAGCTTATGCATTTAAGGTTATTATACGCGGCCCAGCACAAATTTGTAAATTGACTCTAGCTCTAGACAAAACTCTTTAAAACAGATACAATAATCCAGATATGAAAACCAATTTACACCCAACCGATTATCGTCCCGTCGTATTTAGCGATGAGGTGGCTGGGTTTGCGTTTTTGACACAGTCTACTGCGCAGACCAACGAAACTGTTAAATGGGAAGATGGCAACGAGTATCCACTTGTTAAAGTCCACATTTCATCAGCATCTCACCCATTCTTCACGGGCGAAGAAAAGATTATCGACACCGAAGGTCGCGTCGATCGCTACAAGGCTAAGTTTGCTGCTGCTGAAGCTCGCAAAACCGCACTTGCCAGCAAAGCTAAAAAAGCTGCCGCTCAAAAAGCCAAAAAAGCTACCGACGAACAATAGCTTTAACCTTAAAAAGAGACTGCTAATGCGCAGTCTCTTTTTATATGCCATAATAGGAGCAATATGCCAAAGATAAATCTAAATATTGAAGAGTTGCAGGCCGAAAAACAAATTTTAGGCGATTTTTTGGCGCGCCCAGATGCCTATGCCGATATCGACTACTCTAGCAAGAATAAACGATTAACCGAACTGGATTTAATTTTAGGTAAAGCCCTACTCCGCCAAACCTTAGAAGCACAGTTGATTGAAGCTAAGGAACTGTCTAATGGCGGCGACGAATTAGCCGAGATAGCCAAGGCCGAAGTCGCCGACATCGACGAGCGGCTGCAAAAAATCGATGATGAGTTATTTATTATGCTGGCACCACGTGATCCGAATGACGAAAAGAACGTCATTATCGAAATTCGGGCTGGCGCGGGTGGTGATGAGGCTAGCTTATTTGCTGCCGAAATTTACCGCATGTACCTACGCTACTGCGAAGCACATAACCTACGCACCGAATTAATTAGCGAAAGCATGAATGACACCGGCGGCTACAAGGAAGTTATTTTTAGTGTTAAGGGCGACGCACCATACTCGAAACTGAAGTTTGAGTCTGGCGTTCACCGTGTTCAACGCGTGCCGGCAACTGAAAGCCAAGGTCGTATTCACACCTCGACGATTACCGTCGCCGTTCTGCCCGAGGCGACCGAGACCGATATTGAAATTAATCCAAGTGACCTGCGTATCGATATTTATCGTGCGTCCGGACACGGTGGCCAATCAGTTAATACTACCGATAGCGCCGTCCGCATTACCTACCTGCCAACCGGCATGGTGGTCACCAACCAAGACGAAAAATCTCAGATTAAGAACAAAGAAAAAGCCATGGGCGTTTTGCGCTCTCGTTTACTGCAAATTAAAATCGACGCCGAAAACGCCAAGCTTAGCGCCGAACGCCGCGGTTTAATCGGTTCGGGCGACCGCAGCGAAAAGATTCGCACCTATAACTTCCCGCAAGACCGCATCACCGACCACCGCATTGGCTACAGTCGCAGCAACATTCCTGCCGCCATGAACGGTGACATCGACGATCTTATCGAACGCCTGCAATCATACGAACGCGAACTCGCTGCTCAAAACGCCTCTAACTAATGACTGCCTGTTCGTCGCGAACTAATCGTTCATAAAGTTTGTGGGTTTTTGGTGCAAATTCTTTTGCCGCCGCTTCAAGTGGTACAACATATTGCTCAATCTCGCTCTCATAGTAATCTGGTGACAATATGAATTGCACATAATAATCGTTCGGCACACCTGGGCCGACAGGAGTGTCTATAATCGGCAGGGCCTTATCGGTATGCATTGTCGGCAAACGGCGGATATAATAATCGGTTGCGGTAGCCGGGTATCCCAGTAATGCTCCAATCTTTTTATTATCTTCGGTATTATCATCCTTTGCTTTCCACATAGACTGCATAGTAACCGAAAGCTCTTCGGCAAGTTCTACTAGTCTTGAAGTTACGCCGACCTCATTATCAATGGGCACGTAAACTAATCCGAGTGCTTCGATAAGCGGCTGCAACTTAGCTCCCAACTCTATAAATGCCGCCGGCTTTACGCCCGCAAATACACCAACAATATCCACTACACAGCCGCCATTAAACCCATTAGTAGAAGTTCTATCAAGCGCTCGTAGCGCTGCCTTTTGCTTATCAGATAGATTAGCAGCCCGGTGTTTTGTAGCTATTATAAGCCGCTTTAACGTCTTGTTGTCCATACTATTATCTAAGCCCTTCGCCTCGTGGATGCTGTTTTTATTATGTCTAAGATGTGATAAACTATGTCATAGGATGATAGAAAAGTCAAGAATAAATGATTGGATTACCAAGGCTACGACAGATTTAAAAAACGTCGGAATAATGTCAGCTCGACTTGACGCTGAACTACTCTTGGCGCACACCTTACACAGACCTCGTACCTGGCTTCACGGCCACAGCGACGAGCCACTCGATGATCGTCAGACAGAAATCGCCAACGCCCGACTCGACTTGCGATTAGACCGTGTACCAATTGCTTATATTGTTGGTCATAGGGAGTTTTATGGTCGCCGTTTTAAAGTTACAACCGCCACCCTAATTCCTCGCCCCGAATCTGAAGATATTATCGACACAGTCAAGTCACTGACCGAAAAAAACTTGGAGCTTTTTCAAACAAAACCGGCTCTAGTTGACGTCGGCACCGGTAGCGGTTGCCTCGGTATCACCCTAAAATTAGAGCTACCCGACCTTGATGTCACCCTAAGCGATATCAGCCAGGCTGCTTTAACTATTGCTGAGCAAAATGCCAAAATACTAGGCGCCAAAATTCGAATTTTAAAAAGTAACCTGCTAGACACCTATCCCCTTAAAGCTGATTTTATCGTTGCCAATCTGCCTTACGTTGACCCGGCCTGGGAAAGGTCGCCCGAGACCGATTATGAGCCAGCCGCTGCCCTGTTCGCCGACAATGGTGGCCTAGAACTTATGATAAAACTCATCGTTCAAGCAAAATCGGTCCTAAAACCAAGCGGTTATTTAATTCTTGAGGCCGACCCCGTACAGCACGCCAGTTTGATAAACCAAGCAAAACAATCCGGTCTTAAATTTATCTCAGCGCAAAACTATTGCGTCGTCTTTCAACAAGCTTAAATACCGACCGGTACACTAATACCAATTAGATTTAATATGATCGGCAAAACAATGATAATTCCGAATGTGAACAAAACCGGCAAAACAATATCGCTACTGCGAATTTTTTTGTGATGATAATAAGCGTCGTAACATTTTAAGGTTATAAAGCCGATACAAATAACAGTCAGGGCAACGCGAGGTAGGATAACTCCTTCAATACCTAGTAAGGCATAACCGACTGTCCAGTGGTAGGCTAACCAACCAATTTCAGCCAAAGTAATCGCCCACAACTGGCTCATAAAAAGAACGTGCGTCTCTTCAGAATAGCTCGACAAAATATGTCGGGCGGTCGTGTAACCGATTAGCCACATCATTAAAACGACAATCGTCATCGGTATCGCATATGCTAACAAATAAAGCGCCGCTACGCCAACGAATAAGGCTACGCCAGCCTGAGCGACCATATAGGAGCGCTTGGAGCGGGGCTTCAGAAATAGTAGCCAGCCAATATATAGGATCGTCAAAGATGTCATGACGAACAATGCTTGGCCTGATGACAATACGGCTGAATATAAGGTGTATAAAAAGACCACAAAGCTGACACTAACAATAAAGTCGACTAGATTGCTTTGAATATTAACGAACCAGTAGCGCGGGCGGACAGCAAAAACGCGCCACTTACTCAGTAACACCAAACCAATCGCCGGCCATGGTGACTCGGTGACTTTAATAAGTATTACAACGGCAACGGCAAGCGCTATATTAAGTCCGACGTAGACCACTTCACTTAAGAACGATCGGCGCCTGACGGTTTTTAAAAATTCCATAACTAACTGTTATTATACCACGATTAAATTCTGGCTACTGATTAGCCGAGCCGACAACAATCACAAAACTAGTGTCTTTCGATACAGCGAGAGGTGGCGTTGAAGTCTTAACTGTCGCCTTTGGATATAGGCTCTTTAATGCCGCCAGCGTAACCGTTTTTGATGTATCTAGATTATAGATTTCGATAGGATCATAAGTACCGCTTGGAGCGTTGTCGACTATCGAGACTACAAATTGCTTAGCTGTCAGACTATCGGCCAATGTCTGACCCACACCTGCTACACCAGAACCATTCAAGACAACGATGCTGGCATTTTCACGCACGACTGGATTAGAGGACAGGTTTTTAGCGACAAATGCCCTTATATCACCATAGTCATACATACCGGCGGCGGGCATAACGATACTTTGACCATTATAGTCACCCGTCTTGACGACACTATTACTGCCATCTTCAAAACTGACTGTGTGAATATCGCTTGATTTAATATTCGCCGCTAGTCCCACCAAAGTGCGGATCTCACTAGTCTGAATATTTGTTCTTAGGTTGTTGCCCAACGAGTCAATCAGACTAGTGATCTTGCCAATATTAGTTAGCGTCCCGGTTGTCATTGCCTTCTCTTTCAAAGCCAAAATAATTTTTTGCTGATTCTTTTCGCGATCAAAGTTCGAGTTACTCAGTCCATAGGTTGGCGCAACATCACCACGAGCCATAGATAAGAACAGGGCGTGCACACCATCCAGATGATGAACTCCATTGTCATATTTCACCAAATAACACTTATAATTACAGCGCCAGTCAAAGTTACGGTCAAGGATACCCGGGTCACCGTTGCTTCCTTCGATATCAACATCAACACCACCAACAGCATCAACCGCCTGCTTTATAACAGTGTTATTAACATGAATACCATATTGGATATCTAGACCAAATATCTTACCAACAAACGCCTGTGTCTCTGTTAAACGCTGCTGTTCGGCGGCTGGGTCAGTGTAATTATCATTCACACAGTTAAAGTATTCATTAATCTTGCCGGAGTAACCGCTATTGCATGCCATGCCATACTGAACATACAGGTCACGCGGAATACTAAACATGTAAGCGTTCTTATTAGTCTGATCGATGCTAAGAATCATCATTGAGTCAGTTAAATAGGCGCCACCATGCCCCGGATCATCCTCCGACGTTCCTAAAATTAAGAAGTTACTACGGCCATTGCTATCCTGCTTCAGTGACTGGGTTTTAATAATATCAAGCACGTTGCCCTTAAAGATACTCGTTCCGGCTGATAAGAACTTCGACACCACATAGCCGCCCAAGATAAGGCCGGCCAGTAAAATTGCCAAGCCCGACCATTTTAAAATTCGCTTAATTGGCCTACGACGCTTAAGTGGCTTGTTATTTATTTGTCGTCGCCCACTGCGTCGATGATTGGGTCGGCCGCCCAAGCTATCAATATCATGCAGCGAATCATTTATGTCAGAGCGACCAATCGATTGATTCTGGCGCGCCTCACCAACGCGCTGACTGACACCGCCACCACTATGAAGTGGGCGCGAAATCATCTCGGTTTTAGCAGATGGCCGTTTAGAGTGCAAGTCACCTAGCTGGCTTCTGGTCCTTCGGGGCACAAAGCCATCTATATTGGGTCGGTTATTCTTCATAAATACTCCTACCACTATACCTAACTTTACTGTGAATTTGAACACCTAAAAATCACAAGCATTACTATACCGAGGCCACTAAACCGTGTATAGTAAAGGAACATGGAACAATCATTTATAAGCCGCCACCCCTTAATTAAAGATGTTACGAGCATTGCCATTTTTGTAATCTGCGTGCTTGCCGGTACACTTTTAATTAATAATTTTGTATTTCGCAGTTTTAGCGTAATTGGCCCCAGCATGGAGACCACTCTCTATACCAATGACCGCTTAATCGTCAATCGCCTGCCAGTAACATTGGCACAACTTGAAAATAAGACCTACATACCAAATCGAGGCCAAATTATTGTTTTCAAGAACCCCCTATTCAGCCAGGGCATGCCCGATGAATACATCGTAAAGCGCGTCATCGCCCTACCTGGCGAGCGTGTTGTCTTAAAGAATGGCTCATACACAGTTTTTAACAGTCAATATCCAAATGGCTTTAACCCTGACGATAATAACCATGGCGAGCCCGGTAGCCCAACCTCTGGGTCGGTTGATGAAATCGTACCTGATGGCGAATTGTTCGTGTCCGGTGACCACCGTCAAGGTAATTACTCACTAGATTCTCGTAACGGACTAGGTACAATTCCGCTATATGACGTCGTTGGGCCGGTTAGCCTACGCATCTACCCATTCAATAAAATTCGAACTTTCTAAAAAAGATTTTGAGTTAGTCGCGATCGAGTAATTTTTCGATGCGACGAAATTCAGCATCGCTCTTAAAACGAATTACAATCTGACCAGCGCCCTTAGCATTAGTTCGGACTCGAACATCGGCCCTAAAGCGTTTAGCAATCCGTTTAGTATCATCTTCGTACGGCGATTCGGCAATAACTTTTTTTGTTCTATCACCTGATTTACCGCTCTTTTTTAGCTGCACGATGTATTGTTCAGTTTGACGCGAACTCCACTCTTCGTTGATAATGCGCGGCAAAATCATATCAATTAAATCCTCGTCCAAACCAACTAGCGGTCGAACTTGACCTTCGCTAACCCTGCCTTCAGCAAGAGCCGTACGTACAATTTGTGGCAAACGTAAAAGACGCAAGGTGTTGCTGACAGTACTGACCGACTTCTTACCGACACGTTGCCCAATCTGCTCTAAAGTCAGATTAAACTGATCGCGTAGTTTCATATAAGCCGTTGCCGTTTCAAGCACGTTCAGATCACGGCGTTGCAAATTTTCAATTAGCGATAATTCCAGTTTATGCTGGCCGCTTAGGGTACGGACTAGAGCGGGAATCTTATCTAGACCCGCCAAACGCGAGGCTCGAAAGCGACGTTCACCAGCAACAATTTGATAACCGTTACCGTGTGGCGTGACTACGATTGGCTGCAAGACGCCGTGTTGACGAATTGATTCCGCTAAATCTTCAATTGAAGCTTCGTCAAATTGACGACGTGGCTGATCTGGGTCAGCCACAATTTCAGTTAGTTTAATCTGGCGTAGTTCACTGATTTGCTCGTCCTGTGAAGCGGTCGGATCAAATGATTCATCTAAAAGGTCGACTGGAATCAATGATTCAAAACCGCGGCCAAGTCCTTTTTTACTAGATGCTGACACGTTCTAACACCTCCTTGGCGAGCGACTTGTAGGCCCTAGCCCCTTTTGAAAATTTATCATATACGCCAACAGGCAAACCGTGACTTGGTGCCTCAGCTAGGCGAATATTGCGTGGAATCGTCGACTTAAAGACCTTTCCCGGAAAATGCTTTTTAATTTCTTCGTGAACTTGGCCACTAAGTGTCGTGCGCGAATCAATCATCGTTGGTAGTACGCCCAACAGCTCAAGTGTAGGATTCATACCCTTGCGGACCAATTTCATTGTTTCAAGCAGCTGGCCAAGGCCTTCCAGGGCATAAAATTCAGCTTGGACTGGCAAAAGTACATATTTTGCAGCAATAAGACCATTAACTGTTAGTAGGCTAAGGCTCGGCGGACTATCAATAATAATCGTATCGTAGTCAGCCTCAGCAGTCTCAATTGCCGCCTTCAAACGCGAAAAACGGCGCTCAGCCTGAGCTAGTTGTACTTCGGTATTAGCTAAAATTGGCGTCGATGGTGCAATTGACAGATTTTTGTGCTTTGTCGGAATAATCACCTGACTAAGCG
This sequence comes from bacterium, assembly GCA_027451105.1. Lineage (GTDB taxonomy): Bacteria > Patescibacteriota > Saccharimonadia > Saccharimonadales > Saccharimonadaceae > UBA1547. The sequence continues at coordinate 111,432 of DAIDKB010000020.1, forward strand.
GCACATCGCCCAAGATAACCTCAGCCATCGTCGCTACTAATGCCTGCTTGTCAAAGCCAAGACCACTCGTCGCATTGCCCTGTGGATCAAAGTCAATCAATAAGGTCTTCTTACCGGCTTTAGCCAAGTAATATGCCAAGTTAACAGCCGTCGTCGTCTTGCCGACACCACCCTTTTGATTGGTTACTGAAATTACCGTTGCCACGTGTCTGTTTCCCTCATATCTTCGCCTCATTATACCATGAGCGTATATAAAAATCTCCGCCATCGGGCGGAGATTTTTGATTATTTGATTGAGGTAATTTCAATCCTTGAGTATTTTTGGCGGTGACCATTCTCTTTGTGAACACGCTTCTTGGCTTCATAGCGGATAACGCGAATTTTTTCACCTTTAACGAGGTCGTCAACGACCTTGGCTAACACCTTTACACCTTTGACGGTTGGTGTGCCGACAGTGGTTTTATCACCATCAATCACCAACAGCGCGTCTAGAGTGAGCTCTTTAGTTCCTTCCGGGAGGAGGTCCACCAGGAGGGTCTCTTTTTCGGTGACGATAAACTGTTTGCCACCGATCTTAACGACTGCTTTTGACATTATGATTCCTTATATTATTAATCAATCAGTTGCCCATTGTAACAGAGATGGGCTGTCCTGTAAACACAGATTCGACCCAAGACGACCAAGAACTAGATTTGGCCGCCGCCGCTCGCTACAATTATGATCAACGCCAGCAAACAGGCTGCCGCCATTTTATAAGCCCCGTGATGACGACGCCAACCAGTTTTAAACTGCTTCGGTAGCAAGTATCTATAATGATGGGCCGCAGCCGAGACAAATATTACTACCGTTAACAGTGCCAACGTACCCAGAGTTGCCGGGCTAAGCGACCGAATAGCGACACCGAAATTTGTTAGTGGACCACTCGCCCCACCGCCAAGACTACTAACGTATTGTTGTGGGCTGTTTTGCGTTGCCGCACTGGCTGGTAAACCATAATAAGCTACCACCAGTGTCGTATTTTGACCACTCAACACCCCGTCGGCTACCGCAAAACCAACCTGGCTGTACTGGCTGTTCAAAATATTAGCTCGGTGCGTCGGTGAAGCCATCCAGGCCGCAACAGTTGAGTCGGCGTCATTAAAGTTTTTTGCCAAATTCTCACCAGCCGCTCCATAGTCATAGCCCACGTCAGTCAACCACTTCCATGGCGTTACACCCGCTGGTGAAGTGTGCGCCCAATACTGATTATTAAACATATCTTTTGCTTTCAAAAACGCCGCTTGATTCAATTTATCGGATAACGCCAATGGCTTTAGGTTAGCTATCTGTCGCTGTTTATTAGTATCCGATACCAAGTCACTAATTGTAATATTGGACTGACGCCCAAGTACCCCAACCTTACCCTGACTAATTAAGCCATAGCCAAGCTGCATCACTATGATAATCACCAGAACAATAGTTAGGCCCGAAGCCCTTATCAAATGCGGGCGATAGTCGTTGCCCTTGTGCGGTACAAAAATATGCTTGGTGTGGCGCCCGAGCTTAAGCAAAATCGTATGCTTATTTTTAGCTTTATGCATTATCACGATAAGCCGATTATAGCACTTATGCTAAACCGTCGGCATCAACCCTGAAGACGTTGTATATCGTCGTGGTTCAAGCCGTAATAGTGGGCAATTTCGTGCCAAAGCGTCCGTTTAATCTGCTCGTATAGTTGTTCGGGAGTGTGAGCAACAGCTAAAATCGGGTTCTTAAAAAGCGTAATTTTATCCGGCAACACAAAGGTATAACCCGCCCCGCGCTTGGTCAGCGGAATGCCTTCGTACAGACCCAAAAGTAAACTACCGGACTTAAGCTCGGCTTTTTTACTTTGGTTTTCATCTGGATCATCGGCGTAGACTATCGCAACATTGTTCAACCCTTTAATGTACTTCTGCGGCAAGTCGTCCATAGCAGCACTAATTAATTGGTCAAACTCTTGGTCAGATAAATCCATATACTTATTATAGGATTATTCGTCCGAAAAGTTGAACCATTCGGGATCGTTATGAATATCACTAACGACTTTATTCCAAAAATCTTCCAAGTTAGCCTCGTCAATATCTTCTTTCAAATCAATCTCTTGATGAAGTTGATGATCTTCATTAATCTCGTCCTTATCGGAGTCGGGATCGATTGGCTGAAACTGTAAATAATTTAATAGCGACATATGTTTATTTTTTTAATTGACTAATGTAATGATAGCATAACCATTACATTATGTCAATATTATTACTCTGTTATAGGTTTAGGGCTTAGGCTTTTTGGAGTGAGACCGTTAGGTTCTCACCTTCAACCTTAGTAGACTGTAGGTGATTGTATTCGGCCGCGTCTAGTACTGTTGCCAACGTCTCGCTACAGATTTCATTACGGTATTTGTCAATAGCCGACTGTAATTCAGCGCTGTCGGTGGTTAGGCTCAGTTTAATGCGATCATCGACGTTTAACCCAGCATCCTTACGGGCATTTTGAACGACACGCAGAACTTCACGCATCAAACCCTCGGCCTTTAACTCGGGCGTAATGGCCTTATCTAGCACCACCAGCTCCAAGCCTTCGGCACCGGCGTATTCGATTGACTTAACATTCACCTCTTCGGCAATCATGTTTTCGTAATACGCATCAAGTTTTTGGCCAGTATAAGTCAGTTTTGAAAGCGGCTGACGAATCTTAACTTGCACCTCATCATCGCCCTTAAACATGCGTAGCGCCAAACCTTGTTCGATAATCTTGCGTGCATCTGCCATGAAGGTCAGTGCCGCCTCGTCGATGGCATAGTTAGTTGGCCAATCCAGCAGATGGACTGACTCGTTGCCACCACCTAATTTCTGGTAAAGCTCTTCAGCCAAAAACGGCGTAAATGGCGCCAACAGCACCGCCAGTTTCATTAAAACGTAATGCAGTGTGCGGTAAGCATCGTTTTTGTCGGCATCATCTTCACTCTTCCAGAAACGGCGACGCGACCGACGAACAAACCAGTTACTCGCATCATCAATGAACGGCAAAAACTCGGCCATTGTCTCGGGAATATTGTAGGCATCCATGTGTTCAGTGACGTGTTTGTTTAGCCCGTGAACGCGCGAAACAATCCACTTATCGAGCGGGTTTGTCAGGTCATCTGGACTAAGCGTAAATGGTTTTTCTGGGTCAAATTCCCAACCATCAACCTCGGCATACATCGTAAAGAAGTCGTACATGTTCCAAATCATCGATAGTTTGCGAGCCACGTCGCCGACTTCTTTGTCTTGCAAGGCGAAATCTTCGCCATTAAGTAGCGGCGAGCTGAGTAGCAAAAAGCGCAAGCTGTCGGCACTAAACTTATCCATCAACTCGTTTGGATCAGTGTAGTTGCCATAACTTTTACTCATCTTGCGACCGTCATTACCGGCGACGTTACCGGTGACAATAACGTTTTTAAAGCTGTTAGTACCAAATAAAGCGATACTCATGGCGTGCATATAGTAAAACCAGGCGCGGACTTGGCCAATGTATTCGACGATAAAGTCGCCTGGGAAATTTTGTTCGAATTTTTCGACGTTTTCAAATGGATAATGGAATTGCGCAAACGGCATCGAGCCAGCCTCAAACCAACTGTCCATAACCTTGTCAATGCGGGTGTACGTTTCGCCGTCAAGTTCAAACTTTACATCATCAATCCATGGACGGTGGTAATCCTCAAGCTCGACTCCAGATAATTCTTTCAATTCGGCGTAACTACCAATGACTTTTACTTTGCCGCTTGGACTTTTCCAGACCGGCATAGCTGTTGCCCAAAAACGGTCACGTGAGATATTCCAATCTGGCGCCTGCTCGATATTTTTCTGGAAACGACCATATTTAACGTGGTCAGGAAACCAGTTGATTGGCTCGTTCTTTTCAATCATCAAATCACGCTGCGCATCGATATCGACAAACCAACTTGGGTGCGCGCGGTACATCAAACGCGTGCCGCAACGGTGACAGTGCGGGTAACTGTGGCGGATGTAATCGATTTTCCAAACGATTCCCTGCTCGTGTAGGCTTTTCGCAATCGGCTTGTTGGTCTCCCAAACGTTCAGATCCTTCCATTCACCTTCCGTATAAAAACCGTTTTGGTCAATGACATGAACAACTGGAATATCATGCTGCTTGGCTAACTCAAAGTCTTCCTCACCATAGGCTGGCGCGATATGAACGATACCGGTACCGTCTTCGTTCGAGACGTATTCGGCCGCCCAAACTTTATGAGCATTTTCACCGCGATTAACGCCAAGTAGCGGCTGGTATGATTTACCGACTAGTTCCGCGCCTTTTAGCTTGCGAACAACTTCATAGTGCAATGGCTGGTGCTTTTCGTCAGTCAAAACTTTAGCGGCTAGCTCTTCTGCTAAAATAAATTGTTCACCGTCAAGTTTAACTTCAACATAATCAAGTTCCGGATTGATTGCCAGGGCCGTATTGGCCGGCAAAGTCCAGGGCGTAGTCGTCCAAGCTAGCAGCGTCGAACCATCATCTAACTTAAATTTCACATAAACGCTTGGGTCAGTGACATCTTGGTAAGCGCCCGAGTCCATTGTAACTTCAGCTTTTGAAAGTGGCGTACCGTCCAGCGTACAGTACATCAGTACCTTTTCGCCTTCATAGATTTTGCCCTTTTCGTACAAAGTTTTAAAGGCCCACCAAATTGATTCCATGTAATTTTTATCCATGGTTTTGTAGGCGCCCTTAAAATCAACCCAACGACCAATCCTATCAATCACATCTTCCCAGGCGCTAGACGTTTCTAGCATATTTTCGCGCGTGGCATTGATATATTTTTCTAGGCCATATTCGAGAACCTCTTTGCGACTGTTAATGCCAAGTTTTTTCTCGGTGTAGCGTTCAGCTGGCAAACCGTGAGCATCCCAACCCCAAACGCGCTCGACATGCTTGCCCTTCATCGTCTGATAGCGCGGCACAGCGTCTTTTACAATCGAGCTAAGCAGCGTGCCGTGATGTGGTACACCCGAAATGAATGGCGGGCCATCATAAAAGACATACGAATTATCAACCGGTCGCATCTCGACTGATTTTTCAAACGTCCGATTTTTCTTCCACTGCTTAACTAAATCTTTTTCATAGTCGATGGCGCGGCGACGGTTACCTGATGTAAATTTCATAAGTCTCTTGTTTCCTTTCTTGAAAAAACAAAAATCCCTTTTTAGTCACTGGAATCCGATTGCTCGGACGGTACCATCCAGTTTCTAAAAAGAGATTCTTTTTAGCGCTTAGTTGCTCGATCTGACGCGTCGATTAACGTTTGGGTCTAATTTCGATAACGATTTCTTCCAAAAACATTCGCGGTTGATGGCCGCTCATCCGCCATGTGGGCGAAGTGCTACCCTATTAGTTTACGCTATACTTTAGTTATCTGTAAAGCCGAATCTGTTTATTGGACGTAAAAACTAACTTCGCTAATCGTTGGCAGCGGTGTGCCAACCCAAGTATTTTGCATCGTACTGTCATCGGCAATCGCAATAACAGTTGGGTACTCGACGATATCATATGCCCGACAAAATTGCTCGCCATCAGGGTCTTCAGGATTAAGCGTTTCTAAAACGTGACCGGTTTGATGCTCAAAGTCACGCAAATAATCAATCACTTCACGGGCGTGATCGCTGTCATTTTTATAAACTATCACCACCTTCATCAGCTTTACTCTCCCGTCTTGAGCTGTCGTTGATGTTCAAGAATTTTTACGAAATCATCGAGAGTCTTAAATTCATAGTAGACACTGGCAAAACGGACATAAGCAACCTCATTGCGACTACCTAATTCGTCCAACACCTTGTCGCCGATTTGCTTTGAGGTAATTTCGCTATCACCTAGGGCATAAAGGCCATCTTCGATATCGTTAATCATCTCTTCAATCTCAACTTCTGATGAAAAGAATTTTCCGACCGAACGCTTAATAGCGATAGCTAGCTTGTCGCGGTCGAATAACTCGCGTTTGCCGTCTTTCTTGATGACAGCTAGGTTTGGTTTTTCAATTCGCTCGTAAGTCGTAAAGCGTTTACCGTCAGGTGATTCGCGGCGACGACGAATCGTCACGCCATCGCTGACCTCGCGTGATTCGATTACTCGACTGTCGCCAATGTTATATTTGGCCATAATTAATCTTCCTTGTTGTGCTTGCGGCGACGGCGCAAGAAGGCTGGCGTGTCAGACTCTTCCTCGACATCATTTGGCTGATTCCAAATATCGTGATTATTGTCTTCAGCAAAGGCCTCGGTTGCATCTTTACTATCAAGATTCAAGTCAATGGCGTTAACGGCATCCTCCGACAAATTCATCGGAGCAGTGTCTGCTGCCGGTGTGTTTGAAGCGGCTTCTTTATGGAAGTAAGCTGAATCAAAACCAGTTGCAATCACCGTAATAATCAACTCGTCTTCGAGGTCAGGTTTCAAAGTAGCACCGAAGATAATGTTGGCATCAGGTGCAACCGCACTGGTGATAATCTCGGCAGCTTCTTGGATTTCACTCATACTCATGTCGTAACCACCGGTTACATTGAATAGGACGCCCTTGGCACCATCAATTGAAACTTCAATTAGCGGTGATTCAATGGCTTGTTGGGCGGCCTGGGCGGCACGATTGTCACCGCTAGCCCGTCCAATACCCATAAGGGCTGAACCGGCATTACTCATAATCGCCTTAACGTCAGCAAAGTCGAGGTTAATCAAACCGTGCTCGGTAATTAGCTCCGAAATTCCCTGCACACCTTGACGCAAAACATCATCGGCAATCTTAAAGGTCTCAAGCAGCGGCGTGCGACGATCAATCGTCTGAAGTAAACGGTCGTTTGGAATCGTAATCAGTGTATCAACCTGGCGACCAAGTTGAGTAATTGCCCACTCGGCATTCTGGCGCCGTTTTTCGCCCTCAAAGCTAAATGGCTTAGTAGCAACGCCAACGACAAGGATACCAAGTTCACGAGCAACCTCGGCAACAATGTGACCAGCACCACTGCCGGTACCACCACCAGCACCAATAGTTACAAATATCATGTCGGCACCAGTAATAGCATCACGAATTTCGTCACGTGATTCATTAGCGGCAGCCTCACCGGTTGATGGATCAGCGCCAGCCCCAAGACCACCAGTTACGGTGTGACCAAGGTGAATTTTGACGTCTGCTTTTGAGTTGTGAAGAGCTTGGGCATCGGTATTCATAGCAATAAACTGGACACCAGACAGACCAGCTTCTTTCATTCTGTTGACGGCTGAGCCACCGGCTCCACCGACTCCGACTACTTTAATTGTGGCGAATGTCTGTATATCGCTTGGTTTTACTTCAGGCATGTATCTATTATCTCCCAATCTTCGTATTCATAAGCTAGTATAACACTTGGTTTAAGAAAAATACTATGCCTTAAACCTGTCAAGGAATTTGCTCACAAAACCACCAGCACCGGCAAGCGAACTGGCTGGCTTCTTTTTTGGACCACTCGGCAGGTGTGCTGAGTCAACATCAATTAGCATCAAACCAACAGCTGTCGCAAATTGCGGACCGGTAATATCATCGGCTACGCCACCGTAACCAGACGTCTTACCAACGCGAGCTGCTAGTCCAAGTGACTTTTTAGCATATTCAGCAATATCCTTTAGCTGAGCCGTACCCCCAGTTAAAACGACACCGCCCGGTAATTTACCAGCCCGGCCGGCTTTTTTCAGTTCAGCTTGAATCGCTTCAAAAATCTCTTCCAAACGCGCTTCAACAATCTCGTCGATATCGTTAGTTTCAAAAGTATAAATTTCGTCGTCTTGTTTTAGACTAATACCAGAGTTTTCTTTGCGAGTTAGCGCCGAGGCGTGCTCAATTTTAACCTTTTCGGCGATCTCGGGATCAGTTTTTAGGCCAATTGCCAGGTCGTTAGTGATATTGATACCACCAAATGGCAAAACGGCTGAATATTGTAAATCGCCCTCTTCATAAATTGCCAGGTTGGTTGTAGCGCCACCAATATCAATCAAAGCAACGCCATTTTCGAGTTGCTGCTCGCTTAAAACTGCCCGAGCGGCCGCAATACCAGCCACAACAATACTGTGCGGTGTAACTTTCGCTGCTTCAGCTGACTTTTGCAGATTTGTTAGGTGTGGCACCAATGCCGATACAACATGAGCATCAACCTCCAGGCGCGTGCCGGTCATACCAAGTGGATCCTTAATGTTATCTTGTCCGTCTAGTTTGTAGGCATGCGGTACGACGTCCAAAATCTCACGATTTGCCGGCACTTTACCGATTGTCGCCACCTCTTCGATGCGGCTTAAGTCTTCATAATTAATTGCATGGTCAGATCCGCCTACAGCAATCATACCGTCAGCATGGGTACTTAAAATGTGGGTGCCATTAATACTTAGGGTCGCTTCATTAACTTGATAGCCACTCATGCGCTCGGCTTCACCAAGAGCATCGTCAATTGCTTGCGCGGGCCCACTTAAATTAACAACCGTACCCTTACGCATACCCGTATTAGGTGCGCTTCCGACACCCACAATCGTTGGCGTGCCACTTGTTCCGTCAATGTGTGCTACTAGGCATCGAACAGTCGTCGTTCCGACATCAATACCAACAGCGTATCGAGAGTTTTCTTGCATGGTATTAGTATATAGCTTATGCCAATCATTGCAAAGCATACATCAAAAAACGGCCCCATATTGTACATGAGACCGCTCTGTATACCTTAGACAAAAGCGTTATTATTTGTCTTCAACAATTTCAACACCGGCTCGATGCGCTTCATTCTTAGCGAATGTACGTAGTGCACCGCTAAAGTTTTCGAGCACAGTGTCGGCAACTTTTCGTATAGTCTCCCCGCTCGGAAGAGCTTGTTCATATTTCTCAAGCGCTCGCAGTTCCTTCAAAACCGGCTGTACGTCGTCATTGGGGTTTGCGCGGCCAAAGATCTTTGGTTTAACCGCCCGACGTCTAGCCAGTTCTGCGCGTAATTCCTCGCGGCGTTCCTTGATAGCTAAATGAGTGAACTCATCACGCCTAACTCGACTATTAAGATCATCTAGGTCGGTGTTATATTGCGTATCAACGCCAGGCTTAATATGGTGCATCGCAAGCTCGACATCGTCCATCAGTTTAGTCTCACCGTTTTGGTACATATTTCTAAAAGAGTTGAAACTTGGACCCTCCAAGCCGCCAATGTGAGTCAAGCGATTCTGTGGATATCTTTCTGAAGGATCAGCCGTATCGCTCGGTCGATCGATAGACAGCTTTTCATCAACCATGTCCTCGACAGAAAGAACGCGGATACCATAATTATCCCTGTCATTTCCCTTTATTTCTCGAAAAGTTGGCGTGTCGCTTGACGTAATTGGCATTTCTTTATTTCGCATACATATATACTAATACACTTTTAGTAAATTGTCAAGTAACCATTAGCTCTTTATAGCATCGTCAAGATTTCGACACCGTCTTCCGTAACCAGCACGGTATGCTCGAAGTGAGCAGACAAACTACCATCCCTAGTCCGAATCGTCCAGCCATCACTATCGGTCTTGATTCTCTCACCGCCTAATGTCGCCATCGGCTCAATCGCAATCGTATCCCCTGGCACCAACAAGACGCCACTGCCTTTTCGTCCCCAGTTAGGAACTTCAGGATCCTGATGCATCTCGTGACCAACGCCGTGTCCAACAAGGTCGCGAATAATACCAAGTTTTGCGCCCTTTAAAACTTCCTCAACCGCATAACCGATGTCACCCGTATACGTCGGGCCTTTAATTGCATCGATCCCAGCAAACAAACTACGTTCAGTGAAGTTAATCAGGTGTTTTTTGGCGCCAGTTGGCTCCTCACCAACCACCATCGTAAAGGCGCTGTCGGTCTTCATGCCCTTATATGTAATAACTAAATCAAAGCTCACAATGTCACCTTTTTCAAACTGATAATCAGTTGGCACACCATGCACGATCGCATCATTGACTGATATACAAATCGCATTCGGAAACTCAACTTCTGGCGTTTTATAGGTTGCCACAGCACCTAAGCGCTTGATTTCTTTATCAACCCAAGCATCAGCCTCAAGCTCGCTCATACCAACCACAACGTGTTTTTTAAGACCAGCAAAAATAGTAGCTAGGATTTTGCCACCTTCGCGCATCGCCTCAATTTCAGCTGGAGTTTTTAGGCGAGCTTGCATTTTACCAGCTCCTCCATAATTCGATCGTGAACTTGACCAACCGAGCCAGTACCATCAACGCGAACAATTTTTACACCTTGTGAGGCAAAATAGTCCAAAATCGGCTCAATCTCGTGGCGATAAATTTCCAGTCGCTCATCAATCGCCTCCAGGGTATCATCAACCCGGCCGCGCACTTCAAGCCGCTTCATCAATTCTTTTTTAGGCACTTCTAAAACAACGCCAAGCTCGATTGAGTCATTATGCTGAGCTTCATTTTCTAGCAACCATTTGGCCTGTTCTAGAGCCCTTGGAAAACCGTCAAGAATCACTTGACGGACATTAGTAGCTCGGGATATCGCCTCACTCATAATCTTATTAACCCTATTGTGCTCGACCAAACGACCAGTCTGCATAGCTGCAATTAATTCAGGGTCGCGAGTATCGCGCAGTAACTGCCCAGCACTTAGCCAGCGCCAGCCATTGCGAGCGGCCAACATTTGTCCCTGCATACTCTTACCGGATCCAGCCGGACCAAAGATGATAATCATAGCAAATGCTCCTTTTTGTTTTTATTGTAACGCTTTTTTCACCAGTTGAGCGATTTGTGCGCCATCGGCACTATTGCCAAGCTGTTTTTTAACAGCGCCAATCACCTGACCCATCGCGCTTGGACCACTGACACCAAGACCGTCGATAGTTTTTGCAATAGTAGCCAAAATCTCTGCTTCTGAAAGCTGAGTCGGCAAGTACTCAACTAAGACCGCCGCCTCGGCACGTTCGTTTTCGGAAAGTTCCGGTCGATTAGCACCATCATAAATAGTCGCGCTCTCGTTACGTTTTTTAATTTCGCGCGCCACAATCTGCTCGATAGCAGAATCGTCAAGTCCCTCATCGCGCTTATTTTGAGCGACTTCTTCATTTAAAATGACCGACTTCAGATTCCGAAGAACCTCTCCCTTAAAACGATTACCGCCTAGCAAGGCGGTTTTTAAATCGTTATTAATGCGCTCCTTTAGGGACACTTTATCGAAGTCCTAAACGTGCTTTATCTAGCTTGTCTGCCTTACGAGCCTTGCGAATAATCGCTTTGGCACGACGCTCAGTTTTGCTGATTGGTTTCTCAAATCGCATAGCAGCCTTAGCCTCAGCTAAAACACCGCTCTGCAAAACTTTACGGTTAAAACGACGAATAATATTCTCGTTTGCTTCTCGTTCATCTTTACGTGTTACTTGTACCATATGGGTGTATTGTAACAGATAAGAGTTTTTAGTGCAACAAAGTGAAAATTAATCATCAGAAACTAGATGCAATAGTCGTCCCTCAACGCTACGTCGCCCATTCCATTCGTTTAATGTTGGCTGAAAGACTACTGTCACCACCTCACCTGGTTCGGCGAAGAAGTGCGCCGGCGCGCTAAAAGCTAACATCTGTAGCCGCCTACCAAGTGCGTCCTTCACCTCTAGTTTGACGTGTTGATTATCGGCGCCCATACGACGTTGGTCTACAACCGTTACGCTACTAATTTTCAAAATCGGCTCCGGATTGCCACTACCAAACGGTTCTAGACTAGCCAGTTGCACGACCAACTCTTCGGTCACTTCCGAAAAATCTTTAATTAATACGTCTTCCTTCGGCAGCAGTAAATCAGCTTGATTAATTAAATTGAGTGATTTATAAAACTCATTCACCCGCTGTCGAAAGGCATCAATATTAGTTGTCGGTAGCGTCACACCAGCCGCCAAAGTATGTCCACCACCCTTTAAGATAATATCGTCGGCCGCACGAATTGCCTCAACCGCGCTAAAACCACCAAAACTACGAGCCGAGCCCTTGGATGTTTCACCCATCTCCTGTAGGACATAGGTCGGCTTTTGATACTTTTCAAGTAGCTTGGCCGCGACAATCCCGACAATGCCGTGGTTCCAGTTAGGTCCGCTTAGAACCAACACTGGCTCATTAATAAATTGTTCAGCCTGCAAGGTGGCTTCTTTTAAAATACTGGTTTGGTCAGCCCGACGTGCCTGATTTAGCGCATCGAGTTGCTCGGCTTTTTCATAAGCCAACTGATTATCAGCCGCCAACAACATATCCAGCGCGTGCCGAGCTGTCTCAAGTCGTCCAGCCGCATTCATTCGCGGTCCAAGCGCAAAGCCGAGCGACCGACTATTAAGCGTTTCGGGCTCGACTTTAGCCACCGCCATCAAGGCCCGTAGTCCTGGTCGGCGAGTTTTTTTCAAAACCTTTAATCCCCAAAAAACGTTAGTTCGGTTTTCGTCTTTTAAACTAACGACGTCACAAACCGTCCCTAGCGCCACCAAATCTAACATCCATTTTTCAGCGCCTAGTGGCAAGCCCGGCAGCCTCGTTTGCAAAGCTTGAACTAGTTTAAAAGCCACGCCCACGCCAGCTAGGTCAATAAACGGATAGTTATGATCTTTGCGTTTCGGATTAACAACCGCTATGGCCGGTGGCTGGACGTCACTAACATTATGGTGGTCGGTTACGACGACATCGACACCCAGTTCATTAGCGCGTTTAATCTCTTCGTGGCTTAAGCTACCACAATCGACAGTGATAATTAGTTTTGAGCCCTGGCTAGCAATCGCCTTGACGGCATCAACCGTCAGGCCATAACCCTCAACAAAACGGTTTGGAATAAAGGCATCAACATCCTTAAAACCAAATGACCTCAAAGCATCCAACATAACAGTTGTCGCCGTTAAGCCATCAATGTCATAGTCGCCATAGATTGTAACTTTTTCTTGACGCTCACGTGCCAGCACAATTCGCTCAACCGCTTTTTCCATATCTGGCAACAAAAATGGATCGTGCTTTTTGTCATAATTAGGCTGCAAAAAATCCCGCGCAGCATCGCCACTCAATCCGCGAGCGGCTAAAATTTGATCAAATAAAGACATGCTAAATGTCAGACGACGAACGCTTTGGACGGCCCGCCTGCTGTGACTTTATGACAATACTTTGCAGTTCTTTAAAGATAGGAAATTGCTTGTTAGTGGCATAAATCTTGGTGTTGCCTTGCTTTTCGCTAGTCAAGAAGCCAACTTTTTCAAGTCGTTTAAGCTCACGCTGAATATTACCTGGATCTTCCTTAATAAGTTTCGCCAGACCGCGTACGTGCGTCTTGAAATCAGGATATTTGGCGTAGACCACCACAATTTTGCGTCGAACCCTAGATGTAATAAAAACGTCTAACATGTATTCCCTTAACTACTAACTGCCTCACTTGTTGCTTTTTATTCTACACTTTTCTAATCGTTTTGGTCAACGCCAATTCAGCACAATTTGATTAATTTTAGCGATCGTCTCTTCATGACTTGGAATAACATTCTGGTTATAGTAATGATCTACCCCCATAAAGTTTTCTTTAACATCTAAAATATGTAGCTCATCGGCTAGAATATGTAGACGGTCAACTGCCTGGACGCTAGCCGTCGGCGTCGCTACGACTAACCGCCTGACCTTAATCGGCTTCATGTAATCAATCGCCACATCAATTGAGGCGCCGTTATCAAGACCATCAGAAACCAAGATGACGACATGGTCGCGCAGCAAGGTACTATCAATCAAGCCACCGTCGCCAAGCAGACGGTTAATCTTTTGAAAAGCCTCGCGTTTTTGCTCATCCAAATAACCGTGAAATTCACTAACATATTCTTCAATTTCACCAGTTGAAAACATACCGTTATAGGTAAAGCCGCCTTCTTGAGAGATAGCCCCAAAGCTTAAATCTTCACCCGGGATCTGGATGTCTTCCGTAAGCAGCATCATCAAAACACAGTGCAATGAGGATGCGATTTGCTCGGCCACCAAAACAGCGCCGTCACTTAGCGCCACTACGGCACAGTTCTCATAACGATACTTATCTAATAGCTCGACTGCCAGAATCTGGCCAGCCTGCGCCCTACTCTCAAAATACATATGCTTATATTAGCAGTATACTGATATATATGCACTACTACGAGGTTGCGCCAAATCAGATTATTCGCCCAGGTAGCGACGTCTTTACCTATGCTTCAAACCAGCCACTTAAAGCCGGTCAGATCGTGACGATTGAGGTCGGCAAAAAACAATTAGTTGGTGTTGTTGTGCGCCCAACTAGTAAGCCCGACTATCAAACCAAAGAAATTCTATCAGTCATTATCGACCAACCTTTACCAGCGCCACTACTCGGTCTAGCTGAATGGCTGGCGGGCTACTACGTCACGCCTCTTGCGCTAGTTCTGCAAACCTTGCTGCCCCGCGGCTTAACCAAAGCCAGACGTCCGCTGAATAATAATCAAAAAATGACCAAAAGGGCTCGAACAAATATTTTATTCAATGACGAACAAAAACAAGTTATTCAATCTGTTATGGAGTCGACACCAGTCACCTTTTTACTACAGGGTGTGACCGGTTCGGGCAAAACCGAGATCTACAAGGAAATAGCCAGGCAGACCATCAAGCAGGGTAAGTCGGTGATCGTACTGGTTCCTGAAATCGCCTTAACCTCTCAACTTGTCAGTGAATTTAGCGATGACTTCGAAAATATCATGCTGGTTCACTCGACTATTAGCGAATCGAGGCGTCATGCAATTTGGAAAGAGGCCCTAGAGTCAACCGAACCCCATCTTGTAATCGGCGCGCGGTCAGCCCTATTTACACCGCTATCAAATATTGGCGCCATTTTAGTTGACGAGGCTCACGAGCCAAGCTACAAACAAGAGCAATCGCCGCGCTATTCTGCCTTACGCGCCGCTACTGTCTTGGGCCGTCTGCACGGTGCTAAAGTCGTCTTTGGAAGCGCCACACCCAACGTCACCGACCGTTACCTTGCTGAGCAATCTGGCCGTCCAATCCTGCGCCTGTCCAAGCCAGCTCGCGACAACACCGTCGCCTCAGTATTAACAGTTGTCGACATGAAGAACCGCGCCAACTTCAATGGTCATCGATTCCTCTCAAAGCAGCTTATTAATCAGCTCGAGATAACTCTTAGCGAGGGTAAACAAGCTCTGATTTTTCACAACCGCCGTGGTAGCGCCAGCACGACTTTATGCGAGAATTGTGGCTGGACGGCTATGTGCCCGCGCTGCTTTATACCACTGACACTACACAACGATCAACATATTCTGCGTTGTCATATCTGTGACTATAAACAGGCCGTGCCGACTTCATGTCCCGACTGCCATCACGTCGATATTATTCATAAAGGCTTTGGCACTAAACTCATCGAGACCGAACTGCAAAAACTCTTCCCTAAGGCCAATATCAGCCGCTTTGATGCTGACAATGGCGCCGCTGATACAGTCGACGCACGCTATGATGAACTTTATAAGGGCGAAATTGATATCGCTATCGGCACTCAAGTTGTCGCCAAAGGCCTCGACCTACCCCACCTTCGAACCGTCGGTGTCATTCAAGCCGATAGCGGCCTCGCCTTACCTGATTTTAGCGCCGGTGAACGCACCTTTCAGCTACTCGCTCAGGTCATCGGTCGTGTCGGCCGCAATGAACACGCCACCCAAGTTATAGTCCAAACTTACCAACCAACTCATCCCAGCATCGCCTTTGGCGTCAACCAAGATTACGAATCTTTTTATGATTACACTCTAAAAAATCGCAAAAAAGCCCTGTTTCCGCCCTTCACTTATTTACTCAAGCTAACCTGCAGTTATAAATCTGAAAGTGCTGCCATTCGCTCTGCCCAAGAGCTAGCCAGAAGCCTTAAATCAAATCTTGATAAAGACGTCACGATTCTGGGGCCAACTCCAGCTTTCTACGAGAGACAGCGCGATAACTATCGCTGGCAACTAACGATAAAAAGCCCGAAACGCGAACACCTGATACGCGCCTTGTCGCTAGTCCCTAAAACCCATTGGCAATCCGAGCTCGACCCCACTAGCCTGCTTTAACGACCCCTGGTATAATACGATGAATGAAAAAAGAAGATATCATCACTCTGCCGTCTCCCCATTTGCGCCAGAAGTCAGCTAAGATACATGTCGTAACAGATGAAACACGACACTTAATCAACGATATGACTTCGGCTGCGCTCGACTGGGAGGATAGCCGACCGCACGAGATTAGCGCCGCCCTAGCCGCCGTCCAAATCGATCGCCTAGATCGCGTCGTTATCGTTCGAACTGATTTTGACGATAAAGCCGTCCGCGACTTTACCGCCCTAATTAATCCCGAAATTGTTAAATACGAAGGCGATGTCACCGAAGACTATGAAGGCTGCCTAAGTGTCAGCAATATCTACGGTAAAGTCCCCCGCTACAGCAAAATTCGAGTTCGCGCCCTTGACCAAGACGGCAACGAAGTCCGTTTCAAAGCCGAAGGTTTCTTAGCTCGAGTAATCCAGCACGAGATTGACCACACCAACGGTATCGTTTTTATTGATCATATTCGCGACAAAACTGATGCATTTTACACCCTCGACAAGGAAGGCGAGCTCCAACCACTAGATTATGCAAAAAACGTTGAAAAAAGTCATATTCTTTGGGACTGAAGACTTTAGTCTGACAGCCCTACAGGGCCTAGTCGAGGCCGGCTATAATGTCGTTGCCGTCATCACTAAGCCCGACAGTAAACGTGGCCGCAAACAAATCCTAACCCCGCCATCAGTAAAAGTTTATGCCGAGAGTCACAACATTCCAGTCTGGCAGCCAGCCAAATTATCAGATATTGAAGATGACATCGAAGCACTCGGCGACGTTGCCGGCGTCCTGGTTAGCTACGGTAAAATTATTCCAAGTAGCATAATTAATTTGTTCAATCCTGGCATTATAAACGTTCATCCTTCGCTGCTACCCATATATCGCGGCCCGTCACCAATCGAATCAGCCATCCTAAATGGTGACCAACAAACTGGTGTAACCATCATGAAACTTGAAGCTCGTATGGACGCTGGGCCAATTTACAGTCAAATTATCCAGCCACTAACTGGCAGCGAAACCAAGCCAGAGCTATACCAGACCCTGGCTAAACTCGGCACAAAACAGCTATTAAACGATTTGCCTGCTATTTTTGACGAGTCATTAAAACCGAGTCCGCAGGACGAGGCAAACGCCACTTATTGCAACCTTTTAACAAAAGATGATTCATTGCTGCACCCAGACCAACTGATTGCTGACGATGCCGAACGTCGTGTCCGCGCCTTTCTTGGCTACCCAAAGACAAAAATTCAGATCAACGGCAAAGAAATAATCATCACAAAGACTCATGTCTCACTGGAATCAAAAACACCGATCGACATTAAATGCCAAGACGGTGCTTATCTATCAATTGATGAATTAATTGCGCCTAGTGGCCACAAAATGGACGCTAGGGCCTTTTTAAACGGCTACGCCGCTGATTGATCGGTACCAAGAATCTTGTCGCGGTTACTAATAATCTCATTCTTCAAATCATCAAGTACGCTAGCCACAACATCACGGTAATCTGGGCGGTTTACTTCAAGCCATTTAGTAGCGGCATACTCGGAACGTAGGGCCGGATCATTAACGTCCAAGCCAGTAGCCTGTTGAATGCGAGTAAACGCCTCATCATTGTAATAGTTAGGGGCTTGTTGCGCTAACCAAGCCGTGATGATATCATCCTTGCGGTCAATAATTGACTCAAACTCTTCAAGTTGGGCATCGCTCATGCCGTCAGATAATTTAGTCCCAACCCGTAACTCAAGCTCATCATAAATATGCTGCAAAAACGCCTTCTTTTGCTCTTCGGGTAGATCATTCAGGCCAATACTCTCTAAAAATTCATCGTCTAACTTAAACATAACAGTTTATTCCCCTTACCTTACCGGCTATTCTGTATTAATTTTAGCACATCATCAGGTAATTGACCTGGGCGGCTAATACCCCACAGACCGTTTGGCATATGATAAGCCCAGCCCTTTTCTTGCAACTGCGGTCCAACCTTGTTCAGTAAATTAGCTTGTTCGGTCGCGTTAGTTATGCCCATATCCTTAAATGTTTGGTACCAACCTTCACCGGCATTGACCGTGTGCGCAGCGGGGCTAAACTCGGGTTTAAGCAAGCTCTCAACAACAGGTTCATGAGACCCCATGCCACCATTGTCATGAACGCCAGCAATAGCGACGGAGGCGCCCCTATGACTGTTGTGGGCGGCTCCTGGATGATGCAGGTTTAGCTCAGAAAGTCCATACTTGGCAGCCACAACCACGGCAACAACACCTAGGACTTTCATAACGCCATACCGACTGACTCGTTTCTCAAAGTCTTCAGGACTTTCGCCCATTTTCGCCTTTGGCTCTGGTATTTTACTACCTAAGGCAAACATATATTGTCCAAATGTAGTCGCCGCCTTAAGGTATAAATCACCGGCTCGCTGACTATACTTAGCCCAAATAGATTTCTTCTCAACATCTAGACCAGATGTGTCTAACTTTTCGTCATCTGGGGCGTCATCTTGAGGTTCTTCGGCCACTGGAATAACTTCGCCATTAGCTATCTGTGTATTTAAATACTCTATAGCTGCATCTTCCTGACTATCATAATCGTCCTGTTCGCGATGTTTATCAATCTCTTCGTCCCAATCTCTCAGGGCTTTTTGAAACTCGTCACTACCTTCACCATTGCTAGATTTCAACTTTGCTAGAGTATTAGCCTTGGCTTGAAGTTTACTTAGTCTAGCATTATTTTTAATCATTTCTTTAACTAATGAATCGTCCTTTTCAGGCTTTGAATCGGCTTTATCACCGGTGTCATTTTCGACTGGATTGTCCAAGGCAGGTTCGCTCGCAATTGGTGGTTTGACCTGAGCATTATTATAAGATTTAGTCCAAGCGTCCTCGGCATCGCGAAGCTCCGTTTTTGCCTTAATGTGGTCCTCGGCACTCGATTTAAAGTTGAGCCCCTCAACGGCCTGCCTAGCTGCATCTAACCTGGCACCGCCGTGCGCAAACCATTCAGCCGACAGTTCATCTATCTGGGGCTGGTAGTTGGCTTTAGCATCACGCAATTCGGTCTTTGCCACAATATGATCGGTGGCGTCTGATTGAAAGTTAAGCGCATCAACCCTGGCTTGCGCCGCGTTAATTGGTTGACCAGCTTCCAGAAGTTTCGTCTCAAAATTATCGATAGTTAATTTTGCCTGTTTTGGCGTATCATTTTCAGGTCTTGATATAAGCTCTGTCATTAAGTTGAACCTTTTTGTTTTATTTGTGTATGTAATATTTATAGCATACTTTATACAAAAAAGCAAGCATATGCTTTATGCTTGCTTTTTTAAATTAGGCGTGTTTCTACTTAAGAGTTCGCTTAACTAGTTCACGAGTGAAGAATTCGAGCTTATCGCCTTCTTCAAGAATTAACTTTTTGTGAATCTTAAGGCTTAGGCCACACATTTCACCCTCGAAGACCTCTTTAGTCTCTTGCTGTTGGCGCTGGACCTTAATCACTTCAACTTCGGCAAGCTGCTCGTTACCACGAATAGCGCGAGCTAATAGGCCGGCCGAGACCTTACCACTGGTGACTTCACCACCGGCGATAATCTCGTCCTTGAGCGTGCGGAAGATGCCTTTGATTGTCAGTTTACCAACCTCAGTCTCGACAACTTCAGGCTTTAGCATCGCTTCCATTGAGGCACGAGCATCATCAAGCAGTTCGTAGATGACTTTATACAGGCGAACCTGGACCTTGTCGCGAGCGGCTAGCTGTTTAACGGCAGGTGGCAGGCTAACATTAAAGCCATAAATAATCGTGTTGCCATCGTTGGCCGTGCGGATATCATTTTCAGAGATACTACCGACGCCGCTACTGACAACTCGAACGATAATCTCACCGTGGGCGTCAATTAGACGCAGGCTGTCGATAACTGATGTCAACGAACCTTGGACATCAGCTTTAACGATAACGTTAAACTCTTGTGAGTCATGCTGCTGGTTCATCATTTTAAGTAGGTCCGCCCCAGTCACATTAGTACTGGCGGCATTTTTTTCGTTTTCAATCCGAGCGGCCATGACAGCGCTGCGAGCTTCTTTTTCACTTTTAACAATCGAGAAGGTATCGCCAAATTGTGGCAATTCCTTTAGACCTGTAATCGTTACGGGCGTCGATGGACCGGCTTCTTTGAGAGTTTTGCCCATGTAATCCAGCAGGGTTCGGACTTTGCCATAGGCGGTGCCAGCCACCAAGAAATGACCTGGTTTTAGAACGCCTTGTTCGACTAACAGACCGACAACCGAACCACGACCAACTTCCATGTGAGATTCAATCACGAGACCTTCGGCTGGCGTGTCGATGTCGGCTTTTAGTTCCTCTAGATCAGCGACCAGAAGGACCATATCAAGCAGTTTATCAATCCCCTTGCCGGTTTTGGCGCTAACTTCCACCATAACAGTGTCACCACCCCATTCTTCGGGGTTAAGACCGTGCTCGGTCGCCAGTTGAGCTTTGACGCGATCGGCATCGGCTGATTCTTTGTCCATTTTGTTAATAGCGACGACGATTTTTGCGTTGGCTGATTTAGCAAAGCGAATCGCCTCAACTGTTTGCGGCTTCACACCATCATCACCAGCTACCACGATAATGACCACATCGGTCAAAGTGGCGCCATGCTGACGTAAAGCGGCAAAAGCTTCATGCCCAGGCGTATCCAGCAGCGTAATTGAGCGGCCATTACGAACCGTTTGATAAGCGCTAATGTGCTGTGTAATACCACCAGCCTCTTTGTCGGCAACTTTGGTGCCAAGAATAGAATCGAGCAGGCTAGTCTTGCCGTGGTCAACGTGACCCATAACGGCAACAATTGGCGGACGAGCTGTCGCCTTGTCAGATAGTTGGTGGGTTTTGTGGTTACTAAGCGTTGAAACGTCCTTTTTTTGAAGTTCGACGTCCAAGCCCAACTCCTCGACAATAATCGAGGCGGTCTCAAAATCGAGGCGTTGATTAATCGTCGCTACGATACCGTTCTTAAATAGTTCTCCAATTAGACTTGTAACGGGTAGATTGAGCGTTTCGGCGAGTTCTCCAACCGTAATAGAGCCGGCAACAACGATAACTTTCTCGGCCATGACAATGCTCCTTTCTGCCCGCTTTACCGCCCCCAAAGGGGCGGCCAGGTCAGCTTGTTTAGATTATTTTTTTGCTTTAGCGTTTAAACTAAGTGAGATTTTGCGACTTTCCTTTTCGATATCTAGCACAACGAATTCTTTACGTTCGTTTAGCGTAAATACCTTTTCAGGATCTTGATCATCGCCGCCACCAAGTTCACTAACGTGGACTAAGGCTTCGACGGCTGGGCTGATTTGGACAAAGGCACCAAATGGCGTAATCCGCGTTACGGTTCCTTCGACTTTGTCGCCCTTTTTAAATTGCTCGACTTCGCTCATCCAAGGATCTTCGCTGAGTTGCTTGATACTTAGACTTAGACGGTCTTTGTCGATAGCGATAATCTTGGCGTCGATTGTTTGACCAACTTTGACGTAGTCGCCAGGATTGTTAACACGCTCCCAGCTAATTTCACTGATGTGAACTAGGCCTTCGATACCTTCGACGTTAACAAAAACACCAAAGTCGACGACACCAGTTACGACACCCTTAACCTTGTCGCCAACAGCAAGTTTTTCAAATCGAGCTGATAGGCCGTCTTTGATGGCTTCTTTTTCGCTAAAGATTAGCTTGTTAGCTTTGCGGTCACAATCCAAGATACGAACCTTCAAAGTCTGTCCAATTAGAACGTTCAGACGTTGCAAGATTTCATCCTTGTCGCTTGAGCCAACTCGTGGGTAGTGCTCGGCTGATAGTTGTGAAACTGGTAGGAATCCACGAACACCATCAAATTCTACCAATAGTCCGCCGCGGTTGGCGTCGTATGGTGAAACTTCGATAATTTCGCCACTTTCCATACGGGCAGCAACTTCGTCCCAACCACGGTCTTTGGCGGCTTTGCGAAGTGATAATAGCGCGTAACCGTTATCAAGCTCGGCATCAACGATGCTAGCCGTAACTTCATCACCAATATTTAGGGCGCGCGAGTAGCCGACTTCGCGGCGTGGCACTAAACCGATACCCTGTGCGCCTAGATCAATCAGAACTTCGTGTTTGCGAATTACTAAAATTTTACCAGTGATTACTTCACCTTGCGTTAACTGCTTGACGCTGTCGTCTAGTCCAGCGAGCAATTCATCCATTGTTATTGTGGCTTTTGCCATAAGTCTTATTCAGACTCCTTCCTTAAATTAATATTCTTGGGGCGCGCACTAAAAGACACGTGCACCTAGATTACCTACGATTATACCCCTAATAGATGCCTAAGTCAAAGAGAGCGAGTCAGTTGACGACGAGATGAAATATAGGCGACCGTTACGGCCGATAATAGACCAATGAGCATAATATTAACAATTGCATTGGCCGAGGGTCCGGTTGTTGGTAAAGCCGAAGACTCAGCAACCGTACCCGAAGTCGTTGCGGTTGACGATTGCGATGACGTTTCACTACCTGACGTCGATGGTGACGCAGTCTGGCCAGCATTGGTGTTATTAGAATTTGTAGCCGTATTGCTAGAATTTGATGAAGCCTGATCTGTTTTTAACTGTTTTTCAGCCTGGGCAATCGCTTGATCACGGCGAACTTGGGCACCATGCTGCTGGACATAACGGGCCACTCCAATTGTGACGATCACAAGCAATAAGCCAATTATGAAGAACGTTTGTACTGACCCACCCTGATTTGCTCGTTTCAATGAAATCATATAACACCTCAGGATTATTTATGTATTAACTATAGTCTCATCTTATCAAGATTACAACGGTGGTCGTGTGATACACTAAAAATATTATGATAATAACAATCGATACCGGTGGAACAAAAACATTAATTGCTAGTTATTTTAAGGATGGCGTTATCGGCAAACAGCTTAAATTTCCGACACCTCATGACACAAAAGAGTACGTCACAGTCGTCCGCGAGACCTTAGAAAAGGAGTTTGGTGAGCGTAAAATCGACGCCGTTGTCATCGCCATTCCCGGTATCATTCGAAATGGTGTTGCCATCTGGTGTAATAACCTAAAATGGCGAAACTTTGATGTTGCCGCCGCGTTTAAGGGTGTTTTAGGCGGTGCACCGGTTTATGTCGAGAACGACGCCAATCTGGCCGGCCTAGCCGAAACTCGCGCTTTAAAGACCCAACCAGCCTCATCACTGTATGTCACCGTCAGCACCGGTATCGGTTCTGGTGTCATCACTAACGGCCACATCGACCCAGGCCTACGATACAGTGAAGCTGGCCGCGCTTTGGTCGAGTTTGACGGCGTCGTCCGTGAGTGGGAAAGCTTCGCCTCGGGCCAGGCAATTGTAAAAACTTACGGTAAATATGCCCGCGATATCACCAGTAAACGCACCTGGTACCAGATTGCTGACCGGATTAGCCGCGGCTTTTTGGCCATGATTCCAATTATTCAACCAGATGTCATCATTATCGGCGGCAGCATCGGCACATACTTTGAAAGGTATGGCGAAACGCTCATCGGTATCTTAAAGGAAAAGCTGCCCGAGCACATCCCTACCCCAAAAATAATCCAAGCGGCTCACCCTGAAGAAGCGGTGATTTACGGTTGTTATTACTATGCCCTCGACATGCTCGATACTAAAAAAGCTTAAGTCGGACTATCCGACGATCACGTTTCAGCCCGCTGAAGATTACTTGTGGTCGCCCAGCCAGCAAACGGTTTATTACGCCGAAGATTCGACCGACAAAGACGGCTGCGCCTATTTACTGCATGAACTTTCGCATGGGCTACTGAGGCACACTGACTATGATCGAGATGTAAAGCTTATCGCGATGGAGCGCGCCGCCTGGGATAGAGCCCAAGAACTGGCGAGCGGTTACGATCTGTTCATTAATGATGACTTAATTGAGTCTAATCTCGATTCGTACCGCGATTGGCTGCACGCCCGCAGTACTTGCCCAAACTGTGGCGCTACTGGTATGCAGACCAAGAAATTAGCCTACAGCTGCCCGGCTTGTAGCCATAAATGGCGCGTTAATGAGGCGCGCATTTGCGCCCTGCGACGCTTTTCTATCTAAATTAAGATCGAGACACAAAAACACGCCTCAAAAGGGCGTGTTTTTTGATTGCCAGCTACAGATTAGACTGTAGCTTTTTTGCGGCGGCTAATGCGGCCACCTTTAGCACCGGCAATGCGGGCTAGTTCTGGATTTGCAGCAAAACCACCGGTGTGACCTTGACGGCCACCCTTTGCGCCAATTTTAGCGTAAAAGTTTGGGTCTTTTGCTAGATTCTTTGCAGCAGCTAATTTGCCGCCAGCTTTTGTTCCTGCCATAGTATTTCTCCTCTATTTTAAAAAGGTTTCCACATAAAAATATATGCCGAAACCCTCCTGTTTACCTCACACATGGTATGTGTATGCTATGTATATTAGCATAGCTTATGCTTTTTGTCAATATGTACATAAGCACTTTTTTATTATATTCATACTGTTGCAAATAACCACGTGGTGCGATATTATTATTTAGCACCTGTTTGAATCCAAAATTATGATTCAACAAAAAAACGACCACATCTGCGAGATTGGTCGTTTTTTGATTATTACCAGTTTAATGCGTTATCGTGAAGCTTCTAGCGCGCGCCTTGGCCGCGATAATATCGTTGAACTTATAAACCTTTAGCCTTGGCGGCATTTTATCATCGCCAAGTGATACACGGTACAGAAATGTGTCATCTTGATGTGACGCTAAAAATTCGGCCTCATCACGGGAAAGTATGTACGACGATTCCAGCCCATGGATTGTTGTCTTCACCTCTACGTACTTCTCCCTGCCATCCGAAAAGAATGATCGGATATCATACCCCGCGCTGTCTTCCACAAAAGACACCATCTCAGCCAGATTACTCTTACCGATTGCATTAAGGTAGTGTTTCTCTAGCTCAAAGACTAATTGTTCGCCCTTTTTACCAGTTTGAGCGTTATACATATTGATAGAGAGCCAGTCAATTTTTCGGGCCTCTTTATAATAAACTTGCGGCGGGACTTCTTCGATCATCTAGTCTCCTAAACTGTTATTATTTTAGCATAGGCGGTTTCAAATAAAGAAAAAGACCATCCTATTCGGATGGTCTTTTTATAATTCGGCACCGTGCTAGTTTCCCACTTACGCAGTATAATCGCCGCTGCTGAGCTTGACTTCTGTGTTCGGAATGAGAACAGGTATTTCCTCATCGCCATGGGCACCGAAGTGAGGTTTAGGACGCTTGGTGCTGATATAAATCGATCAGTGGGTCTAAACCTGGCTTCGATGTCCAAACTAATGGACACGGTTGTTTGAATGTAAGTTTTTAAAAACTGACGCTCATGATGATGATTATCATCAATTACTAGTTAAGTCTACCTCATCACCTCTGTTAATGCAAGCATTAACATACAGTGACATGGACATAAAAAGGCGATGGGACTATTAGTACGCTTCAGCTACATGCATTGCTGCACTTCTACCTTGCGCCTATCAAACTGATATTCTTTCAGTGTCCTCATAGGGAAATCTTATCTTGAAGTTAGTTTCGTGCTTAATATGCTTTCAGCACTTATCTATTCCAAACATAGCTACTCGACAATGCAGCAGGTGGCCACAATCGATACACCAGAGGTTTGTCCGCCCCGGTCCTCTCGTACTAGGGGTAGATCTCCTCAAATTTCCTTGCGTCCGTACCGGATATAAACCGAACTGTCTCACGACGTTCTGAACCCAGCTCGCGTACCACTTTAATCGGCGAACAGCCGAACCCTTGGAAGGTGCTCCCCCTCCAGGATGTGATGAGCCGACATCGAGGTGCCAAACAGCGCCGTC
>DAIDKB010000021.1 GCA_027451105.1 bacterium
GGAGATATCGCTCGACAAAGATATCCTATTCGTGATCATGAATAGGATTATAAAGGACATCACAGACGTCATGTCGATAAAATCACTCGCTCACGCGAACATCGAAAACTCTAAAAAGATGATCGCTCAGATCGAGAAGAGTATGTTCCTAATGGAGTTCAATAATCGCTATCTGGTAAAGTTCTTGGCAGACGGGACGCTCTCGAAGGAAGACCTGCTTGCATTCTATGCGGGTGAAGAGGTGCGGGAACGCTTCCGGCTTGTCGAGCGAGAAATCTATAGCCTCGGCACTTGAGGGATGCTACTCTCATAACGAAGCCGAGTATCTGCCGGTGGGCTGCTTGAATTACCCACGCGCTGACAAGCCGTGAATAAAACGGAAATCATCCGGCTTGATTGTCTTGATACTGGCCTTTGCTCCACATTCCGATTTTAGCTTGACCATTGGGGAGGGTCAGGATTCCAGACCCGTCATATAGTCCGTCCTTGAACTCGCCGACGTATTTTTCCCCATTGGCCAGTTCGGCCACACCTTTTCCGTTTATTTGGCCGTTCAAAAACTCACCGACAAATTTGTCGCCGTTCTTCAAGCGGAGCGTTCCTGCGCCGTGATATAGGTCGTTTTTAAAGGCCCCCTCATACGTGTCGCCGGACGCCATAATGAGTTTACCGTTTCCGCCGCGTTTCCCTTCAATCAGCCCGCCGCTGTAGATGTCTCCATTTGGGTATCTCGCATCAACGACCAAAGGGTCGTAATTGCCCGTCGCCCCGTCTATTGGCGGAAAATCCGTATTCTCGCCCGCTGGAATCGAAAGCCCTTTCGTGGTCAAATAGTATTCAAGCAGTGTCGTGAGGCGCTTTATTGTAAGATAATGTAATTTCATAATCCCATTAGCAGCTATTTGTTGATCGACGCTTTCTGCTAAAAAAGGACGGTCTTTCCTCACCATATATGCCCAAAATGCAAGAACGCCAATCAGGGGCGTGCCGCTAGCTAAAAAAAGAGTTCTGATCCATTTGTTGCTGTCTATTGAAGACTCAATTTCGACCGAAACATTATCTTTCAATAGCGTTGATATGTAGCTCATATCTTTAGGTGCGTACGTTTTGAAGGCATTGCCACCTGCGATGTATCCGCTAACGCTATCGCCAGATATTAAAACACTCCTTATGCGGCCATTGTTGGCATCCGCGATTAGTTGACTAAATGAAATATGCGACTCATCGCTATCGTGCTGTATAAGAGAGCCTGATCCAATAAGTAAAATTATAGTAGCGATGACAGCCATCCAAGAAAAAAAATTGCGCGCATTTCTAGACATAATACACTCCGCCTGTTTCGCTCAAGTGCGCGAGCATAGAGCATTTATCGATGTTATAAGCTCATCTCCACACACTGTTACCGCCGCATATGTAATTCGATGGCTATTAACAAGAAAAGAAACATAGTGCCTACAAACGATATAAATGCTGTTCCCGCGACGTCGAATAGCGCTGCTGATCCGACAAAGCCCCAAATGCCATACTGATTAACGCTGCTTGCTACGAGACTCGTTATACCAAATATT
>DAIDKB010000022.1 GCA_027451105.1 bacterium
TTGGAATAACGATTAGCGCACCGGTTGTCGATTCGCAGATTTTGTCCCGATTATTTTTATAGAATGATGATTTCACTAAAACCAGTATAGCTAGTCTGTCATTTTTTTGTTAGACCGACGTCTATTGTTCGGCCATGAAAGCTATGGAATCCATCGACGTCCAAGTAGCGCTAGCTCCTGTAACGACAATAATATCGCCATTTGGCATAACGTCTAGTCGGCAAACCGCCAAGTTGGCTACACAGTTTATCGCTATGCGCTCTTTAGGCCTATAGCCAGCCGGTAAGTTGGCGATAACCGTGCCAATAGATACGTTGCCCGATTGAATTAACCCATTTACAACTACTATGCCATCACTGCCCTTGGTGTATGCGGGCTGAGTAAAGCCTGCGCCTAAAGGCACCCAGCCGTTTTGCAAAGTAAGCGAGCACCACCCTGTCGTACAAACCGTTCCGGTCGGATAAGAACTTGGGTAGAACATAGCTTGAAGTGATTGGTAGGAATTTGAAAAGCCCTTTACTATAACATTACCGGTACTAGAATCAAAGCTTAAGGCTCCAAACCCACCACCTGCATCATCAACGACGTCATCATAATATTGTGGACGATAACCTACCGGTAGAGTCGCTACGGCAGTGCCATTAGTTGCAGTTCCACCACCGATTAGACCCTTAACGTGAACTCGTCCCGCACTATCTGTCATATAACCTGGAGCAGCCCATGGTGGTGATCCGTATACCACCCAGCCATTAAGCAGCGGCGTCAGAGCATTAAAACTAGTGCCACTCGGCATAAAGTTGATACCATCCAACGCCACCCATGTGGTGCTGCCCACTACTAGCCTAATTGTTCCATCTGTCCAAACATCAACTCTTGAGGCGACATTGGCACTTGTTGTCTGAAATATTAGCTGCTCTGACGGCCTATAGCCAACCGGTAGAGTTGCTATGACTGTATTCGATCCTGAAAGTGTACTCGCATTCGCAACAAGCCCCTTTAACATCACCACGCCAGCCGTTGTTAGCGCATAAGCACCAGTCGCCATAGTTTGGCCATAGTTATACCAGTTGTTTTGAAAACTCAAATTAGTCCAAGCCGATGCCGTGCTGGTCTGAATAGTCGTTGACCAACCACTAACACCAGTGCCGCTCGTCGCTTGAGCGCGGCAATAATAGACGCTGCCCGGCTGTAAAGAAGAAACCGTTGCCGAGGTAGTCGCAGATTGCGCCTGTCCAACATTATTAACATAGGCATTGTCGGTTGAACATTGCACCGTATAATTAGTCGCACCGGTCACGGCCGTCCATCCTAAAGTTAAATAATCATAACCGCTCGATGACATTGCTAATCCGGAAGGTGCCGATGGCAACTGATAGCCAGGTCGAGTCGCACATGTGCCAGTAAGCGCGCCCTGAGCTTTTGTCTCAGAAGCAACATAGTAAGTTATTGTTGAATCATCCGTACTAGTCCCATCGACGCAGTAATATGACCCGTCCGTGGTACTTTCGGTCAATACAACACCGCTGCTGGCGACAACTGATGACGGCAGGGTTGATGGATAAACATTATTGTAGGTACGCGCGTTCTCCATCGCTGAAATAACATTAGTAAGATCACTTTTTACCTTGGCCGCTGTCGCTGAATGACGCCATGCTCCATAACTAACAATTGAAATACCGGCTAAAATACCGATAACCACAATGACCACAATCAGTTCGATGACGGTAAAGCCAGACTTAGCTCTTTTTTGCATTGTTGACTCTAATAATGTTAATAATCAGTCATCATTATAACGTTAATGCTTAATAGCGAACAGCATTAAACTAAATACCACAATAATCCATGGTTATTGATTAGGTGTGCCAAAACTCGGAAATTTTATTTTGCCAGCGTCTTAACTTGCATTTCACCGCTGAATGCCGCATGTGATGCGTCAAAATCAGCCGTGACGGCCTTAACGTGTACGAAGTATGCCGTTCCTGGTTGTAGCCCCGAAAATATAACCGATGACTTTGATGGCGAAACTGTTTGTGCCTGAACATCCTTCATAAAGTTCACATCAGAAGCCATTTCGACAACGTAACTTTCAGCACCGTCGACAGCCTTCCAAGAGTAGCTTATTGAACTAACAGATAATCCATTACCGCTATATCCAGTTGGAGCAACTGACATTTCGCTTGTTTTTGCCGTTATAACACCAGACCAATTACTACCTTTTGAGGAGTTAGCCGATTTAACGCGCACATAGTAGAGAGTTGAGGGCTGCAATCCCTCGCACACTCCATCTGTAGCTGTTGTCGGTTTGTCAATAATAGGCGCACGAAAATCCGCGTTTGGCGAGCACTCTACGACATAACTACTCGCCTTAGGCGCAGCTAACCATGTAACATTTAATTGGTCGGGGCCAGTTGATCCCAGCAATAGACTGGTCGGTACATCAGGAGTCGGTAAATTGGCGGGTTTTGCACAAGCTTTAGCTGTCGGTGTACTCGATGTAGAATCGACATGATAAACAATCAATTTATTAGATTTACTAGTGCCAGTCACACAGTATGACATACCGTCATAACTGCCCTGTGCTACCAGATCAACCTTTGTCGAGCTTGGCAGTAATGACAACGGAATGCTTGAAGGGTATATGCCACTACCGTTTTTGGATTTCTCCATGATATTTGGTACTTTTTTAAGCTCCGTAGTAACTTCATTCACCAATCTTTGGTGATTCAGTTGGTCCAAAACAAATATCGCCCCGCCGGCAAACAGCAAGAATGCACTGATGCTCGCTATAATTATAATTAGCCTTTTATGGTTTTGGGACTGATTTTTTTGATAAGTAGGGTCCATAATTTTTCTTTCTTAATACTTTATAACAAAGAGTTTGACTATTGACGGTTGAATATTGTTGTGAGCGCTACCTCCACCTGTATATTGGTTGGTTGCGGTCGTGGCGGAGGCATAGGCGTTGCTAGCAAATCCTGACATACCTGACGTTAAATTAGTAGATCCAGCAGATAGACTACCGCCGCCAGCATAGTCCCCATAGATTGCTTGCTGACTACCGCCACGCGTTCCGGGCATAACGACAGAATGCGAGTGCGCATCCTGAATGTGGGTGTGTGACGGCATCTCAGCAATTGTTAGTGTATGCGCCTTTTCACCATATTTTTCACCCATAGTATTAAACTCGGCATCTGAAGGACTCAAGTTGACACTAACTCTACCTCTAGAGTCTGGCAGGTTAAAGGTTGTCGAGCCATCGCCAGCACCGTAGGTTGTGCCAATAACGCTAAATAGGCTTGCGTACGTGGTGCGGGAAACGGCTGCACCATTTTCAATTAAATAGCCAGTTGGTGCCGATGTCCAATAGCCAGACACGGACGTACCCGGGACGAGGTCTGTACCGCTAGAAGTTCCAGCCGTCAACTTAATTGCCGACAGCTTAACA
This sequence comes from bacterium, assembly GCA_027451105.1. Lineage (GTDB taxonomy): Bacteria > Patescibacteriota > Saccharimonadia > Saccharimonadales > Saccharimonadaceae > UBA1547. The sequence continues at coordinate 3,446 of DAIDKB010000022.1, forward strand.
ATAGACGGTTGAATATTATTATGCGAGCCACCCCCACCTGTATTTTGATTGGTTGCAACTGTAGCAGCAGCATAGGCGGCATTCGCAAAGAGTGACATACCGCTCGTTAGGTTTGGCGTGCCAGATGACAAACTGCCGCCGCCAGCATAATCACCGTAGATACGCTGCTGGTTGCCGCCAAGCGTCCCGGGCATAACAATCGTATGTAAATGTGCATCCTGAATGTGCGTGTGTGACGGCATCTCGGCAATTGTTAGTGTATGGGTTTTCTCACCGTACTTTTCACCCATAGTGTTAAATTCGGCATCTGAAGAACTAAGGTTTACTCCAGCCCTACCTCTAGAATCTGGCAGGTTAAAGGTTGTTGAGCCATCACCAGCACCATAAGTCGTACCGATAACGGCAAATAGGCTTGCGTAGGTAGTGCGGGAAACCGCCGAGCCGTCCTCAAGCGCATAGCCACTTGGCGCCGATGACCAATAGCCTTGTATAGAAGTACCTGCCGGTAAACTGACAGCCGCTGGATCACTTGGAGTATATTTAATTGCCGACATTTTCACAATTGACGGTTGAATATTATTGTGAGCACCATTTCCACCCGTATACTGGTTTGTTGCAACTGTAGCAGCAGCATAGGCGGCGTTAGCAAAGGCTGACATATTAGTACTCCATGTTGGAACCCCGGCCGATAAACTACCGCCGCCAGCAAAGTCACTATCAAGCTGTTGCTGGCTACCACCTAATGTTCCGGGCATAACGATAGAATGCGAATGCGCATCCTGAATATGCGTATGTGATGGTATCTGGGCAACAGACAACGTCTCCACCTTGGTGCCGTATTTTTGACCAACTGTCGCAAATTCGGCATCCGAGGGGTTCTTGTTAACCGCGGTTCGTCCGCGCGAGTCCGGCAAGTTAAAGGTTGTTGAGCCATCACCAGCACCATAAGTCGTACCGATAACGGCAAATAAATCAGAGTAAGTCGTACGTGAAACCGCCGCACCATTTTCCAGCAAAAATCCCTGCGGCGCCGATGTCCAGTAACCATCAATTGAGGTTCCGACAGCAAGCGAGCCATACGCGTTGGTAGTTGTTGTCGATACAGAGGTAGACCAGGCACTAGTGCCATTAACATTTATGGCATCGACACGACAATAATAACTATTACTTGGCGATAAATTGCTAATAGTGGCAGTGACGGTTGGCGATGATACTGTCGTGTTTTGTAAACCGACAATAAAGGCCGCATCTGAGGCACATTGCGCGTTATAAGTTGCAGCGTTAGGTGCAGCCGTCCAAGATAATCCAATAGTCGTACCAACTGCCGATGTAATAGCCAAGTTAGCTGGCACGCTCGGCGCCGTAATTGTCGGCCTGGTCGCACACGTGCCGCTTAGTGGCCCCTGTGACTTAGTTTCAGAAGCTACATAATAGGCAACCGAAGAGTCGTTCGAGTTGGTCCCATCAACGCAATAAAAAGTCCCATCGGTGGCACTCTCGGTTAGCACATTGCCGTTGCTCGCAACAACCGATGAAGGCAAAGTAGATGGATATGAGTTATTAAAAGTGCGCGCACTCTCCATGGCGGAAATCACATTATTGAGATCGCTTTTAACACTTGCAGCCGTAGCCGAGTGTCGCCAGGCTCCATAACTTACAATCGAAATACCGGCTAAAATACCGATAACCACAATGACCACAATCAGTTCGATGACCGTAAAGCCAGTTATTTGTTTTTTGTGTTGAATTTTCATTGATAAATTGTCTGGTTTATTGACCTAAATACTAGTGTAACTATAACATGAACATTATAGTGTCTGCAAATAGCGCTTAATGAGGTTAGCTTTGGCCTCGCCGACTGTTTTTACTAGTTCATCATGCGGCGCCGATTGGACAGCACGAAGACTGCCAAATGACCGAATTAATTTGCGCCGCGTGGCCGGACCGATACCGGGAATTTCTTCTAAAATACTCGACGTTTGCTTGGCGCGTTTTAAAACTGTGTGATAGCTGACTGCAAATCGATGCGATTCATCACGAATACGCTGAAATAGCTTGACGATGTCTGAATAGGCTTGCTGGCCTGAACCGCCTCGCAAATTCTTAGAGTGAGACGACAAATTGACTTGGCCTGCGTGAAGATTGACGATATAGTATTCCCCTGCTCGCTCGACCGAAACACCCGGAGCGGGATTTTTGCGGTAAATATCAAGCATAGCCGTATCAATGCCCGACCTAGTGGCGTGAACAATTATTTCTTCCTCGCGCTTAGCCACACTGACAGTTGGTAACTTAACGCCCTGTTCTTCCATGGCGCGTAAAGCAGCATCTAGTTGGCCTTTTCCGCCGTCAATCAATACAAAATTCGGCTTTCCCCAAGCTTTAATGTTTTTATCACTAAAGCGGCGAAAAAGCGTTTCATGCATACTAGCGTAATCATCATTCTGTTGAATTTTAACTTTATATTTTCGATAATCAGCCCGGCTACTAGCCCCATTTATAAAAACGACCTGACTAGCGACGACGTTTGTACCACTCATGTGTGAAATATCGTAACCTTCAATACGGACTGGAATCTTGGGCAAGCCAAATAAGTCAACCAGGCCGCTAAGCGCCTTGTCTTTACTAATATCCAAAAACTCCTTGTCGCCAAACATAATTTTATGCTGCAGCTCACGCAAATACCCTAGCTTATTGCGCAGTCGTGCCGCAGTTTCGAAATCTTGAATCGCCGCTGCTTGACGCATCTCTTTTTCAAGTTCTTTAGTTAGCGGTACGCGTCCGCCCTCCATATAACTAACCAATTTACGCAGAGATTTTTTGTATTCCTGACTTGATACATCAGACGACGGACTCAGGCCAATATGCACATCCAGGTCGGGCCGCTCGTTTTGACGAACCGGTGCAGTGTAGTACGGGAAGACTTTGCGCAAATAACGCAAAGCTTTTTTGATAGCAAAGCCATTGTAATAAGGACCATGATAGTCGGCCCCATCATCGGCCGGATTGCGCGTAAAACTGACATGCGGCCACTCGCTTTTCATGTCAATTCGGACAAACATTTGCGAGCGATCATCGCGCAACAAAATGTTATAACGCGGCATGTAGCGCTTGACCATCTCACTCTCTAAAAACAACGCATCAATTTCACTGTCGGTTTCAATCCAATCAGTATCAACAATTTCAGCTACCAGAGCCTTGGTTTTGATATCCATGTCGCGCGAACTTTGAAAATATTGGCGTACACGGTTTTTTAAAACCGCCGCCTTGCCGACATAAATAATCTCACCAGTCTTATCTTTATGAAAATAAACACCCGGCGAACGCGGCAAAGTTTTCAACTTGGCTTCTAAAGCTTGATTCATCAATCTCTATTATAGCTGTTTATGAGAAGCTTGAGAAATCGCCTTGACGGTCTCGTCAACCATCCGACCTTTTATCTCGTGACCAGATAATACTGAATGTAATTTAATATTATCGTGATCGTGCGCCAACTCCCGTAAGTTTCGAGCCACTACCACTGGATCGAGCGTGCCATGTAAAATATCGATTGGTAATTTAAGCTTAGTGACGTCATAAAACGAGGTCTGGTTTATAATTGCCGCCTCAAGCGCTCCCATGTAAGAATCGACATTTTCATTAGTCACGCTAAAAACATTATTAATAAGCTTATAGCGCATCGCAATGGCTGCAACTTGCAAAAACTTTTCAGGGTATTTTTTAACAGTTCGATAGATATTCATTAGGACATCATCACCGCGTGGTAATAACTTTTTCTCATCCTCATGTAATTGATAAAACGGCGGGCTGCATAAAATTAACGAGCGTACCAGTAATGGATAACGACGCGCGACGTCAACCGCCACTAAAGCGCCAAGTGAATGACCAACAATAATAATCGGACCACGTAGGCGTAATTTTAAGAAAGTGGCCAACACTGAACGTGCCTGAGTGCGTGCATTATACAGAGCCCAAGATGGCTTAGGTGATTCGCCAAATCCCAATAAATCAACCGTCACTACCTTGATATTTTTAGGTAATTTATCAATCACTTCGTCCCAGGCGTGACTATTATTGCCGATACCATGAATAAACAAAACCGTAGCGACAGGCGACTGTTTACTTCGAAAAATCTCCGCATGAAGCGCATACGGAACCCGTAAAAAGCGATGAAATATTGTATCAATCATTCTAATTAATGATTCTAGTTCAAAAGCCCATTCAAAGCTAATCTGCAACAATAATTCGTTTAAACTGTAGCGCCGAGTTTGGCCCGACGACGACAATCGTCAGTATGAAATAATAGGTCTGGATTTTGTTTACAATTCAGACAAATAAGCACCAAATCATTACAGTTCGACAAGGCACAATTCTCGTAATTGTTAGTTGGCCCTTGGCAATGTGAACAAACACCAATCGTTTTGGTATGATCGCTAAAATCAATCGTCATACGATTATCAAAAACTCTCAAACTTCCTTCCCATAGACCATCATCACCATAAGCTTCGCCGTATTTAACAATGCCACCGTCAATTTGATAAACTTCCTTGAATCCTCGGCTTGTCATCAACGCACTCAAAATTTCGCAGCGAATTCCGCCCGTACAATATGTCACGATTGGCTTGTCTTTTAAGTCATCGTACTTACCGCTCTCAATTTCATCAATAAAATCACGACTAGTGTGAGTATTGGGCACAATCGCACCCTTAAATTTGCCGATTGCTGCTTCATGCGCATTGCGACCATCAAAGAAAGCAACTTCATTACCACGTTCGGCCACCAGTTTATTAACTTCAGCTGGTTTTAGATGTTTGCCTCCACCAACTACGCCATTTTCGTCAACACGCAATTCTTCGCCAGCCTTAAAGGCCACAATTTCATCACGGCTCTTAACGCTCATGCGCGGAAAGTCCTCGCGTCCACCATCACTCCACTTAAAAACAATATCCTTAAAACCGGCAAACTCTTTGGTGGATTTAATGTACTTTTTCAAATCGGCCATTTCACCGCCGACAGTTCCATTAAGCCCGTGCTTCGAAACCAGAATCCTGCCGCGAAGATTTAGCCCGTCACATAAAGTTTTTTGCCATAATTTAACCGTCACGGGATCAACAATCGGCGTAAATTTATAATATAGTAAAATCTTTTGCATCAGATTATATTATACTATATAATTTAGCTACTATGATTCCACGCGAATCATCTGCTCGCAAACGATCGGACGCGCCGATCCAATAGCGCATCCAAACTTAATGGGTTTAACTTAACGCTAAAATAGACTTTTTGGAGGAGCCGCAATTTGAGTACCAACAAACAAACCGTCAAACTGTACTGGGAGCACATCCGTAACTATAAGGCTAGCTTTTTTATAATGCTAATTGGCATTCCGGTCGCGTCGCTTTTAATTGATACGGCTCTGCCTTACTTTTTATCACAAGCCATTGGCACATTGACAACTGGCGACATGGGTTTGCTCTGGCATTTTGTTTCGATTGCGGCAGGTGTCGCCGTACTCGGCGTTACAATTAACCTAGTCGGTTTTCAAAGCGCCATCCATCACGAAAGTTTGGTTCGTCGCGACCTCGCCAATAGTACAATCGAAAAGCTGCTAGCCAAGGACCAAGAGTTCTTTTCGAACCAAAAAATTGGCGCCCTAACCGGCAAGTTTATCGACTTCTTAAACGCTCATGTCGGTTTGCAAGATTTACTGATCTTAAGAACCTTAACTTTTGCCCTAAGCGTTGGTAGTGGAGTGGCAATTATCTTTATTCATACACCAATCTTGGGGGTTATAATTTTAGGGCTAATCATTGCTCTGCTTGTCCAAATTAAAGTTTCAATGAAGCTACGCATACCATATCGAACAGAGCGCAAAAAACTTGTTGGCGAAGTTAACGGTGCTGCCGCCGACGCCATTGCCAACTCGCTAACCGTTAAGACTTTTGCGAATGAGCAGTACGAACTTTCTGCTTTGGCAAAAATTACCGAAAAATATCGTATTGTCTACAATAATGATATTCGCCGTACATCGGTTGAAGGCTCGTTACGAATCTTAGTAATGTCATCGGTTCAAATTATCACTGTCGCTATTCTCGCGATGTTATTAATTAATAAAAAAATTGAGCTAGGGATTGCCATCTTTACCATTGCCTACTTGCAGCGAATTGCGAGCCAGCTATTTTCACTGGGCGACATAATTAATGGCTACGACCGACTGTTCATCCAAGCGGCGCCGATGACCGAGATTCTTGAACACAATCCACTAATTAACGATCAACCAAATGCTAAAAAACTAATCCTTAAAAAGGGTGAAATTATCCTTGAAAACGTCGGTTATACATACCGCGATAATCCTGACATTAAAGTCCTAAACAACTTGTCGCTCACGATTCCGTCGGGTCAAAAAGTTGGAGTTGTTGGCGTATCGGGCGCAGGTAAAACTACCTTAACTAAACTACTGTTGCGGTTTGACGACATTGATGACGGCTCAATTAAGATTGATGGTGTTGATATCCGAACAGTTACACAGGTTAGTTTACGCAAAAATATCGCCTATGTGCCGCAAGATCCAGCTTTGTTTCACCGCTCGCTGCGCGAAAACATCGCTTATGGCAACTTAGCCGCTAGCGAGCAGCAGATTTATGAAGCCGCCAAACAAGCTAACGCTTTATCATTTATCGAAAAGTTGCCTCAAGGTTTTGATACGATCGTTGGTGAACGCGGAGTCAAATTGTCGGGTGGCCAACGGCAACGGATTGCGATTGCCCGGGCTATCTTAAAAGACGCACCAATTCTAGTACTAGACGAAGCCACTTCGGCACTTGATAGTTCGACCGAAAAATTAATTCAGAACGCTCTCACTAAATTAATGCAAGGACGCACCAGCATCGTAGTCGCTCATCGCCTATCGACTATCGCTAAACTTGATCGAATTATAGTGCTCGATAATGGTCAAGTTGTCGAGCAAGGTTCACACAAGGAATTAATCGCTCACGGCGGCACCTACGCCAATCTATGGGCGCATCAATCAGGCGGTTTTATCGAAGATTAGACCATTTTTAGGTTTTTGATTGCAATTAAGTTCGGCCTAGTGTTAGATATAATTATCGCAACACCAAACGGAGGGAACAACTCGAACCCTGCGCCCCGCCATTAGATTGGCCAGACGCGCGACGCACCTACCATGATCAGGAGACAGCTTATGCCGATAACTTTCGACTCGAGCGGCAAGGCTTCGTATGTGCCCGTCAGAGTGATGTACTTCTCAGAAAGGCCAGAGCAGTTTCTTAGCGACAAAGCCTACCGCGATCGGCTTGCCGAAGGACGCCGCCGCGTTCTTGAGGCAATTCGCTTCGCCGAGAAGCCGCTCGCTGGCCTGGGAATGAACCACGAGATCGAGCACACCGGAGACAAGCGTCGGGTCGAACACTTGACCGACCTGGTTGATCAGTATGATCGACGCAGGTACGACCGACTCAACCGGCAACGGGCTCGTGAGCGTCAATTCGGCTTGTCGCCCTACGAGCACCGTATGCGCTCACCGCAGGACATCGGCCGCCGCCGATCAGCCCTGTTCAGCGGTGCCGACATCCCGGCCAAGTACTTCGCGGGGATGCGGATCGGAAGGCAAGAAATCAGCCGATTCGTCAATCTGATGAGATGGTACATCATCAACGATGCCATCTGGCAGATGTATGCCGAGAACGAACTGGTGTACATGAACGACGGCTGGTATGTACCGGTCACCGTGATGGACGTACATCGCAGACACCGTGACGGCAAATCCAACCGCGTCAAGCGGGACGACCGATCCAGCCACGGTGCAATCGGTACTCGGCGAGACGCCGACCGCGCGGTTCGCCACGAAGAAGGTCGACTCGCAAGGCAGGTCTCCTGATCAACCCCGGCAGAGAGTGTTGCAAAAGTGTAGATGAGAAACCATATCAGGGCGACTCTACTACCAACAACACTCTCTGTCGCGGGGCGATCATCTAACTATTACGACGACTCCTTAATAAAATATCCGCACCAATTGATGCGGATATTTTTATACGTCAAAAACTAAATTACTTTGCTTCTTCGGCTGACTTAGTAGCTTCTTCGGCACCATTTTCAGTCGCAACCTCTTCGGCTGCTTCTGGCTCAGCTTCTCCACCGGCGGCATCATTGGCAGCCTGCAGGGCGCCTGGCTCGTAAACGTTGGCAATAACAAGATCCGTGTCCTGTTCGTTATCAGCAAACTCAACACCTTCAGGAAGTTTAATATCACCGACAGTCAACCTATCTTCGTCAGTCGCAAGATCCGCGACTGAAATTTCAAGAGCCTCTGGTAGTTTGGCTGGCAAGGCTTTAATTTCGAGATGTTCGATTGCCTGTAAAATAACCAGGCCAGCGCGCTCGGCAGCACTTTCACCCAAGCCAACCAGGACGACGGGCACTTCGGTTGTAATTGTTTCGTTTTGCTTAATCGTATGAAAGGCAACGTGTCGCAAAACGTGCTTGACTGGATCATAATCAATCGACTTGATAATAGCTAGTTTCTTTTTGCCATCAATCGTAATGTCAATTGGTGAGTGCTTGCCGGCTTCGTGAGCAACCTTAGTGGTTTCAACAATTGGCGATTGCGTCGAAATTGGCTCGGCACTTCCACCGTAGACTACACTTGGAACTTGACCTTCATCGCGAAGTTTAAAGACCTGCTTACCATTAACAGTACGTTTCTCTAATTTTAAAGACATATTCTGCATCTTGAACTCCTTATTCCACTTGACGTGTTAAAAACCATTATAGCATTTTTAACAATTACGTGCCGAGCATGATAAAATAAAACGAGTTATGATTCCTGGAATAGACCTCATCGAATTTATAAAAATCGCCAGTGTTTTCGGTGTAATGGCTATCGTTTTTGCCGAAACCGGCCTTATGATCGGCTTCTTTTTGCCGGGCGACAGCTTGCTATTTACGGCTGGTTTTTTGGCCGCATCCCACATTTTGAATCTTAATATTAATCTGCTAGTTGGACTGATATTCTTAGCGGCCGTCCTAGGAAACAGCACTGGCTACACACTTGGTCGACGAATTGGACCAAAGATTTTTAAAAAGCCAGATGCTCGTTTGTTTAAGCAAGAATACGTCCAGCGCGCTCACGCTTTCTACGAGAAAAATGGTGGTAAGACCATTATTCTAGCTCAGTTTATCCCGATTATCCGTACCTTCGCACCTGTTATGGCCGGCGTGGCAAAGCTAGAGTTTAAAAAGTTCATCGCCTTCAATGTTATTGGTGCTGTATTTTGGACCGCCACTGTCACCTACGCTGGTTATTTCCTAAGTCAGTGGTTCGTCTCGATGGGTCTTAGCATCGACACCGTTTTGCTGCCAATCGTAATTTTGATTGTTATATTGTCAATTTCACCTGCAATTTTTCACTTACTAAAAGACAAAAAGCAGCGCCAAGCCATTTGGAGCGCAACAAAATACGAAGTCAAGAATTTGTTTTCTAAAAAGTAACTATTTACTTTAAAGCATTGGCTTTAGGTAGCGTCCTGTATATGACGCTTCAACCTTGGCAATTTCTTCAGGCGTGCCAGCGGCGATTACGCGACCGCCGCCCAGACCACCCTCAGGCCCCATATCAATAACATAGTCAGCCGTTTTAATAACGTCCAAGTTATGCTCAATAATCACCATACTATTGCCACCTTCAACCAGCTTTTGCAAGATGCTAAGCAAACGTTTGACATCAGCACTATGCAGCCCAGTTGTTGGCTCGTCAAGAATATAAAGCGTCTTGCCAGTCGCCCGACGTGATAGTTCACTGGCAAGCTTAATGCGCTGCGCTTCACCGCCACTAAACGTCGTCGCAGGCTGACCCAAGTGAATATAACCCAAGCCAACATCGACTAGCGTGTCAAGTTTTCGAGCAATTGTTGGAATGTTTTCAAAAAACTTAGCGGCTTGCTCGACGGTCATCTCTAGCACGTCGCTGATAGTGGCATTCTTGTACTTAATCTCAAGCGCTTCGCGGTTGTAGCGCTTGCCCTTACAGACATCACAAGTAACATAAACATCTGGCAAAAAGTGCATTTCAATCTTGATAACACCATCACCCTGACAGTTCTCACAGCGACCACCCTTGACGTTAAAGCTAAAGCGTCCAGCCTTGTAACCACGGATGTTGGCTTCTGGCGTACCAGCAAACAATTCACGAATTGGCGTAAAGACACCAGTGTAAGTGGCTGGGTTGGAACGCGGCGTTCGACCGATAGCCGACTGGTCGATAATAATCGCCTTGTCTAGATGCTTAATGCCTTCAATATTTTCGTGGAGTCCTGGAATCTCGTGTGAACGATGCAAACGAGCCGATAATTCTTTGGCTAGAATGTCATTCACAAGCGTTGATTTTCCCGAGCCGCTAACGCCACTGACAACTGTCATCACACCTAGAGGAAAAGCTACATCTATATTTTTTAGATTATTCTCACGGGCGCCGCGCACAACCAACTGACGGTCTTTCATAATGGTGCGACGCTTTTTAGGAGTATCGATTTTCTCGGTGCCATTTAGATACCGACCAGTTAGGCTGTCTTTATTGTCAGCTACTTCTTGGGGCGTACCGGCAGCAACAACTAGCCCACCGGCTAGGCCAGCGCCAGGTCCCATATCGATCAAATAGTCAGCCTGACGAATCGTATCTTCATCGTGCTCGACCACCAAAACCGTGTTACCCAGATCACGCAGTCGCTTTAGGGTCTCGATTAGTCGGTCGTTGTCGCGTTGGTGTAAGCCGATTGACGGCTCATCCAGTACATACAACACGCCCTGTAAACCTGACCCAATTTGGGTTGCCAAGCGGATGCGCTGCGCCTCACCACCGCTCAACGTATTGGCAGCGCGTGCCAGTTCTAGGTAGTTCAGGCCGACATTGCTCATAAAGCCAAGGCGAGCTTTAATCTCTTTCATAATTTGCGTTGCAATAAACTGCTCTTGATCATTTAGAGATAGGCTGTTTTCAAATAGGTCGAGAGCTGAATCAACGTCTAAATTACAGATGTCCATAATATTCAGGCCATGAATCGTGACCGCCAGAACCACTGGCTTTAGGCGCGCACCCTTACAGGTGTAGCATTGGCGCTCACGCATAAAACGCTCGATATCCTTGCGCATAAAGTCACTATCGGTCTCGCGGTGACGGCGCTCTAGGTTGGGAATCACGCCCTCATAAACCGACTCGTAACTACGACCGCCGCCAAGTGGAACGGTGTACTTTTGATCGCCAGTACCATACAGAACCTTCTGGAGGTCAGCCTCTGACAAATCCTTAACTGGTACCTGTAGGCTAAAGCCATGTGCTTTGGCGACTTCGTCCAGACGCTTCATATACCAAGCGTCACTATTAACACGATTATATGGACGAATCGCACCCTCTGAAATTGTCAGATTTGGGTTAAAAACTAGGCTGGGGTCAACTTCCAGGCGGCTACCAAGACCGGTACAAACCGGGCAAGCTCCTTGTGGCGCGTTGAAACTAAATAAGCGTGGTTCTAGCTCGGGAATATCCTCATCTGGGTGATCCAAACAGGCGTAACGCTGGCTATAGGTTGAGATTTCTTCATTATCAACGTTCAAGACCGAGACAATACCATCAGCAATCTCGAGCGCCTGTTCGGTTGACTGAGTGACGCGACCCTGCATATCAGCATTAATGACGACACGGTCAACCACAATCTGAATATCGTGTTTGTACTTTTTATCAAGCTCTGGGAACTCGTCAAGCGAGTACACCACGCCGTCAACCCGCGCCCGGGCAAAACCAAGTCGGCGGTATTGTTCAGGAATATGAGCAAACTCACCTTTTTTGCTTTGGACAATCGGCGCCATAATCATCAGACGGGTACCCTCGGTAAACTTCATAATTTCATCAATAATCGTTTCGGGAGTACGGCGCGAGACCGGCTTACCGCAAATCGGACAGTGCGGTACACCGATGCGAGCATAAAGCAGACGTAAATAATCATAGATTTCGGTAACCGTTGCTACGGTACTGCGCGGGTTACGACTGGTCGATTTTTGGTCGATACTAATAGCGGGACTAAGGCCGTCAATTTGGTCGACATCCGGCTTCTCCATCATGCCTAAAAACTGTCGAGCATAACTTGATAGACTTTCAACATAACGACGCTGACCTTCGGCATAAATGGTATCAAAAGCCAGTGACGACTTACCAGAACCAGATAGTCCCGTAATTACAACTAACTTATCGCGCGGTATCTCGACATTAACATTTTTAAGGTTGTGCTCACGGGCACCAACTACTTTAATCACCTCTGACATATCTTGACCATTGTACTCCAAAATGGCTCGATTTTCCAGTCCTTGTGACCTACATCACGCTTATCGTTGCATAACTAGTCAACTAGTGTTAAATTGACTGAACAGAAATAATATTTTAAAGAGGTTGTGCTATGCGAAAATTAATAATCACCTTATCTATAATTGGATCGGCTGCCATATTTTTAGATACGATTAATTTTGGCCAACAAATGATTCTTTTTGTCTTTGCCGGCATTGTGCCTGGCACCAATATCGTCATCTCACCAATCGATGTTATGGCCGCTACAGCTACAGCAATTACAGTCATCATCCTACGCATCACCGTTTGGCCACTAGTCCGCTCAATTCTTGTAGCTGATACCCAGGTCAAACACAAAGCTATCTAATTAGCCATCAATATCAGCTGGCAGGACGCTCTCGGCCCATAATTGCAGCTCTTGCAGGATAAATTGTTTGTTATCATCTTTTGTTGTGGCCATTAATCCCGATAGCGACTTCATAAAGGCTGGCAGCTCAGCCGAAATCCTTGCCGAGCGCCACTTTTCCCAAGCAATTGATTCATCCTCGGCCAGTGTTTTTGGAAAGTTACGCGCCTTATAGTGCAGCAGTAGCGGCGACAAGCGCTCATCAACGAAATTAGGATGAAAATCAGCCAAATCACGCTCGCTGGCATTACGAACTGATTCAATTCTGACCTTATCAATATCAGGCACAAAACTGTCGTAGAGTTGCCCCTCGGGGTCGGTCGATTTTTTGTAGTCCGGCTTTTTTTCAAACAGACTACGTAAGTTTTCGGCAAAAGCTGGTACCGACAGTAGTTTATTGCGGTTTTTAACGATCGTAGCCTCATCCAAGCCGATATTTTTCCAGCCATCACCTTGGCTTAGTACACCCATCGGAGCTACAGCTGGAGCCTTGTTATATTGCAATTCTTTGACCGGTAACTTGATAAAGCCATCCTTTTGGCGCTCTTCCCAGGTGGCATAAAGTTTTTTTGCCAGATCATTCTGGCTTAGCCCCAAAAAAGGCGCGGGATCATAGCGCAAATCATACACGACGATATTGCCGTTTTTACCAGCTGTTAGCGGGAAAGCTACGGATGCGCTATTAAATTCACCGCCCAACCGACCGCTAACATAGACGAAAGGCTGTTTATCATCCAGATTAACCAGCTTTTTTATTTCATTTTTGTCGCGCAATTTAAACAGATGGTCATACAAACGAGGTTGCTTATCCTTAATCAGACGCGTCACCGCAATTAATGCCTCAACGTCACTTAAAGCATCGTGAGCTTTAACGTGATCAAGGCCATTGGCGCCGCTTAAAAGCTCTAGGCGATTTACCGGCTGGCCCTTATCATTAACCGGCCATTCAATCCCCTCTGGTCGCAAAGCCCGCGTCATCCGAACAACATCGAGCAAGTCCCAACGCGACCGGCCATCCTTCCAACTCCACTCATATGGATCATAAAAATTACGCCAAAATAAATGACGAATAAACTCATCATCAAAACGAATATTATTGAAGCCAACCGTAATGGTATCTTCGGTAAAGATATCCTCCATCAGCATTTTGGCAAACTCGGCCTCACTATAACCATCGGCCTGAGTCTGCTGCGGCGTAATACCGGTTACCATCAAAGCCTCGGGATTAGGCAAAACGTCATCATTTAGCCTTACAAGCACATTTACAGGCTCGCCAAGCTGCTTTAACTCCATATCAGCCCTGATGCCAGCAAATTGCATAATACGTGACTCTTGAGGGCTTAAGCCACTGGTCTCAAGGTCGTAAAAAAAGAAAGTCTTGGGCATATATACAAGCATAACAAAAAACGCGCCAATTAGCGCGTCTGTAAAAATTCATTGAAAATGACAAGCTGGATATTTAATCTGTGCGAGGGGCGGGTCGTCATTGACTCGCCCCTCGCACATGATTGAGTGAGGCTCGATGGGCACCGCGCGTGGCCAGGCCACCTTCGGATACATCGCTGGGAGGGCAATAGCCCCGGAGTGTATTCGCGCCTAGTCGCATCTAGGGCGATGATAGTCACTCCAATCCCAATGTAAGCCCCTCCGAGATCCGCTAAGCGCGGATCTCATCTACATATGTCGACGCATGAGTCCTCCAGGGGTCTCGTTGGTGAATGTTTTTGCCGCACGCCGGCCGCGTATCGTAATAACAGCGGCTAGGTGAAGCCTGACGTGTTCACATCAGAATCCTCTCGCTAGGAAATGCAGGGGTGCTCAGCTTGAGCGACTATATTGTATATATCCAGCTTGTCAAAATGTCGTTCGAGAGACTCATCTCATCGAAACTGTATTGAATGATATCATAAACTTGTATATTTGTCAATATGTATTTTTAGAATTGTAATATTACTACTGTTCTTGCAGCGGGAAGCGGCTTTCGCCAATCTCAATCAGGCTATTACCTTGAGCGCCCTGGCGGCTCAATTCGTGCGTAATGCCCATTTTCTTCATAATGTCGCGTAAGCTATTGGGGCCCCGAACTCAAATTCTTTAATAGTCCAGTCCTGGTGCTTATTACTTGACTTTTTCAAATATAAATGGTACTATAGTCAAGTACGCGACCGCACTACCAAAGGAGTGTGTTATGTCCGACGACAAGGGGCTCGAGTTCTACAGCTCCGAGTGGCGCAAGGTCAAGGACGACTTCGCGGCCCAGAACCGCGACGAGATTGTCAAGGCGATGGCCTCGCTCGGCCTGAAGATCAACATCTTGATGATGTGGCCCAACCAGATGGAGATCGACGTCAACGACTACACCAGCATCATCGAGACCCGACTGGTCCTGGACGGCGACGAGTGCGGGGTGTGGCTCGACGAGCTGCACTTCAACACCGAGAAGATCTCCGCGGAGATGAACTTCGAGAGCAAGGGCGGCTGGTTCGCCGTGAAGCTCACGATCGACCTGGACGACAAGGGCCTGAAGCCGGTCTTCGAGGACGAGCTGAAGTACCACGTCTGATCAAGTCGCAACACAACCGGCCAGCCCGCTGGCCAACCGCCCCGTGCATGATTTTATGCGCGGGGCTTTTCATATCTAAGGATTTTATTGCTCTTGGAGCGGAAAACGATCATCGCCGATTTCAATTAGGCTATCGCCTTGAGCGCCCTTGCGGCTCAATTCGTGGATTATGCCAAGTTTTTTCATAATGTCACGGAGGCGGTTAACACCTTCGTAGTTATCAAAATCAGTTCGACGGGCAAACTTCTCAATCTTGTCACCGACAACACGAAAATACGGCAAGCCGTCTTCATCAACCCGCTGCTCAACTGTCCAACCTTCAGCAATCTGGTTAGCGCCAAGACTAATGGTTTCGTATTCCTCGTCGTCATCTTCAATGTCTTCTTCAAGGGCCGCTTTACGCGTCTCGATAACCTTACGGCGCAATGCCCGAAGCACCTCTTTGACGCCAGCGTGAGCGCTCGATGATATGGTGTAGATTTCAGCGTCAGCAACGGCTACGGACTTAACTGCATCAATCTGCATCTGAATAATATCATCATCAAGACCTTCAATCTTGGTCAAGGCGATAATCTCGGGACGAGTCGCCAGATCGGCGTTATAGTTGGCTAATTCGCTACGAATCGTCTGATAAGCGGCCGCGATATCATCGGTATAAACATCAATCATATGTAGCAAGACGGCCGTACGCTCGATATGACGCAAAAAGTCGTCACCCAGGCCTTTACCTTCGCTCGCACCTTCGATTAAACCAGGGATATCGGCAATTAGCAGACTACCGTCGTCAATGTCAGCTACGCCAAGATTTGGCGTTAGTGTCGTAAAGGCATAATCGGCAATCTCAGGACGAGCATTACTGACGACACTCAAAAAAGTTGATTTTCCAGCGTTAGGAAAGCCGACTAAACCAACGTCAGCTAGCAGCTTAAGCTCAAGTTCGGCCTCAAAAGTATCACCGATCTCACCCTTTTCAGCGATGCGCGGCGTCTGACGAACTGAACTTTTAAAGTGAGCATTGCCAAAACCGCCGTCGCCGCCCTTGGCAATGACAACTTTTTGACCATTTTCAGTCAAATCAGCAATTATCTTACCATCGCGTCGGACAACCGTGCCCATTGGCACTTTGACATACAGGGCTTCACCGTCGCGACCGTGGCGATCACGCTTAGAACCGTTTTGGCCCATACCGGCCTTAAGTTCTGGCTTGTAGCGAAAATCTAATAAAGTATTAAGGTCTTCACTGGCAACAAAGATAACATCGCCACCCTTACCACCAGCACCACCATCTGGGCCACCTTTATCAATATAAATTTCATGACGAAAACTGACGGCTCCGTCGCCGCCCTTGCCTGCTTGAATAAATACTTTGGCGGTGTCGACAAACATATTGGCCTTATTATAGCAAAATCGCCCCTGATTTAACAGAGGCGATTTATACTGCTAGATAAATCTAGTGAATGTAGGCATATTGACCAACAACCGAAGCAGGTACGATACGTCCTGATACGATGTTAAATCCACCGCCAGGGAAGCTGGCATTCATTTCACTAATCGACAAATCACCATTCGGCAGAATCGACTCGACAATCGCCACGTGTCCAAAGTAACCACCGTTTTGCATAATTGCACCAACCGATGGTGTGTGATTGACGGCCAATCCAGCCATCGCAGCGAAGTAGGTCCAGGTGGTTGCATTACCCCAGTTGCCGCCAACCGGTAGACCAAGTTCAACGCGACGGTCATAAGCGTAGGCCGTACAGTTACCGAAGGCATAGCCATTACCTGGATACATCGGTGTACCGACTTTGATGCGCCACGACTTACCGCTGTAACCAGCACTATATCCGGTAATGTCCGCCGCGCCATAGTTGACTGTTCTTACGACTACTGGAGCAATATAACCTGGTCGTTCGTCGGTTGGTAAGATTGCGCCCGGCAAAACGAGCTGCATACCAGCCTGAACGCCACTCTGGTCAAGGTCGTTATAAAGGATGATGCGGGCAGGGTCTACTTTGTATTTATCACCAATCGATTGCGCCGTATCACCATCCTTAGCCGTATACAATACTCCGTCAGTTGGCAGAATCTTCAAAACAACATTAGGGTCTAGGGCGTCAGATGTTAAATTGTTAGCCCATTTTACGGTATCCTTTGAAATACCATATTGAGCAGCAACCGAGTCAACCGTATCACCAGCTTTAGTCATGTACGAAGTAACCGCGCGGCTCTGTGAGGTTGGCTGGATAATTTGCGGTTTAGTAATAGAAGTGTCACTAGACTGAGCCAGCTCACTAGTAATCTTGGCAGAAACCGCCATGTTGGCCACATTTGGCGCCACTGATAAGTTTGCGGTTTGAGCTAAATTGGCAGCAATGTCACTAGCGACCACTTGGTCGACCGAGGTTGGCTGCGTCTGGGTGGTTGACGCAAGGGTAGCGGCGTTAGCAATACCAGTTTTCGCTTGGGGTTGGCGATAGCCTACAGCAACGGCTGCAATAATGAGAGCAAAAACACTGGCGTATACCGCGATTGTCGAGGCTTTGGGTCCGCTTTTCGCACGTTTGCGATGATGACGGGCTAATACCTGCTGACGTAGGGCAACAGTTGATGCGGAACTAATGTTCTTCGCGATCTGATTACGAATTTTCGTTCTCCTGCCGCCTGTATTACTACAAGGGCGACTACCTTACTCTGTCTTTCTTCTCGCTTAGAACGGGGTACTTGTCGACCAATCTTATAAGTTTGATATTTTTCTTAAGTGTGTTCTTTTTCGGTACCCGTGCGACATTTATTGGTAGGCTCATGTTGTGATCCAAATATTCCCACTCGCTAGGCATGACCGGTTAGTCATACCAGTAGTTGGATACACAAATGTGCTGTTAGTTAGTTTATCAAGTATTGCTTATGTTGTCAATTTATTCTTTAGCTATAAAAACTTATAGTTGACTGCACTTTACCTGGCAGTGATTGGTGATGTTGGCTTGATGCTCGGCCTCGGTCTGGGCAAAGTATGTTATGCCGTCATCACCACTTAAGAAGAATAGATAGTTAGTGTCCGCCGGATTAGCAACAGCCTTAAGGGCGGTAATGCCGGGATTAGCGATTGGGCCCGGCGGCAAGCCTGCATAGCGTCTGGTATTATATGGCGAATCAAGATTAACATCACGAGCAACCCCTAATTTATCAGCTGCGTATTGATAAGTTACATCTGATCCAAGAGGCATATTTTGTGCCAATCGACTATAAAAGACTTGAGCAACCTGGCGTTGATCTGTTGAAGGATCGGTGGTATTGGCCGGCGCTGTCATTTCACGCTGAACGATTGAGGCCAAAATAATACCCTGATACAGATTAAGCCCATGCGACGCGAAACTGTTTACTAGGTCATTTTGCTCAATGACACTCTCAAATTCCGTAAATGTTCGCTGTAAAATATCATCGACGGTTGCACCGGTACTGAAATTATAGGTATCACCATAAATATAGCCTTCCAAATCAGCGTCTGCTGGTTTACCGGTGAATAATGGCGAAATATTTGAGTCATACGTCTTCGCTAAGGCCGCATCAATATCAGTTGACGCAAAACCGGCATCAAGCAGCACTTGACGGTCTTGTTTTAACGTGGCGCCCGGCAAGAACCTTATACTAAACTGATCAACTGTCCCGTTAACCAAATGGTCAATAATCTGCGGAATAGTCTCGGCTGGTGATAGTCGATACGTTCCCGCCTGCAGCTCTGACTGCTTATGACTAAGCCGTGAATAAATATTAAAAGCAAAGCCACTTCTGATAATTGATTTATCTTGCAGTAATTTACCGATCTCAGTTGGATTGGTGCCCGGTTTAATCACCACTAGTGTCAGCTGACGCAAATCTGAGCCTTTGGCACTTAGCTGCATATTGTACCAAGCAATACAGGCAACAATAATACCAATAATGGCCGCAAAGATAGCTGCCGCTATAAAAATTAACCGATTCTTTACTGGTGGTTTGATACGATTTTTATGAGGATGTATCGGCTGTAGTGGTATTGGAACGATTGGGGTTGGCTTATTATTGGACAAAGCCGGACTCTGCATCGGCGGCGCGACAGGAATGCGCCGAGTAGGCTTAATGTCGTTCATCGTGATTTTCCTCAAGGTAGTCCTGCAGGATAATTGCCGCTGCTAAGGCGTCAATGTCACCCTTTTTATAAGGCTTCTTATAACTTTTGAGGCGATCTTCGGCAAGAACACTGGTTAGTGACTCGTCCTGAAAAACTATTTCTTTGGCAATGTCTTTCAGCTTATAGCTAAATTCTTCGACAAAGTGAGTCTGAGCGGTCGCCTCGCCAGATTGATTACGCGGATAGCCAATTACAACCAGGTCAGCGCCCTCACCTATGATGATTTTCTCAAGCGCTGCCAGCTCCTGGCCATCAACTTCAACGGTTTCAAGCGGTATGGCAATCCGAATAGCCGTATCTGCAACAGCTACGCCGATACGCTTTTCGCCGACATCTAAGCAAACTATATTTTTACTGTGCATTTTGAACTTTAAACTGGATGGTAATCTTCTTGACGTCGTTCGGTACGTTGCGGACCCATGGATACGAGAACTGAATATCTACATTATCAACCCCAGGAATAGCGCTAACGATAGACTGGACATCGCCAAATATCTTACCCTTAATTTGGTCTTTGAGTTTAGCCTCATCAATCATTGGCCCAATCTGACCCTGACTCATGATCTTGACGGTTGCGCTACCATCGGCAGCTTTGTTATAGCCGCTGACCTGGACGTTGTTAATACCGTCGTCATAAACCCGCTGGTTGGCATTACCGGTCAGCTGCTTATTAAGCGAATCTTTCAGGAAAAGCTCTAAGTCAGGCTTAGCGATTGCAGTAATCGTATACGTAGTAGTTGCCGTTAGCTTAGCTTTACCATCAGTCGCCTGTGCATCGACTGCAGGAGTCGATACCGGTGCAGCCGCGCTTACTGTAAAGCTATCCGCAATAACGGTTTCGCCATTTGTAAATTGCTTAGTTAGTTGCTGCTTAACCGAGTCAGATGACTGTTGCGCCAGTAATACCGATGCTTTCTGGACGTCATCCGCGGTCACAACCGTGACAATATTATCAGTTCCACCACTAGTTGGCGCTGTAAATTGTGCCGTTACGCCACTTGGGCTACCACTTAAACTGCCCGAGGCGCCGTTATAATTAGCACCGCCGTCTGAAGCCGTGACCGAACCTGTTGCTGAACCTGGCGTGGCACAAGTAATTGAGCCGCAAGGAAAGCTTGCTCCTGAAACAATAACACCGCTATCAGTAGTAAAGACTAAACCAGACGAAGTCTGTAAAGCCGTACCCGCTGGTATAGATACACTGCTGAGCGAATCATTGGAAAACTTCACACTCCCAGTAGCCTTATTGCCGTTGTTCTTTTGTCCGGTTGCCGTAAAATCAACACTGACATCACTTTTTGTCTGTTGGGTAATTGACTTAATAATACCTTTTGTCGTGTCAGACGCCACATTACCGCCAAGGGTAGCAGTAGCACTAACCGACTCTGGTGTTGTACGGGCGGTAATAATCACCGTAGCCGCCGGAGCAAACACCAGGGCCCAGACCAAAAATGCAATCAGTAAAACACCAGCACCGATACCTAGAAATAGTTTCTTCCTAAAAGATGTAAAGTTCGGCACTTTAGTGCCTTTTGTCGCCTTCGTGACGCTTCTTGAAACAGCCGGGTTTCGAATAGCCCCGCCAAGGGCCGCAACCGATACGGCATCGTCGTCGATATTAATCGTATTTAGTTCTTTATCGGAAACATCATCGGTCGGTGAAGACTTGCGGGCCGTTTGCGCTAGCTCACCAATTGGTAGCTGCGATCCATCAATTACATCTTCACCATCGTCAACCGACAGGGCCGATATCTGGGCCAACTCCGGTTTGCTCTGTAAGTTCTTAGCAACCGGTATACCAGCCACGGCCGACAGGCCAATCAACGCCTGGTTATTGGTAATCAATACTAAACGTTTATGGCTTGAACTAGCCATCCTATCAAGCAGACGCAAATTAACGGCGCTCTGTAAAATACCGACGTGTTTTGGCGGCACTAATGCAACGATGTTCTCTTTGCAGGCTTTGATTTTACCAATTATGGCCGTGACATCATCTTCGACATCAATGTAAATAACGTCTTTGTTCATAACTATATTCTAAGTATCCGATTCAGTTTTTCTTTGATTGAATCACCTTCTCCACTGCCCATTATTGTATCATAGCCAACCCGCAGAAGGCCCATGGCGGTAATAAATGTATGGTCATTGGCACCACCGGTTGTATCAGTTATACCAATAACTTCCGATGGCTGGATGTATTGAACAACCGGCTTTTTAGAGAATGGCAAATCCTTATGCCATTCGTCGCGTTTTAAAGCTTCAACCAATTTATTAAGGCTGGCACCACCGCCACATAGTAAGATTCGGTTTGGCAAGTGATCGACCGAGTCAAATTCACTTAAGGCCAGCTCAACACCGGCCACCCAAACTTCAAGAGTCTTATCGATAGCAGCATTTACTTCCTTGGCGACACTTGGTTTAATCTGGCTGTTATCAATGTTAACCTTTAGCTTTTCAGCATCTTTGTAAGATAAGTCCATTTCGCTGGCAATCGTGCGCGTAAAGCTGCGTCCACCAATGCCAAACATCTTGGTACCTTCAACACCACCGTCATTGACTACAGCTATATCAGTTGTACCACCACCGACATCGGCCAAAATGGCAGTAAAGTTACTACCGGCATCGCTACCTAGCAAGCTGCGACTGACGGCAAATGGTTCAGCTGCGACCGCCAAAAGTTCAAGCGATAATTCATCGGCAACCCTCTCAAGAGCACCAATATGGACCATTGGTGCAAAAGCAGTATAAATCTGAACCGCAACATCGCGTCCCTGAAAACCAATTGGGTTGCTGATCTTGTAGCCATCAATATGGATACTGACCAGAGCACTGTTCACCAGCTTAACTTCGACATCTTCATTGCCTGTTTCAAGCGCAATTTGCTTTTGCGCCTTGCGCTGAGCTCGTTCTTGCACCTTTTCAATAATAAATTCCATTTCGGCCGTATCCAGTGGACGGTCTGGTTGCGGTCGGCGATAGCGAATCGTATTGGTTACGCCCTTAACTAGCTCACCAGCAATACCAATTACTACTCGCTTAGCTTGTAGACCAGCCTGCGATTCGGCTTGCGACAAGGCATCCTCACAGTTACGGACAACACCAGCGATGTCGGCAATTGCCCCAGAGTGCATATCACTAAGTTCTTGGCGAGCGCGACCAACACCAACAATACTTAGACTGTCATCTTCTAGTTTGGCGATTAGCGCTTTAACAAACTCCGTTCCAATGTCCAGAGCGACAATATAATCATTTGATGCGTCGGGTTTGCGGCCTGTTCGTAATTTTTCAAATACCATGAGTAAGTACCATTATATACCAAAGGTGCTTATGCTCACAAAGAGTTGTGCATAATGTATATTTATGGTATAATAAAAAGATGACTAACGAAAGACAAACTGGCACAGAAAGCTCCTCCGAACACTTTGCAAGAAGCGCATCGGAACTGTATGCGTTGCTCACGGCGCCCTTTGAACGACAATTCGAGCCATTAGGCTACGTAGCCCATCTCGGTCTGTATGTGCCTCGCACTCGACCTATCCATAATCAAGATAAGCAGAGTGATTTTGAATTTATCACAGGCCAACGAATCGACCCCGAGAGAATCTGGGATCTTGAACTTGGTTACGTTCCCAAGACTGATTCAATTGGTATACAAAATCTAACCATACCTGTAATATCGTCAAACAATGAATCTCTTGTTATGAAGAGGATGTTGGACGGCAGATTCATTCCAGTTATTAAATCCTTAGATGGCAGCACACGGCTATGCCCTCAGCCAATAGCAAAAATGGACGACATGCTAAATCCTATATCAGATGGTTTTTCGAGTATATTCAGTTTTGAAAATACAAAAATTGAAAGCATACTTTTTGATGCTGGCTATTTTATGCCAGAGTTATATAAATCGCCTGACGACCTACAGCTGCGGATAATTTCCATGCTCGATTCATCCCAACGATGGACTGTTCAAGAAACGATAGAGTCGATGATGAACGGACAGACGCAGATTATGACGCACCGAAATCTATCCCAAAGAACTAGCGGCGCAAGTACCGTAAAAGGTGCGGGAAGGTCATCAAGGCCAAGAGCTGCCCGCCTTTCAAGCCAGGCTGATATTAGCATTGAAACTACCATCGAAGACCTCGTACAGCCAGGAGAAGAACGTAAACAACTTGTGATATTGTTCGACGGTGAAGATTACTCAGTTAGTAGGCCGAGGGTCTTAAGGAGAACACTACAGTTTGACACGTCAGACGCAACGATTGCAAACTTCGGAGAAGGGCAATATAAAGTCGCGCAAGAAAAAGAGGAGGTCTTAACCGCGCCTATTCTTGACAAACTCTTGTCGTACCTAATAGACCAAATGATTGGCGATTAGGCCAAAACGGCTTTAATGCGCCTGATTCCAGCGCTGCTGGATTCTTCTTTGACAATCTTGAAAGTCTTGCCGCCCTCGGCCAAGTGGCCGGTGTGTTCGACATGAGGGCCGCCACAGATTTCGAGAGAAGCGATATTGTCACCTTCACCCATCTGGTAAACTTTGACCGTCTCGCCGTAGCGCTCGCCGAATGGACCAATTGCGCCCATATCAAGCGCTTGCTGAGTTGGATATTCTTTAAAGGTTACTGGCAAATCAGCCGCAATCCAGCCGTTGACCATGTCTTCGGCTTTTTTGATGTCTTCGTCGGTCATTTTACCGTCATGATTAAAGTCAAACCGTAGGCGTTCTTCATTGATGTTGCTGCCATGTTGACGAAGTTCTGGGCCATAAAGTTGACGCAAAGCCGATTGCAGCAGATGGGTAGCGGTGTGATATTTTTTGTGAATATC
>DAIDKB010000023.1 GCA_027451105.1 bacterium
GTTGAAATTGTGGATTACCATTAAGGAGAGAGAAATGACAACCATTAAATGGCCACACCCGGGTGAGGTACTTCTTGAAGACTTTTTAAAGCCAATGGCGATTAGCCAATACCGCCTAGCCCACGAGATCGGCGTTGTGCCACGCCGCATTAATGAAATCGTCAAGGGCCAAAGAGCAATCACTGCCAATACGGCTCTGCGCCTTGGTATATTTTTTGGAACGGGAGCAGAAAGCTGGATGAACCTCCAGTCTGACTATGAATTGCGCCAAGCAAAGTTGAAAATGTCTAAGATCTTATCAAGTATTCGCAAATTTGATCAGATCTCAATTTAAGCGAAATGATAGTTGCTGACCATGACCCAAGGTCCAGCTTACAGAAGAGATCGAGTAAAGGCTTGATGATTTAGCGGCAGATTAGCAATAATAAGGATGATTAGAGCTTGTGTGATTGAGTTTAATCTTTGTTGAATAGGAAAACTACTCAATACCCCAGCTATGCTGCCTTTCTTAGCAACAACACCGTTATCTCGCCGCAGAGAATAGGTCTCAATATAGATGGTTGTACGTGAAAGCTTTTACACCGCTCACAAACCCTTCAAAAACTTTTCTTTTTGATTGAGCATGCCTTTAAAAATCGTATTGGCTACATCCGTTGGAAAAGAGGGGGGCAGTTGTTCTTTCACGCGCGCAATGGCTTCCTCAGTGTGATGAACTAAACTTAAAAAAAGATTCCAAGTAGGCTCGCCGCCATGTTTTTTGGCTAAGGCTTGCCAATGACGCGTTTGGATTTCATTGAGTTGATAGTGCGTGTTGCGTCCCCGGATGGCCATAGCCATCTTGGCGCGTTGCTGCGGTATCTGATCTGCGCGTTTGCCAATGACTGGCCATACTGATAGTACATCGTAGAGTGGTGTTAATTCATATTGATCGCGGGATTTGATCCGAATCGAAAAGTTTTTAGCATGCCCATCAATGGCGCCCAATAACCAAAAGGCTAGCTGCGCGAGTAAAAAGATCTGCATGTCGATCACCGCGTTCTGACTGTTGCTCAGCACCTTGATACAAGACTCGATGCCCGGTCCACCGTCAGATTCATATTTCAGGGATGGTGGTAATCCAAAGATCTGGCAAAAATCTTCTTGGGGTAAGCGGGCTAACCAAGCTGGGGATGAAGGGGAATCGATCCACTGGCGATCAAAGCGCTCGACAATGAGTGCTTTTTGGTCCTCAAATTGTCCCATGTCGGCATGGGTCACTGGTAATCCAAGCGCTTCTAAAATTTTGAGACACAGCCATTCGTTTTCCACTGAGTATCGCCAATTCAAATTTTGACCGCCAACCATGCCCATGGGTAACTTAAAGATATGGGAGGTCGGTGTTGCTCCTTTGGGTTTGCACCATTGGTCACCTAACTTGAGTAAGGCGGTTTTTTCTTGAGCGCCTGCCAAAGAGATGCGGTAGTCGCTGCGATCGGTATCTAAAGACCCTTGGCTATTTGGGGTGTCTCGCAATAGTTGTGCAATCTGGACAGTATCTAAGGTATCAAACTGTAGTTTATTCCAAGCGATTGGCGCTTCATTAGGCGGCAGGAGTTGAACTGCGCCCACACAATCTCGCCCGATTTGCTCAAGTAAGTCAAAGGCATCCTGGCTCTTGGTTTTATGGATCTGCGCAATGCGTTTACGAATGCGCTCGTTATCGGGTAAAAGGTTATCAAAGTAGTTTTCTACCACTGAGCCACTAATCGTTAAGTTCGCAGAGATGGGTAGCGATAAAGAAAGGGAGCGGCAGTGGGGAGAGCTGAGCCAAGATGCTTCATAGCTAAACTTGTGGGTATTGCCACGGCCTTGTGTCCAAAGTCCGACTTGCTCGCCATTCATCCAGACCGAGAGCGCGCGCATTACCAACTATTCCCCGGCGCTTTGCGTTTGCTCGCTTGCAACACTCCCAGTTCAGCTGCTGGAGAGGCTGTGTTGTTGGCTTGAGTGGGTGGGCTCCCAATGGGTTTGGTAATGCCAAGTGCGGATTGATCTGGTCGATCTTTCTGATCTTCTAGTACCAGCTGCACATTTAAGGCCGATAAAATTTTGAGCAGATTCTCCACGCTCACCTTGCCGGGGTCAGCCTCAATGTCTGCGATGCGTGATTGAGTGAGGCCTAAGGATTGGGCGAGCTGCCGTTGGGTCATTTTTCGGTGCTGGCGAAATGACCTTAAGTGTTGGCTTAATTGGGTCGACAGTTGAATAGGATAGTGGGTCATGATTATCTCTTATGTCCGATATTTTAATTATATCTGCTATAACAGATTATAGCAATATATCGGTTATAGACGATAGGCGGAGAAGGACACAGGGTGCGCTGCTTTCACAACCAAAAAACGGTTAGAAAAGG
>DAIDKB010000024.1 GCA_027451105.1 bacterium
CCGGCGATGACCGATTGATCCAATATGGCAGCTTTGATTGTGGTACCGGCACGGCGCTTAAAGCGATCTTGAAATTCAGTCGCCGTAAAGTCTGCCTCAAGTGGCTCGGGACCAACCTTTTTCATAAAATCAATATTTGGTATTTCGACCGTCGGCATTAATCGCACCCAGCCAAACTTACGCTGATCATTAAAATAGAGATGCGTGCCATCGCTAAATTCCAATGTAACGCGAGTCGATTTGTCGGGCAAATTCGCAATCAAGCTATCGTTTGGATGGCCAGCGCCAAAGCGCTGCTCACCAACAAAAACCAATTGGCCAGTCATTTTAAGGTGAATTATCAGGCTATAGTCGGTTGATAAGTCAATCATCAAAACCTTGGCACGGCGGCGAACATTAGTAATGGCGGCATCAATTAAAAATTCCCGCACCTCGATATCAGAGTTTGGAAAGCTCTTTGGATTATCGGAAATAGCACTTTTTACCACGCGACCGATAATTAATTTATGCAGCCCAGCGCGAACAGTCTCAACCTCTGGTAGCTCAGGCATTTTCTGCCTCAATCAATCGATCAAAGTCCTCTCTGGCCTGATCAACATCGCCAAACAAAATCGCCCGCATACCGGCTCGTTCGGCACCATCGACATTATCGAGCAAATCGTCAATCATAACGCACTCCGAAATATCAACGCCAAGCCGACTAGCGGCCAGTTCATAAATTTCGCGTGAGGGTTTAATCATCCCCTCTTCGCCCGACAATACGACTGAGTCAAACAACCGATCACGTTCAGTTTTAGGGATAAAATCTTCAAGCCGCCAGACACTGATATTGCTGAGCATGCCAACTTTGAATTTATTCGATTTTTTTAAATCATTAATCCAGTCAAAAACCGGTTCATTGCGAACTCGGCTATTCCAATAACGTTTTTGAAACTCTTCGGTAGTTAGCCCAGTCAGCTCGGCCGCCATCTGGTTATACTCATCACGACTGATATAGCCATAGTCCGACCGCATTGATAAATCTCGAAAGTCTTCAACTGTTTCGGGAAAGTCGCGCGCCAACATTACTTGAGCCGGCACAATCAGCACACCAAAACAATCAAAAATTACTGCTTTTATAGCCACGTCGTCGCCTCCTTAATTTAAAGTTTATAGACCAATTTTATTAATTAATTGAGTTGCGTTCGGAATTTGACTGACAAATAATTGCGTAAGCTGATCAACGCTGGCATCAAGCGAGCCTTTTGACCCCCGACAGGTCGAAGTCCACAAAGTCTTAACCGATTTGTCGGCCTGCAAAATCGCAAACTCGTAAACCTGTCCAGTTGCACAAATGCCGCGCGTATCGTTCTTGTCACCTGTCAGCTCACTACCTTTTGCCATATTAGCCTTATCGAGTGAATAGACAAACTGCTCATAGGCGGGGACATTATTGCCCAGGCTAACGTTATCAACGGTTGTATCCAGATAGCCGGTATAGGTCGTCAAATCGCGTGACGATGGCGTAATCGTTATTTGATAGGAGTGGAACTGTTCATCGGCCACAATTGCGCCCCGCACAGTCATACGAACCGATCGATCAGCCGTCGTGCTGAGTAGCGCTTGACGACTAGCATCGATTTGCGAGACGCTCGCCTGGTTAGAGCTAGAGGTGTTAAAAAAGATTGCACGAGTAAGCGACACAAGTGCGGCCACGGCTACAGCGGCGATAATTAGGACGAGTGCAATTGGAAAAATTCGGGAATTTCGATAGCTTGCCATAGACTATATCTTAGTATCTTTCTGACGAGTAGTCAATGGCGATGACACCCCAGTGCTGCCCATGCCACCTTGGCCACGGTTCGTCTGTCCGAGCCCATCAACCAACTGCCAAGCCGCAGTTTCGTACTTTGAAATTACCATTTGAGCGATGCGCATGTTGGGTTCAATTACAAAATCATCGCTACCAAGATTTACAACCAATGCCGCTACCTCACCTCGATAATCGGCATCAATCGTGCCAATTCCATTAACCATCGTCAGACCGTGCTTAATCGATAGGCCACTGCGAGCCCTAATTTGCGCCTCATATCCAGGCGGCAACTCAATCGCTAGGCCAGTGCCAACCATAGCACGTTCAAGAGGCTGCAAAGTTATTGGCTGATCGATACAAGCGTGCAAGTCCATGCCAGCTGAATGCTCGGTTTGATACGTCGGCAGAATAGCACTCGGTTGCAAGCGAATGACCTGAATTTTGACCATCTACAGTTCGCCCCAGTCCTTGCCGATGCTAACATCAACACGCAGTTTAATGCCCAGCTGGGGTGCAATATTTTCCATCGTATTTTTTAAGATTTCGGCAATTTTGTCGGCGTTTTCGATCGGTGCTTCGACTAAAATACTATCGTGGATTTGAAGAATTTGCTCACCCAGACCGTCCAGTTTTTGATCGACTTCAAGCATCGCCAGCTTCATCAAATCAGCTTCAGTACCCTGAATTGGCATGTTAGCGGCCGCTCGCTCGGCGCTCTGACGAACAATAAAATTACTGCTATGGATGTCGGGTGTCGGGCGACGACGGCCAAAATAAGTCTCGACATAGCCATCAGTCCGAGCCTGAGTTAAGGTCGCTTCAATATAACGTCGAATTGGCGCCCGCAGCTCAAAATAGCGGTCGATAAATTTCTTGGCCTCAATAAAAGTCATGCCAGTTGCCGCACTTAAGCCATGCGGACTCATACCGTATAAAATTCCAAAGTTAATCACCTTAGCATCGCGACGCTGGCGCTTAGTGACGTCGTCCATCGGTACGCTATAGACCTCGCTAGCTGTCTTGGTATGAATATCGATATCACCATTAAAGTCATTAATCATTTCCTTGTCGCCAGCTAGAATCGCCGCCAGCCGCAGCTCGAATTGTGAGTAGTCGGCACTGATAAAAATCTTATCGCCATCAGGCACAAAGGCCGATCGAATTTGACGGCCCAAATCGGTTCGGACTGGAATATTTTGCAGGTTCGGATTTGTACTGCTAAGTCGGCCGGTACTAGCAACATCCTGATTGAAAGTTGTATGAATCCGGTCTTGGTCATCAGCTAGTTTTGGCAGAGCGTCCACATAGGTATTTTTAAGCTTGGCTAGCTCCCTAGTGCGCTCAATTAACTCGATGATTGGATGTTGACCACGTAGCTTATCTAGCTCTTTTTGGCCAGTACTATAGCCCGTTTTGCCTTTTTTAATGCCCGTCGTCGGTAGCTGTAACTTTGTAAATAACACTTCTGAAAGCTGAGCTGGACTGCCGATGTTAAAATCGTAACCGACCATTGAATACATTTCTTGTTCAAGCCGGGCATGCTCCTCACCCAGCTTTTGGCTCATTTCGCTAAGGACGGTCGGGTTAATTTTGATACCACGATACTCCATTCTAAATAGTATGTAAGTTAGTGGAAAATCAAACTCACGGGCAATTTTAGCCAGCTTTGGTTCGGCCTCAAATTTAGTTAGCTGGGATTGATAAACACTCCACATCGCCGCAATCACCCGCTCCGGTGAATCATCAATATCAATACCCGATAGACCGCTTAGGCTACGGTCACGCTGCAAAGGATTAATTAAAAAAGCTGCTTGATGAATATCGTGAAGTTCGCCAAACTTTACAAAAACTCCAAGCGCCGCTAGCTGATGATAAAGGATCTTGGAGTCGTGACTAACAACCGTCGCCAACTCAAACACCCGCCATGCACTGCGATCTAGGTCACTAACCCTTGTACGCGCGTACGTCTTATCATTCATCGACAACCAAATCGACTCGTCTTCAACACGTAGGACAACCGGCCCATCGATATTAATGACATCAGGCCAAGCGACTTCTTTCATTTCAATTTGATTTAGAGGCGTATCGACTTCTTCCGACTTCTTAGCCTGCATATGATCTGGCAAACGCCTCACAAGCGAAGAAAACTCCAAACGCTTCAAAATAGCGGCAACTTTATCAAGATCAGTATCGTTGACATCGGCTACATCCCAGTCTAATTTAACTGGCGCATCAACCCAAATCCGGCCGACTTCCTTGCTCATATAGGCCAGCTCTTTGCCGGCTACCAGCTTGTTGGCAATCGAAGGCTTGATATCGTCAATGTGTTCGTAAATATTATCAAGTGTCTTATACTCTTGTAGCAGCGAGATAGCGGTTTTTTCACCAATACCGGGAACACCCGGCAAATTATCAGATGAGTCCCCTTTTAACGATTTCAGATCCAAAAATTGTTCGACTTCAATACCATATTTTTTTTCAAAATAATCAACGTCGAACTCTTCCAAATTTGATAGACCATTTTTAAGTGCATAAACTTTTGTTAATGGACCAACTAGTTGCAAAGCATCGAGGTCGCTCGTTATAAGATCTGTTTCAATACCCTTAGCAGTCGCCTCTTTGGCAAAGGCGCCCAATATATCATCGGCCTCATAATCATCCAGCTCGTAAAGTGGCCAGCCAAAAGCGTCTAGCAGCTCAAATAAGATTGGCATCTGAGCATAAAAGTCGTCTGGCGCTTTTTTGCGACCCGCCTTGTACTCAGGATATATCTCACGACGCTTACGAATATTAGTGCCTTTTTTATCCCAAGCCACCGCCACATAATCAGGTTTGAGTTTTTTAATCAGCTCAATTGCCAGCGACGCAAAGCCAAAAACGCCACCAGTTGGCGTGCCATCACTCAGCGACAGTCCCGGCATCGAATAATAGCCGCGATAAAACACCGATTTTCCGTCAATTACCGCCAGTCGTTTTGTCATGTTATCAGTATAGCCCAAAAGCAGGTCGCCCTACCAGAAATATAAATAACCATAATCTGTTAAACTTAAACTATGAATACTTACAAAAACCTAAAAATAATCGCCTTTGTAGGCTTAGCTGGTGCCGGTAAAAGCTCAGCCGTCGAATATCTAACCGAAAAAGGTTATCCAAAAGTTTACTTTGGTGGCGTTGTCCTTGAGGCTATGACTAAGGCTGGACTAGAGCATACCCTTGAAAACGAAAAGGTTTTTCGCGAAGATTTACGCGCCCGTGAAGGCAAGGACTTTATCGCCAATAGAATCATCGATCAGATTAACGAACTTGAAAAAAGTGGTCAGCATCGTATTATTGCCGATGGAATTTATAGCTGGACTGAATATAAAGCGCTCAAATCGGCTTTTCCGGGTGAACTAATTGTCGTAGCAGTAATTGCACCAAAACACCTTAGACACCGCCGTCTGAATGTCCGTCCGGTCCGTCCACTGACCGACAACGAAGCTAATCAACGCGACTGGGCTGAAATTGAGAATCTTGAAAAAGGCGGCCCAATTGCCATCGCCGACTACAGCATCATTAATGATAGCGATCTCGAAAACCTACACGATCAAATCGATCAGGTACTTGAACATACTGATTTCTAACAAATAAGAGCCCGAGTGGGCTCTTATTTTATTATCGATTACGACTTAGCCTAAGTACTCATGTAGCTTCTTGGCGTCTTTGTGCTTGCGTAGTTTGGCAAGCGCCTTGGCTTCAATCTGGCGAATGCGTTCGCGGGTGACGGCAAACTCTTGACCAACCTCTTCGAGGGTGTGTGACTTACCATTTTCTAGGCCAAATCGCATTTTGACGATTTTTTGCTCACGATCACTTAGCGTCGATAGAATTGACTGAACCTGCTCTTTTAACAGCTGTGAGGTGGCTGACTCTTCTGGCGTGGTGCTATCTTCATCTTCGATAAAGTCGCCCAGAACTGAATCTTCGTCTTCACCATCGCGACCAACACCAGCATCAAGTGAGGTGATGTCTTGCTTGATCTTGATGACGTACTCAACCTTGTCTGGTTCCATCTCAAGCTCTTTGGCTAGCTCTTCGATAGTTGGCTCGCGGTTAAGCTCTTGAGTCATACGACGCTGGGTGCGCAGCAACTTGTTAATTGTCTCAACCATGTGCACCGGAATACGAATGGTACGAGCCTGGTCGGCAATGGCGCGGGTAATCGCCTGGCGAATCCACCAAGTCGCGTAGGTACTAAACTTAAAGCCCTTGTCGGGATCAAACTTCTCAACGGCACGTAATAAACCGGTATTACCCTCTTGGATTAAGTCCAAAAAGTCTAGACCGCGGCCGCTATAACGCTTGGCAATCGAAACCACCAAACGCATGTTGGCTTCGGCCATTTTGTCTTTGGCTTTTTTGTCGCCTGCCACAACGCGGTGCGCTAGCGCCAATTCTTCTTCAGAGTTCAGCAGAGGAATTTTACCAATTTCGCGCAGGTAAAGACGAACGCTGTCATCGCTAGCATCGTCAAAATATTGACCCTGGCTTAGGATGTCATCATCCTCTTCTTCCTCATCTTCCAGCTCTTCAATCGCCGGCTCTTCAATATCAGACAACGGCGCCACGATATCGCCAATTATTGGATCATCGTCCTTTAAGATTTCATCATCGAGCGGAATATCATTAGTCTTATCTTTGGCCACTTTGTATCTCCTTTATCAGGTTATTAATTTGGCCGCGTAAATTCGAGGCGAGAGCGTCGTCACCCGCCGTCTCGGCATCACGCAACTGTTCGGTTAATATGTCCTTTTGTTTTTTCTTGTATTCTCGTACAACCTGGCGGAGCAATCGAGCCGTTTCAAAGTAACGATCTTGATCGTTCCAATCGGCATAGCGAGCGTCGGCCTTTAATAGTAATATTTTTACATAGGTATCGTAATTTTGCAAGCTTACAGGGGTGTCTTTGATAGCCTTACCACCCTCATCTCTCAGATACTGCGCGACAGCTTGACGCTCTGGGCCAGTAAAATGGGCTGCATCAACATCGCGAAATAAATCGTGGGTGGCGCCATCAATCAAGGCTGCTGCCAGCAGATTATCTTGGTAGGCCGTCTCATCGTGTTCATTGGTTGGCTTAATAACAGTTGTACGCATTTTTTGTTCAACCGGCGCCTCGGTATCAGTTAATTTTTTCTTTAAAACATCTAGCGATGAATCAGTATAGGCTGAAATTTTTTGCAAATAGTGCTCTTGTTCGACCGGGTCCCTTAATGCCCGAACAACGTTTAGGGCTGCGGTCGTAAAGTTCTTTTTACCGGTTGCCGACGATAGGTCTTCACGCAATGAATATTGCTTTAACACCCAGTCAACTACAGGTTGTGAGTCATTAATTGCCTTTTGCCACAACTGTTCATCTTTTTGAATTAATTCGTCAGGATCTTTGACGTCACTGGGTAAGGTCACGATGGTCAGCTCAATCCCAACCGCTTGAGCAATTGGAATTGCCCGCTCGGTAGCGGCTAAGCCGGCTTTATCGCCGTCAAACGACAACTTAGCCTTGCCGCTGAGACGCACCAGAGCGCGCAGGTGCGACTCGGTCATCGCCGTACCAGCCGTTGCCACAACTTGGGTGATACCAACCTGGTGGCTGCTAATAACATCTAGGTTGCCTTCGACAATTACGGCATAGTCATTGTTGCGAATCGCCTCTTTGGCCTGCGACAGACCAAAAACATGTCGACTTTTGTCATACAGCATCGTTTGCGGCGTATTAATATATTTTGGCGCCTGCGGATCGTCAACAATAATTCGCGCCGTAAAACCAATCACCTGGCCGACGCCGTCCATCAGCGGCACCATCATGCGACCGCGAAACATGTCACTGCCATAACGATTAACTAAGCCAGCTTGCGATAATTCCTCAGCCGTGTAGCCTTTTTTCTTTAAAAAATTAACCAGTGCATCACCAGTTGTCGGCGCATAACCAATTCGAAAATCTTGAACAATCCGTTTACTTAGCCCACGCTTTTTAAAAACATATTCCATGGCGTGCTGATTATTAAGTAGACTGTGTTGATAGTAATTAGTCGCCAAGTCGTTCGCGGCCAACAGGCGCTTTTTACGGCTGGCCGTTTCTTGGCTACTTTTGCTATCATACATTGATAAATCAACACCAGCACGTCGGGCCAATAATTCCAGCGCCTGGCGAAAGTCGATACCTTCGACTTCCATGACAAATGAAAAAATATCGCCACCCTTATTCGACGAAAAGTCATGCCAAATATGTTTGTCGGGGCTAACGTAAAAGCTGGCGGTTTTTTCGCCGCTAAATGGACTGAGGCCCTTAAAGTTCCGGCCAGCCCGCTTCAACTGGACATACTCGCCAATCACATCCTCAATGTTGAGGCGCGACCGTACTTCCTCTTTGGCATCCTGCATGGTTTTATTATAGCACTATTTACCTCTGTTATTTCTTATGGTTAAATAGACTCATATGGATCCAAACCAACCACAGCCCAGCTTTACACCCGATTACTTAAATCAGATAGCCGTTCAACCGACAAAAAAGCTACCAAATCGTAATCTATTAATTTTGGCAGGACTTGGCATTGCGGTCGTCGTTATCATCTTACTGAGTGTTATTGTGTCGGCCTTTGCAAGCCACACGACAGAATATACGCAGCGCCTGGCCGCTCGGCTCAGCACCACTCAGACAATCGCCACTGGTGCCCAGGCAAACATCAAAAGTAGCGAATTACGCAGCCTCAATAGCAATCTACAACTCTACCTAACTAATACGATTCGCGATATTAATGCGCAACTAAAGAATGAGAATATTGATCCCACGAGTCTAGACAGCAAGATTGTTGCCAGCGAATCCGGCACCGATATGGCCGGTCGCCTAGAGGATGCTCGCTTGAATGCCGTCTACGATAGCACTTATGCCCGCGAGATGTCATTTCAGCTAGAATCAATCATGGCTTTAATTGATCAAGTTAAGGCATCAACTAATCAGCAAAGCTTAAAAGATTTCCTAAACAGCGCTTGGTCGAATCTACAGCCGACTCAAATCGCCTTTTCGAACTTCAGTGCCACTAGCAATTAGGTGGCTTGGCCGGTTACCAAATCGTAACTAACGTGCATCAGGCTTTTTAACTCATCGTCGGGCACCTGACCAGTTAGAATAATCGTGTTCCAGTGCTTTTTGCTAAGATGATAGCCCGGTAAGACAGTTTCATAGACTTCACGCAGACGCTCTGCCAACTGTGGGTCACACTTTAGACTAATCCTCAGCGGCTTTGACTCATCGGCAATCAAAGCGAACATTTTACCACCACTACTCTCGGTACGGCCGACCTTATAAACCGACGTACCCTCACCAAAAGGAAAGTCTAACCAGCTGTCGGGAAATGATAGTAAATAGTCGTGTAGTTCTTTGTGGGTCATGATTTTAGCTTACTTAAATAATATTGTAATTCCATAATACTACCACGGATATCGCCGAGTGCGCGATGGTCTTGCGGCTTGGCAAATTTCTTCTTAAATTTACCTTCAAAAACGACCTTCCAAGCACTGACATCAAGCATGCGGTAATGGAGCTTCGCCTCAACACGTGGCCACTGGGCACTGATAAACCGGCGGTCCATATGAATCGAGTTGCCGGCCAGCAGTACCGGCTGGTCTTTGTCGAAGTTTTTATTGATAAAAGACACTAATTTAGTTTCGGCCGCCTTTTGACTGACCTTACTCTGACGCGACCGTTCTGTTAGCCCACTCGAACCATGCTGAGCAATACACCATGGATTCATATTGGCTAAAATATCGTCCGATTGATGAATAACTGTTTCAAAACTAGCAATTTCATTAAAATCCCAATCGGTCGCAATCGCCGCTACTTCCAAAATTACGTCTTTATCAGCATCAAGCCCGGTCATTTCCAAATCAACCCACAAAATATGGTCGCTTGGCTTTATTTTTGTTGCCATTACTTATCTTCTTTCTTTTTATCAATACGGTCCAATTTAGTAGCGCGTACCAACCAATAAATCACTAGCGCCGTCACAAACAAAGTTATAATCGACGATAGCACTGCTCCCCAGCTAAAGATTAGGCCGCCCCGACTAGCCTTGCCCGGTGCCACAACTACCCATTTTAACTGCGCCAAATCAAGGCCGCCGATTAAAAAGCCCACAATTGGATTGATAATGCCATCGACAATCTGCTTAACCGATGCACCGGCCGCCGTGCCTAGCGCCAAGCCAACCGCCAAGCCAATCACGCCTTGTTCGCGAATAAAATCAACAAATGCCGCAAAGTGCGACTTACCGACATTAGCAATGCCGGATCCAACTGTCTTAGCCGATGCCAGCTCCTTGACTAGTAATGCCTTTTCGGCCCGGGTTAGCTTCTGAACAGCCGTATCACCCTTCTTGGTATTTTTCTTCGTTTCGGTCATAATTAATTCCTTTAGTCTACATCCTGGTTGGCACTTCAATGCCAAGTAACTCTAATCCCCGTGTTAACACAAAACTGACTTTCTTTAAAAGTTCGATTCTTGCCCATTTTTCAGCCGGTTCTGATTCATTGATACGCGTCGTCTCGTAATAACGGTTCAAATCACGCGCCAAATCGTATAGATAAGCAGCTACTTTGTGCGGTTCAAGGTCGCGGGCTGCCAGGCTAACAACTGCCGGAAAATCCAACAGACGGACGATAATTGGCTTCTCGGCTTCGTAATCATAACCACCCGCCTCGCCGGTCACATCGACATTATCTTGTAAAATTTTATTGACCCTCACAGCGGCATATTGAATGTATGGACCGCTAAAACCGCTCAAAGCAAAAATTGAGTCCCAGTCGAACAAAATATTAGTCCGACGGTCGGCTGCAAAGTCGCTAAACTTAATGGCACCAAGGGCGATTTTTTTAATATCGTCATCACTCACGTCGCGATCGGCCGTTAACTGCTTAGCGCGGGCCTCGGCTTGATCAAGCAGTTCCTCCATCAACACAACACCCTTACGACTACTCATTTTTTCGCGTGTGCCGTCGTCATTTTTCTGGTCAATTGTGCCAAACCACAAGTGATACAGTTCGGTCTGAATACCAAGTTTTTTCGCCATGGCAAATAGCTGCGTGAAATAAAATAGTTGTTCGGCACCGACGCAGTAAATTACTTTATCAGGATGCCAGTTAGCTTCGCGATACAAAATTGTCGCCAGGTCAGTCGTAGCATACAGTGCCGCACCGTTACTTTTTTGCACCAATAGCGGCACGTCAAAGCCATAATCATCAAGCGGCACGATAATCGAATTGTCATCATTTTGAACGGCAACTTTACTATCCAGTAGCTTTTGAACCGCCTCTTTGCCGCGTGGCGCAAAGAAAGCCTCACCCATTTCGTAGTCGGTCGATATTTTAAGTCGCCCCATGACGTTATGAATGTGCTCGAGCGAAATTTTATTAAAGCGCTCGCTGTAATCTTTGGCTGCCTGGTCACCATTTTCTAGCTTGATGAGCCAGGACTGGACTTCATCAGCCAGCTCAGTTTCGCCGCGTTCTTTTTCTTCTTTTAGAGCTTTTTTTGTCTGAATATAGACACGGCCAAGTTCGTAAACGCCATCACGCTCCAGCGCCGCTTCGCTACTAAAGCGCAAAAAACCTGTTACCCAAATACCAAATGGTGCGCCGTAGTCGCCCAAGTGATTATCGGTAATCACCCGCCAGCCAGTGGCTTCGAGTAGTTTTTTAACGGCCCAACCTTGATTGCCCGGACGCAAGTGACCGACGCTATAAGGCTTGGCCATATTTGGGCTTGGATACTCGACAACCGCGGTTTTGCCAGCGCCGTCTTGACTATCGCCAAACTGATCGTTCCAATGAGCTTCCAGATTATCATTCAAGCTTTTAGCCGCCAGACGCAGGTTAATAAAACCCGGACCAGCAATTTCCACGCTGCTGAATTCGCCTGTTGCCATTAAGGCCGCTTGCAGCTGCTGAGCAATATCACGCGGGTTTTGGCCCAGGCGACCAGCTAGCTGCATAGCAATGTTGGTTGCATAATCACCAAATGCCGCATCGGGCCGAGTTAACTTAACCTCAGTTGCGACGCTAAATAAATGCTGGACTATTTGGGCGATTTTTTCATTCATTGTATTTTATTATAACACTAGTAACGGTGTTAGGATTTTATAACGCGCAACTACTGACCAACCTGCTTATGGTTGACACGACAAAACGCACCCAGCGATAATCTTATGTATGAGCGAACAACTAGCCAATAATGAGCAGCTCGAGCGTCCTGGCAATACAGTTTTCGCTAAAGTCGATATTCCGATTGATGTTCGCCTGACTTTTACCGATCGTGGCGACCAGCATGGTTTATGGCTCCACGGTAAGGCTATTGGTGACCAGATCGGCACTAGCGAAAATCAAGTCATACGAATTGCTAATTTTCTGGGCATTCCGCGTGAACAAAATAGCGAGGGGCTATTAGTTTATCCACCATATGCGCAAGCCGTCATTAACGAGGAACTGCAGTGGCGCGAATCTTACCACCAACTACCACCACGCATCCGGATGTCGACCATCGTCGAACGTACCGGCCGATCATATGTTTGGACCGCCAAAACCGTCCAAGAACTCGGCGTTTCGCCAGTCCGTAGTGAACTAGAAAGTGGTCGAGTTATTGAGCTTTACGCTAAGGGTGTACTTAAGGAACTGCGCCAAATTAACATGGCTGTGCCGATGGACGATGGCTGGTACAACCTTAGGCAGCTAGTAGAATACACCGGTGCCGACCGTGAATGGATTGAGAATCGACTGACTAGCGGCGAACGGCGGCGCTCGGCTATAACCGGCAAAATTTATGATTATTATCCGCCCGAATCTCTACAGATAGTCCTTAGGGAAATTGCCGACAAGCCCCAACCGGGCGGCGAATGGTTAACAGCCTACGCTATTTCCATGCGAGTTGACCGATCCGAAAATTGGATCAGAAACCAACTTGAAGCTCACGCTAGCCTTGCCGTCATGCGCCTCGACGACAATGCCGTGGCGCGCCCGCACTACTCTCCCCAAATTGTTAGGTTGTTGCAACAAGAATCAGACCGTCGCCATGCCCTACCCGAAAAAGCCGATTATCTAAGCCTCAAAGAAGTCGCACGAAAACTGGGCCACGCCAGTTTATGGGCAGCGACGCGAATCAACGAATTAGGCATTAGTCCAGAAGAGCGAATTGATAAAAAAGGCCGGCCAAATTATTACTATAGCCCAACTATCCTATCGGTACTTACGTCATACGAAGCAAGTCGCCAAGCCGACAGCACCGACCCCCTACTTGAAAGTTTATTTTGCCTCGGTAGCCTAAAGTCGCAACTACGCGCCAATCAGGCTGTTGCCCGAACTCTTCGATCAATTGACCGACAAGCTGGACAAGACCAATTACAAATCTTGGCACGCCAAAGAAAACTGATTTACCAAAACATTACCAGGCAACTCAAGCGCCATGAAGTCATAATCAACCAGGCTGATCAATTACCTAAATTTATTACTGGCGAAAATGATCCTGAGTGATTTATTCAGCTAAAATCGCGTATAATTAGGGTTGAATGCTTTATATTTACTCAGATCAGCCGACCGAACAAGCCGCCCGTGCCATATCAACTAGCATTACGGCGCAGTTGCAACACGGCAAACGTGTCTTGTGGCTCTTATCTGGCGGTTCTGGCATCGAGATCGCCGTTAAGTCTCAAGCACTTCTGCCAGCCGACCTTGATTTAACTAACCTTTATGTCAGTCTCACCGATGAGCGCTTTGGCGCGCCGAACCACATCAACGAAAACTGGCACCAGCTGATAGCCGCCGGCTTCAGCTTGCCGCAAGCTCAACTTTATCGACCATTACAAGGCAAAGATTTTGCCACTACCACGGAACTTTTTAATAATTGGCTAGGTGAACAATTTAGCGCCGCCGATTATAAGATTGGCATTTTTGGCATTGGCAGCGATGGCCACACAGCCGGCATTAAACCAGGGTCCGAACCGGATGACATGCAAGATTACGCCTATGATTTTGAAGGCGACGATTTTCAACGAATCACCATCAGCTCACTGGCTATTAAGCGCCTAGACGAAGTTGTCGCCCAAGCATCGGGTAATGAAAAATTAGCCGTAATTCGCCAGCTTTTACAGACTGACTCGCCTACCGATGCTCAACCCGCTCAAATTCTTAAATCCGTTAAATTATCTAGCTTATATACTGATCAAAAAATAGAGGAGGCTCAACAATGAAAATAGCAATCACCGGATTAGGTCGCATGGGCGGACAAATTGCCCAAAAATTAGCCGAGAATGGCCACGAGGTTATCGCCCACAACCGTAGCCATGAACCAATCGACGAAGCCGCCGCTCACGGCGCAATCGCCGCCTACAGCCAGCAGGATGTTATCGATAATTTTAATGGCCAACCCGTCGTACTTTGGATTATGCTACCAGCCGAAATTATCGATGCTCAACTGGACAGTTGGCTAGATATTCTGCCTGCCGGCAGTGTCGTCATCGATGGCGGTAACAGTGATTTTAGGGGTGATGCCAGTCGCGCCGACCGAGCCAGAGCAAAAGGCATCGTCATGCTGGACATTGGTACAAGTGGCGGCATCTGGGGTATCACTAACGGCTTTTCGATGATGGTTGGTGGCGACGAAACGGCCTACCAAACAGTTAGTCCGGCTCTCGATACGCTCTCACAGCCCAACGGTGGCCATCGTTATTTTGGTCAAAACGGTAGCGGCCACTACGTCAAGATGGTTCACAACGCGATTGAATACGGCATGATGGAGTCACTGGCCGAGGGTTACCGAATGCTTAAAGAAGGACCTTATCACGATATCGACCTAGCGGCGGCTGGTGACGTCTGGCAGCAAAGTAGCGTCGTCACATCTTGGCTAAATGATCTAACTCGTCAGGCCCTCCATGAAAATCCTGACCTAAATGACATAAGTGGCGTTGTAGCTGAATCTGGCGAAACTAGATGGACACTAGAAACTGCTCAAAAATTTAACATCGCCATGCCGGCAATTCAAGCTGCTTTTGATGTTCGTATCGACTCACAAAATGGCACAACTAATTTTGCAACTAAGCTACTAGCGGCCATGCGCAATAAATTTGGCGGCCATAATATTAACGGCCAACAATAGTTATCAGTC
Source organism: bacterium (assembly GCA_027451105.1). Lineage (GTDB taxonomy): Bacteria > Patescibacteriota > Saccharimonadia > Saccharimonadales > Saccharimonadaceae > UBA1547. Next base: position 14,979 of record DAIDKB010000024.1, read on the forward strand.
TTTGTCTTTTATCGCCTGCATAAACCCAACGAATAATGGATGGGCTGCAAAGGGACGCGATTTAAATTCAGGATGAGCCTGGGTAGCGACAAAATAGCACGATTTTGGGGCTTCAACAAATTCGACTAATGTTCCGTCAGGTGAAGTTCCGCTCACAACTAAACCACCTTGTTCAATCTCTTTAATAAATTTCTTGTTAACTTCATAGCGATGCCGATGACGCTCAACCACGTCGGTGTCGCCATATAATTTCGACACGACCGATCCGGCTTGTAATTTTGCCGGATAATCGCCAAGTCGCAACGTACCACCGGTCGATTCCTTGCCCGCCTGGCCATCCATCAAATAGATAACATCATCAGTGGCATCAGGCACAAACTCTGTGCTATTGGCCGATTTTAAACCAGCCCGACGCGCCGCCGCAATCACGGCGACCTGCAGACCAAGACACAAACCCAAATAAGGCTTACTATTTGATAGCGCGTAATCAGCCGCTGCTATCTTTCCCTCAATGCCGCGTGGGCCAAAACCACCAGGTACCAGTAGCCCGTCGACACTATCAAAATCGACTGGCTGCGCCAACTCGGCATTAATCCATTTGATCTTTAGGCCGACGCCAACTTGCCAAGCTGCCGCTTTTAACGCCTCAAGAACCGATATGTACGTATCTTCGTTGTCCATATACTTCGCGACTAACCCAACGGTAATATTTTTAGCGTAAGTAGCAGATTGACTAGCGATAATTTCAGACCATTTTGATAAATCAGCTTCATTTTTATTACCAGTGAAGCGAACGAGCACATCATAGATGCCACTTTTAGCAATCGTTAGCGGCACGCGATAAACGGTATCAACGTTTGGCAACAAAACAACTGAGTCGCGCGCAACACCGCTGAACTGACTGATTTTATCACCAATTGACTCTGGCGCTGGCTCGTCAGTGCGCACACCGACACAATCTGGCACAATACCAAAGCCGCGTAGGTCATTGAGCGCATTTTGAGCCGGCTTGGTCTTAAATTCTTTACTGGTGCCAATGAATGGAACGTAGACCACATGTACATAAAGACAATTTTCACGACCAACTCGTCCAGCAAACTCACGAATAGCCTCAATAAAGCTTAGGCCCTCATAGTCGCCAACCGTTCCTCCGACTTCAACTAAATGCACGTCGCTATCGCCAGCTGCAGCCTGAATCGCGTCCTGGATAGCACCAGTTAAATGCGGCACCAGTTGAACGGTCTTACCGCCAAACTTGCCAGCCCGTTCATCAGCAATTAGATTAGACAATAATCTCCCGGCCAAGGTAGCGCTTTTTTGAGTTAATTCGATGCCCAAGAACCGCTCGTAATGGCCAAGGTCCAAATCTGTCTCAGCGCCGTCTTTTGTCACAAAACACTCACCGTGTTCTTTGGGGTTCAAAAGACCCGCATCGACGTTTAGATACGGGTCACATTTTTGAATCGAAACCGACATGCCCTTGGATTGTAAGATAGCACCGATGCTTGCGGCCGTTATACCCTTACCCACACCAGAGAGTACACCCCCAGTTACAAATATAAATTTCTGTTTTTTGCCCATGTTAGTTTCCCTCTTCCATGGGGTTTCATTATAACACTCATTTTCAGCAGACGCTACATGTAGGATGTTGTGCTATTTGCATTACACCATATAGCTGATATCAGAGCTGTTGTAGCCTAAATAATATTATCGCCGATAATATCTTCTGGTCGCGAGCCTAGTTTATAAATTCGCAAACTATCACCGCTAGTCTGCCATTCACTTTGAACCGGTCGTAATATCTCCCACGAACGTAGCACTTCCTGGCTACCGGTAAACAGACTTTTACGCGATTTAATGGCATCGACAATCACCTGCTCGTAAGCATCTGGCAAGTCAGCGTCTTCGGGATAGCTAAATTTCAGCTGTTGACGCTCAAATTCACGGTCGTAACCAGGCTTTTTGACAAAAAACTCCATTTCGACACCTTCATCGGGTTGTATTTTAAATTTGATACAGTTGCTCTGGGCCTCGTGAGCTTTGCGCAAATGTACCCTAATTTCGGTAGTTTTCTGATCCAAGCCCTTACCAGTCGTCAGGATTAGAGGCACCCCATGCCACTCTGGAGCCAGCGAGTGCAGCCGCAGCGACACAAAAGTTTCGGTTGTACTGCTTGGATTATCAACCTCCTGGCGATAACTATCGTACTGTCCGCGTATAGCCAGTTCCGGCTTGGCAATATCAATTTGCTCCAGGGCGGCCAATCGCATATCGGGTAATTTTGACCACTCAAAATCTTCTGGAATCTGCATTAAGGTCAACGACAATAGCTGCATCAAGTGACCCTGCACAAGATCCCTCAAGGCACCAGTCTGCTCATAAAAGTGGGCCCGGCCCTCGATACCGATCTTTTCCAGAGCCAAAACTTCAATCTTTTCAATCACATCACCATTCCAGATGTGCGAAAACAGAGCATTACCACCACGAAAAGCCACGATATTTTGAGCCATCTCTTTTGCTAAGTAGTGATCAATGCGATAAACCTGATCATCCGAAAAGTAACGATCTGTTCGATTAATTAAGTCGACCGCTGATTCATAGTCCATGCCAAACGGCTTTTCATACATAATCTTAACGTTTGACGAATTCAGCCCAACCTGGCCCATCATATCGACAATCTGAGTTGCTGACAGCGGCGGTACTGACAGATACGCAATAACCTGTTCATCAGCTTCTAGGGCTAGTCGGTCTTTTAACCTGACGTATTCGTCGGCAGCAGATAAGTCCATCGTGAACATACTAAACCGGTCAACAATATCGTCAACGTTACCCAACGATGACTCTAGCAGTTGCCTGACGTCAGCTTCATGGCGAGAAACACCGATAATCTCGAGATTATCAAAGTCACCCGTACGTAAAATACGGCTAATAGCTGGAAGAAGTTTACGATGGCCAAGGTCACCAGTGATGCCAAATATAACTAGTTTTGTTTTCATACTTCATCCATTATACACCGCCGATAAGAACCATACTATATTTAGTATAGCAAACAGCTATTCCGACTTAGATTGACCGCCGCCCGAGTTAACTTCGTATGAGGTATTGGTGCTCTCAAAGAAGTTCACTAACTGCAATGTATCATTTGCCGCCGCCATCCATTTAGCCGGGTTCGACACCTTATAATGTGCCTCAAAGCCTAACTCTTCCAGGCGGCGATCGGCCAGATATTTAACGTATTGATTAATGTAGTCGCTATTTAAGCCCAAGATGCCATTTGGCAGCAGGTCGCGGTTGTAGGCCTCTTCCATCTCAACACCGTCTAAAATCATTTGCTTAATCTCGGCAGCAAATTCTTCAGTCTGCAAATCTTCATTTTCCTCTAACACCGTCAAGATCAGATTAATCCCAAACTTCAGGTGCAAGCTTTCATCGCGAACCACCCAGTCAATTAGTGAGCCAAAGTTACGCAGCAAATTGCGCTGGCGGAACGATAAAGCCACCATAAAACCGCTATAAAACCAAATTCCCTCAAGAATGACATTGTAGGCAATCAGATTACGTACAAAATCTTTCTTGCCTTCGGTCGTCGTGATATCAAGCGTCTCTTCGGTCATCCGCTTGATGTATTTCGTCTCAAATTCCTCCTTAACGGCCATTGACGGCGTATCGATATGCGCCGCATAAGCTTGGTCGCGGTCAATCGGAAAAGTCTCCAGGACATACTCAAAACTCATACAGTGGTTGGCCTCTTCCCACATCTGCTTGGCCAAATACAAATGACACTCGGCGGCATTAACGTATGGATAAACGCCAAAGGCTAGCGCCTTATTAACCAGTAGCTCGTTCGGATTAAAATAGCTCATCAAAAATGTAATGGCGTGGCGCTCTTCCTCGCTCATTTTTTTCCAATCCGATAAATCCTGACCAAGCTGAATTTCATTTGGAAACCAGGTGTTAGATACCGCTTGATCATATAAGTCCATCGCCCACTGATATTTAACCGGTTTTAATAACAATGCGTCCTGTATGCCTGTTCCTAAGATTCCCGCCATATTATTTGACCTCCTCTAGTTCACTATTTAACATTTCATCCAAATCCGCATCAGTGATAGTGCTATCGCTTAGCTCACTAAGGCGGGTCGCTAACATTCCCATTTCGCGCTGCGCTACTTCGCGTTGAATTTGCAACTCGGCGATATTTTCGGTCGTACGTTCCGTGCTCGGCTCCAACAAATTGGCATTTAAATCTTGGTACCACTCCAGCGTATAGTCCAGCCGCGTGCTGACTGCCTGACGATCGTTAAAGTAGTAGTAATCAGTTTCTTGATTGCCGCGTGCCATAGTCCTACTGGCAACCTTCGCACATTGTTAAGTCGGCTGGATCAAGCGGTGCCGCTACCACACCAGCTGCACTAGCCGCTTCGTCGGCCTTTTGCTGAGCGTCGGCCATAGCGGCATCGATGGCAGCTAGCTTTTCTTCCAAGGTCATTTCGTCATTGATGATTGTTGATGCGTTCATAATTATTTCCCCCTAATCGATTTATTTAATGCTATTTCGCCTTGGCAAAGCCAAACCCAACTTTACGCGCGCCGCCCGTTGTCTCGGCTTTATTAACCTTAACGGTGCTTTGCTCGGCGGTGTGACGTGGCTTAACGTGCAGATAATAAGTCGTCTTGAGACCACGTTGCCAAGCGGCCATATAGATATCAACCATGTCATTAATATCGCGGGTTTCTAAGTACATATTGCGACTAATCGCCTGATCAACCCATTTTTGTGCCCTTGCAGCGACTTCAATAAAGGCGTACGGACTAAGTTGAAAACTGGTTTTGTATACATTTTTTATGCGCTGCGGAATAGCTTCAATCACTTGAACATCCCCCTGCGTACGCAGGACTTCCTCTTTAACTTCTTCCCACAAGCCCAATTCCTTCAGGTCATTAACCAAGTTGGTATTAACTTCCAAAAACTTACCATTTAAGGTTGCGCGACTAAAAATTTGTGCAAACTGCGGATCAAGCCCTGGCGTCGTACCGGCGATGTGGGCAATATTAGCGGTTGGTGCAATTGCCATCAGGGTGGCATTACGCATCCCCTTTTTGACCTTGGCGCGTAGCTTTTCCCAGTCCAAGCGCTTTGTGCGATTAACTTCAACTGGCACCTGGCGATCAGCCGCTAACTTATCAACCGTATCAATCGGCAAAATTCCTTGACTCCAACCACTGCCCTTAAAGGTCGGATAAGCGCCAAACTTTTTCGCCAAAATGGTCGACTCGTCGATTGCTTGGTAGCTAATAAATTCAGTTAACTGATCCATCAGATCGTAGGCTTCTTCAGATTCGTAACTATGGCCCAACTTTTCAATTACATCAGTAAAGCCCATCAGCCCCAGGCCAAGCGCGCGGTTTTGCTTGTTGCTATTCATCGCCTCAGGTATCGGTGTACTCGTAATATCCACCAAGTTATCAAGCTGGCGAATAGCACTTCTAGTACTACTTTCCAGGCGGTCCCAGTCCCAGGTCTTGTCGGCCTTCAAATGAGCTGACAAGTTAATACTGACCAGGTTACAAACCGCCGTATTATCCTTGTCTTGCGGCAAAGTAATCTCGGTACACAAGTTGGATAAATGAATTGTACTGGTATTATTGTTCAACGCCCGAACGTTAATCGTGTCCTTCCAGGTCAGCCATGGGTGGCTTGTCGCCTGCAGTGTAATCAGAATTTGGCGGAATTGTTCACGGGCTTTAGTTTTAGTAAAATCGCGCATCTTGCCAGCTTCAGCATCTTTGATGTACGAAGCATATCGAGCACTAAAGGCAGCACCGTACAGTTCCGGCAAATCTTTGACTTCAGCCGGATCAAACAGATACCAATCTTCGTCGGCCTGCACTCGTTTCATAAATTCGTCACTAATAAAGACGGCCGTATTCGCTAGTCGCGTACGCAGATATGGATCACCTGAGTTTTGCTTTAGGTCCAAAAACTGCGGAAAGTTCAGGTGCCAGTTTTCCATGTAAAGTGCCGCAGCGCCTTGTTTTTTGCCCTTTCGGCTGACGGCGAATAGTGCCGTATCAATCATCTTCATAAATGGGATCGGACCAGTTGATTCGGTGTTGGTCGTTTTAACTGGACTACCGGCCGCACGCAGTTTGTTCATGCTAATGCCGATGCCCCCAGTGCCCTTGGCAATCCACATGACATCACGTACACCCTTGGCAATCGACTCCATGTCGTCCTGAACTTCGATCAAAAAACAGTTGGACAGTTGCGGAAATGATCCACCAGCATTGACCCGTGTCGAGCCGCCCGGCACATAATCCAATCGGCTCATATGCTCGTAAAAATCAAGCGCACAAGCCGTTGGATCTTCGGCATTAAAACTAAGGCCCATAGCGATGCGCATGTGCGTGTATTGCGGCACCTCAATCGGCTCGCCACTTTGGCGGCGCAAGGCATAACGGTTTTTATTCGTGACGACACCCAGGTATTTACTTAGGCTATCGCGCGATGGATCAAGGGCTTTAGCCAGCTTTTTTAAATTAAACACCTTACCATTCATGCGCTCATCAAGCAAGCCGTTGTCGCGACCAAACTTCAGGTAATCGGCAAACTTGGTCTCGTGCAACTTTTTCAGCTCGGCCTCACTTGAATAGTCACCTAGGATGTTTTTATAGATATTCTTGAGCAACAACCTCGCTGCAATGATGTCAAAATCAGGATCGTCTTTGACGTTCTGAAGCGCGGTATTAATCACCGCCTCATCAAGTTGCTCACTAGTAATACCATCAAACAGAGTCAGCTGTAGTTCGGCCGCAACCTGCACAACCTTTGAAATTTGGTCGGCTAAACCTTCGCTGGCTTGGACTAACGCTAGGTTAATCTTGTTGGCATCAAATGGCTCGCGCGTGCCGTCCCTCTTAACTACCTTTATTTCACTCATGCCTTTATCCCCTAAACTAGTTAATTTCTAAATTCGAGCCACGACTTTACGGGTGCAAGAAAAACGCTGTCCTAGCGGATTGCTACCCTCCTTGCGTAAATGTCTGTTTTGTTTGAACTACCGTATATGTAGTGTCTGATAATGACTATATACCCCTAGATATATTCATTCAAGCCTAATGCTCATGTTTTTTTAACTACGAATGTGACTTAGGTCAATTTATACCTTATAGCGTAGTGTTTATTATTTACAACGCTATATATAGCGTTTTATATATGATATTCAGCCGAATCGACCGGTTCACCTTTGGATGAGCGCTTCAATGCCTTTTGTGCATACATTTTTTTATCAACAACGTCCAATAATTCGGCCAATGGTCGCTTCAGATCTTCATTGTCAAAGACCGCACCACCATAAGAAAATTTAATATTACGTAGCTGCTCTACCAGCTGCTGATCAAAGCTAGTGTCGACATCAGTATCAGTAAGTAATGATCCGGCCTCAAGCTTGGCCATAATGCGACCAGGTAAGTCTTTCACGTAATCTGCAATGTCAAGCTTGGCCGGCTCATATTTTAAATCACCATCAACGCTCACAGCACGCCCCTCGGGTAAAGCCAGCACAAATTCATCACCAGCCCCATTTAGGCGAGCTACTATATCATCTTTACGTGCAGTTGCCCTTAAAGCACCGGCAAGGTGCTTAATAGCAATGTCGCCCCACTCATGAGAGTGTTTATCATTGAGCTTCTTTAAACCATCCATGTCAACAAAAATCAATGCAATTCGCCTATCTTCATTCTCGGCAGTTTCCTGTAGCCAATCGGCAAATTTTGCTTCAAAGCCGCGAGAATTTAAAAGCTCGGTCCTAGAGTCTATATAGAGGTTCTCTTTTGCCTCATAGAGTGCAGATTCAAGTTTGCTAATATGCCCCGCCATACCGCCAATCAGATCAGCGATTCTTTTGCGGTGTGCTTCACTGAAACCCTCTGGCGAAGCTGCACCATTTTTAATCACCTCAATAGCAGTACTGATTTCATCTGGTGTCGGTGGGGTAAATTCGCTGAACTCTGGCAGGTTTTTCATCGATGATTGGATTATACCAGATTTTGTGATAAAAGTCAATGACACGCAGTGTGGCAGAGAGAATAGGATATCACTTCGCTCCTCCGCTTGCTTACAAAAATATGTAAACACATTTTTGTTTCACGACGCTACGCCAAACCTTGCGACTTATGTTGCACAAAAGCATCGCAGGTTCAAACCAGAAATTGCAGTCAATTTAAAAGGCGACCGAATGGTCGCTTTTTAAATTGGCGGAGAGAACAGGATTCGAACCTGCGATAACGTTGCCGCCATACACGCTTTCCAAGCGTGCGCCTTCAACCGCTCGGCCATCTCTCCAAACCTATATTTTATTCTAGCAAATATCGTCTAAATACGGCTCAAACCTATATTTTTACAAAATAAAAACGCCTGTTCTGGCCACGAGGGGGGGTTATCCCACGTGGCCAGAACGGCGCACCTATTTTTACGGAATAGTAACCGTGTGACCAGTGCTCCTCAGAGGCGAAACAGCGCGCGGACCTCGTCTGCGAACTTGTTTACCTCGGTGCGGTAGTCGTCGAGCACGTCGGGGTACGCCCGAGCACGCTCTGCCGCGTCCTGCCACTGCTCGCCCTCTTCGAGCACCACCGGCTTGTGCCGGAAGTAGTTGAACTTCGAGGAGAACGGGCGCGTCACCACCACCTTCTTGCCCAGCAAGGTTGCCCACAGAGCACCGTGGTAGGCACTCGTCAGGACAACCTCAGCCGATCCAAGGAAAGCGATGACCTGGCTGACAGCAGCTCGCTTCGCGGCCGGCGAGGCGAACCGTCGGTTGTTGACCATCCGTGACAGGAAGGTGTCGTTCACCCAGGGGAACTGCCAGTTATCGTAGATAACGGCCTCCTGAGTCACCTTGTAGTCCTGCTGCAGTTCGGGCAACAGAACGCTCGAGCACGGTACCCAGCGGGTTCGTCCCGGCAGGTAGTCGCGAATCCCAACCAGCGCCAAGTCGTCCAGGTAGCTAGGCAGGATTGCCGTGGCGTTGTCGGCGCCGTGAGCATTGAGCCCCGCCCCCCACACGACTGTGCGCGCCGGGTCGGCGTGGCGAATGACTCGCTCCATCCCCCACTTGAAGGCAGGAAGGGTCGTCTCGAGCAGTCCACCGCCACCGATGATGACGTTGGCGCCACGAAGGCGACGGATTGGCAAGACTTTCGCCCCGACTCGGTCCAGCTGCATCTTCTTGGCCGACTGCAGCCAAGGAAAGTACAGCGATGGGTCGCTCGCGAAGTCGCCCAGGTTGCCGTTGAACGGGTCCAGGCGATTGCTGACGATCAAGGTACTCACAGTTCCTCCTAACATAAGAGTTGGATAGTCTGATGATTTGTAAATTATATCATAAATGTTACTTATTTACAACATAGCCAGCTCAGTTGTCATTTCCACTCCACAAATGGTGTTGCGCGATATTAAATATCATTCCATAATAAAGGTGTGACAAAAATACCAAAAAACCCACCAGTTATAGAGCTTCACGGTCTTAAAAAAAGATTTGGTATTGGCGATGCCGAGCATTTTGCGCTCGATGGTGTTGATTTAACGATTAATAACGGTGAGTTCATTGCCATTATGGGCCCTAGCGGCTGCGGGAAGACAACCCTACTTAATATCCTAGGGTTACTCGATCGCTCGACCGACGGTGAGTACAAGCTTGATGGTCGTGAGGTTAGCACTATTAGCGCACGGCACCAGGCTTATATCCGCAGTCACCAAATTGGTTTTATTTTTCAAAGCTTCAACCTGATTCCGCGCCTTAGCGTGATTGAAAACGTCGCCCTTCCCTTAACCTATAAGGGCTTCTTGCGCACCAAACGGCTTAAAATCGCTAGTCGGATCCTGCACAATTTTCACCTTGGCGAACGCGAATACTACATGCCGAGCCAATTATCCGGTGGACAGACCCAGCGTGTCGCCATTGCTCGCGCCCTTGTTAACGAACCGTCGATTATCCTAGCCGATGAGCCAACCGGTAACCTTGATTCACGCTCAAGTCACGTCATTATGGAAGAGTTGTCCGACCTACACAAGCAAGGTAACACGATTATTATGGTGACGCATAATCCACGCCTGACCAGCTACGCCAGCCGCGTCATCACAATGCTAGACGGTAAAATTAATACTGATACTAAGGGTATTGATGATGACATGGCGCCCTTTGCTGACGCTTGGTCAACCAGTGTTAAAAAGCATAAAAAAGTCAAACTTGTTCGACCATGGGGCAAACGTCACCACAAATCCAGAGCCGTACTGGTGAGCTCCGGACGGAGAAAAAAATAATGCGCTTTCTTCTTATTAATCACCTACAAAATGCCCGCCAGTCACTGCGCAGCAATCGTATGCGCAGCTATCTAACAATGTTGGGTGTTACGATTGGTGTTGCTAGCGTAACAATTATCTTGTCGTTAAGTTCGGGCGCTGGCAAAATTGTCAGCGATCAAGTTGACGCGCTCGGTGGTAATATTACCGTCATACGACCAGGCTCACCACAAAATGCCGTCACCGACTTGACGCATATCAAGGCTCAGCAAAGCTTTTCGGCCAGTAGCTTAACCGAGTACGACCTAGGAGTTATTAAAAATATCAAGCACGTTGCCGAAGTTGCCCCACTAGTTGTCATGAGTGGTACCATCAAGGCCGACAACGTTGCCCCTAGCGATAGCCTGATTGTCGCCACAACGCCAGAGCTAGCCACTATCAGTGACTTAACAGTTAAAACCGGGCAATTTCTAGACACAACAATCAACCAAGACACGGTCGTTATCGGCCCGCAGCTAGCGGTTAATGTTTTCGGGACCGACCAAGCGATTGGTAAAAGCTTAACAATTCACGGTAAATCTTTTGTTGTGATTGGCGTCCTACAACGCGCAAATAATCCAATTAACTATAACTCGGTCGACTTTGACAATGCTGCAATTATTAACCTTCAGACCGGCAAACAATTAGGTATCGGTCAGCCACAGATCCAGCAGATTGACGTTCGTAGCGACTCGATAGCCAATCTTTCCCAGGTAATTATCGATATCAACAAGGCCCTGCTAGTTAGTCATGCTGGTGAAAACGATTTCTCTGTCCTAAGCGGGACACAAATTGCTCAGCCTACTAGTCAACTGTTCTTTGCAATTGCCGGTGCTACAACCGCTATTGCCAGCATCTCGCTGCTAGTCGGTGGCATTGGCATCATGAATATTATGCTAGTAAATGTCGCCGAACGTACCCGTGAAATTGGTATTCGCAAAGCGCTCGGCGCCAATAACGGTGATATTGCAGCGCAGTTTATGATCGAGTCAATCGCCATCGGTCTTGGCGGCGGTATTTGTGGCTATATCGTCGGCTACTTGGCCGCATTCGGCATCAGCACATTCTTAACGTTCCAACCAGCTATCAACTGGCAAATTGCTGGCATAGCCGCGTTTATATCCGTTATCATGGGAACTGTTTTTGGACTATATCCAGCTTTTAGAGCTTCACGCAAAGATCCAATTGAATCATTGCGCGAATATAACTAGACTAGTTCGCGTTTGAGTTTTTCAATTAGATAAACCGGTGTTGGATCAACGTTATTAAGAATCGCAACATAAATACTAACAAAGTCGGCCAGGATACTACCCCACAGCATTTGCTCAATCAAGATGTCACCAGCTAGGTTAATCGTAATTGCCTTTGGACGCATACCGCTAAGCAGGCGATCCGAGACCTCAAAACGCTTTAATATCTGTGGATGCTCTAAATTACTAATGATATCAAAGACGACAAACGGCTTTTCAATTGGGTGCGAGGTCCAGCCCAAAAATTCATTGTGATTAAACTCTGAGTATTCGTTCCAAAAGGCTACATTCTTGGCGTTCTCATTCCAACTAATTTTCCACTTGTAGGCAACCGGCGCCGTTAGATTTCCGCCGTAAAATACTGGGGTTTTGCCAACAGCCTGAAGGGCAAGTTTTTTCGCATAGTTATTGTCGGCCGGCACTTCCTTAACCCATTTGTCACTTTCGGAATTTAGCCAATCGACGGTTGCTCGAATTTCGTCTAGTTTTGACAAGTCAGTTACACCAAAGTTAGCCAGTAGGCCGATTAAAGCACAAAGATTGTAAATCACCGCCATACGGGGTTGCAAATTACCAGGCAGCGAGACGTGCGCAATCTTATAACTACCCGCTATGTCAATTAGCTGACCGCCAGCGGCGATAATGCCCAGTTGAGCGCCTTTACTTTCGGCTTGCTCAAGCGCACTTAGTGTTTCTTCAGTATTGCCCGAATAACTACTAGCAATAAATAGCGTGTTGGCGCCGACATAGGCCGGAATGTCATAGCTACGCAAAATCTCAAATGGTATATTTAGCTCAGCCTTCAACCAAATTTTAACTAATTCCGCCGCTAAAGCCGAGCCACCCATGCCAGCAATAACGACATTTTCAATTGGTCGCCCGTCGTTTTCACCGTTCCAAATATTAACGTCAAAGCCAGCCTGCAAACTTTCATTGCCAGCTACCGCCAAGGCGTCTGATGGGTCCCTATTTTGTATCAAGTTTAAATCGTCAAGCATGCTTCCCCACTCCCTACTAGTATTGCTCATCTATACATTTCTATGATACAGTATTTATTAAATAAGCATAAGTATTAATATCGGGGGTGGGCATGGATATTGAACCGCAGACAACAACTAAACCAATTAGCGACGACCAGGAACTGGCCAAAGTTCTTGCCGGCGTTAGTCAGCAAGCTGATGACGCACTGCAGTTTGAAGAGACGCCTTCGTCAATCCCGACACCTACGCCAGTCGCCGCCGCTGAGCCTGTTCAGCCGGCTCCAGCCATGCCGACACCGACTATCGTTACACCTCCGTCTCCTACAAGCGATGACCTTGAAGGAATCAAAAAAGATGCCATTGTCGAACTTCGTCCACTAGTCGACAAGCTAGACATCAGCCCCGAAGAGAAGTTTGATACCTACCTGCTTTTGATCCGCAGCACTGACGACAAAGCTCTAATCGCACCAGCTCACGCCGCTGCTCAAGCTATTACCGATGAGGCCCGTCGCGCCCAAGCTTTGCTTGATATCATCAAAGAAATCGATTACCTATCGAACACCCAAAAAGCTTAATTTAGCCTAAAAATAAATAACCCCCGCACAAATTAATGTACGGGGGACGCCGGGCTTTCCGGCGATTTTAGGGTTTGACTATGAGCTCGACCTCTGCGTCGCTCAAGCCATGCGACCTGAGCGCCGCGGCAAGGCCAGACCGCAGGGACTGGATGGCAATCTCTCGAGCCGTGGTGACTTCGACGCGCAGTCGAGCTTGTTCACTGCCGGCAAACGACAGCCGATTGCGCAGGTCATGCTTTTCACTCGCCCATTCCGCCGTCTTGTTCTCGAGAATCGACTTCAGACTAGCCACCCGGCTGTTGGCGGCAACCAGTTCGGTCTGACATAAGGCGAGTGCCGCCTCAACTTCGGCCAACTGGTCTGCTAGCCGTGTCTGGGCCGACAATTCGGCCAATTGCCTGTTGGCTTCCGCCAACTCTTGCTCCAGTTCGCGACTGCGCGCTTCTTGCATCTCCGCCAGCTCGAGCGCCGCGTCGATATCCGACTCCTCAAGTTGACGCTTGAGGGCCGCGTTGGTCGACAATAGCAGCGTGATGAACATCCAGCGGTCTTGATCGCCCTCGAACATGTCGGCATCTATATCAGCGTGGCTGAAGTCGGCACTGTCCGATAGATGGGCGGCAAACAGCTTGCCCCTTTCGTCTCGCTCCAGTACAACGTCCCCATCGGTCTCGAGGGCTTCGAATACCCGTTCCAGTGGGGCTATTCGCCCATACGAGTAAGCCTCTCTGGCCGATTTTTCGAAGACCCAGCGTAAGACTGAGTCATTGCGTCCGGAGGTTATTCGGCCACCGCGCGATGCGATAAAGCCCAACAGGCGTCGCTTACTGCGGTTGCTGACCTCCATCAGTCCACCTCATCTCTAAACACTCCTAACGGTTGTCAGGTTTATCTATTATAACATTTTACTTTATAAAAATCAAAGGGGATGCCACTTGGACATCCCCTTTTTAAATAAAATTTCACCGGCCTACATCATACCCATGCTGCTGCCGGCTGAAGCTGGTGACTCGGGCTCAGGCACGTCAACCACCAATGCTCCCATCGTAGCAGCCGTTGAGGCGATCGAGACAGCGCTTTGCAAGGCCTCTTTAGTAACACGCGTTGGGTCAATCACACCGGCTTTTTTAACATCAATCAAGCCAGCTTCTGGATGATTAACATCGACACCAAAACCAGGTTTACTAGCTTCGACTTGGGCTAGCAGCGCTTCACTATTAAGGCCGGCATTAGCTGTAATCTGCAAAAACGGCTGCCTTAGAGCGTTCTTGAGAACTTGCCGGCCCGCAGCGACTGAATCGCCACCGTCGGTCGCAATCCCGGCGGCTAGGTTAACCAACGTCACGCCACCGCCAGGGACAATGCCTTCAGCGAGAGCAGCCTTAGTAGCTGCGACGGCATCATCAACCCGATATTTCTTTTCATCAATTTCGGTCTCGGTGGCACCACCGACTTTAATGACCGCAACCCGACCGCTAAGGGCGGCTGAGCGCTTGTTAAGCTGTTCTTTATCATAAGAACTGGTGACATTTTCAGCCTGAGCGTTAATTTGGGTAATCCGGGCTTTAATGTCCTTGGTATCACCAGCGCCCTCAATAATCGTTGTTGAGTCTTTATCGACAATCACCTTACGTGCCGTACCAACGGCATCAAGCTCAGCCGTTTCAAATGACATACCCTGATCAGAGCTAATTACCTTTGCGCCAGTCAAAATAGCGATGTCGTTCAAAATATCCTTACGACGGTCGCCAAAGGCCGGCGCTTTCACGGCGACGGTATTAAAGACACCCTTTAATTTGTTCAAGACTAGTATACTTAGGGCTTCACCTTCCAGCTCGTCGGCAATCAGGACAACATCCTTTTTACCAGCCGCCGCTAACTTTTCTAACATTGGCAGTAGCTCTTGGACATTGCTAATTTTTTTATCAGTAATTAAAATCGCCGGCTTTTCATAAACAGCCTCTTGGCGGTTAACGTCGGTAATAAAGAACTGGCTGACAAAACCACGATCAAACGTAAAACCTTCAACTACTTCGGCCTCCAGCTCCAGCCCTTGGCTAGCTTCAACCGTGACAACACCGTCTTTACCGACTTTTTCAATCACATCGGCAATCAGCTTACCAATCGCTGCGTCTCCTGCGCTAATTGTAGCCACCTCGGCGACACGCTCGGTCTTGCCTTCGACACTTTCACTTAGGCTATCA
Source organism: bacterium (assembly GCA_027451105.1). Classification (GTDB taxonomy): domain Bacteria; phylum Patescibacteriota; class Saccharimonadia; order Saccharimonadales; family Saccharimonadaceae; genus UBA1547. The sequence continues at coordinate 30,333 of DAIDKB010000024.1, forward strand.
AGTTTGGCAATCACTTCGGCGCCAGCGGCTTCAATACCTTTACGGAGTTCTTGCGGATTGTGGCCAGCGGCAATTAATTTGTTAGCTTCTTTTAGAATATTGTAAGTTAGCACCGTCACAGTGGTCGTACCATCACCAACAACTTTGTTTAATTTACTGGCAGCCTGCTTAATCAGCTCGGCACCAACTTTGTAACCCAAAGTTTCGTCATCAACTTCGGGCAAATCCAGCGACTCGGCAACCGTCACACCATCATGAGTCACAGTTGGTCCGCCGTAGCCCTTGGCAATTACCACGTTGCGACCTTTTGGTCCAAAAGTAACCTTAACAGCATCGTATAGCACCTTTGCGCCGCCTAAAACTCGGGTGCGGGCATCATCATCGTAGAAAACTTTTTTAGCCATTTTTTACTCCTTAAACCGTCGCTAGGACGTCTTCTTCTTTGACAATTAAGTATTCGACACCATCAATTTTTAGCTCGGTCGTCGAGTATTCTTTATAAACAATTTTGTCGCCAACTTTTAAGTCAGCCACTTTCGGGCCAACCGCCACAACTTTGGCAAGAACTGGTTTTTCTTTAGCGTTATCTGGCAAAAAAATGCCGCTTGCAGTCTTTGTCTGCGCTTCTTCGCGCACCGCAACAACACGATCTGCCAGAGGTTTAATAGGTGAAGTCATAATTAAGCCTCCTTATATTTTGTAGTTCTATTGTAGACAAATAAATTAGCACTTGCAAGGCCCGAGTGCCAATTTTATAACCACAACCACCTTGACTTTTTATTATATTTATGCTAATATCTTAATAACTTAAACAGGTCCGCCACGACAATGATTAACACCTACGAACAAGCAGCCCTCCGACAATCCGCCGAACGTCTAGTCGCATCTGAGTGGTCAGAAGCAACCAAAGCCGTCGAAGCTATGACAAACGACGAACTTTTCAAGGAAAGCGTTGTACACCTAAAGGCCAATCCAAACGATCCATCAACTCCCGAATACGCAAAGGCTCTAGCCGGCTATGCAGTCGATTACTGTAAGATATATGGCGATGGCTTTAGTGATAAAACTGAGGATGAAATTATTCTACTTGCCGGTGCGCCAAACTTTTTTCACCTTCAAAATAGAATTGATGATCTTGAAAAGGAGAAAAGGCAACAAAGCAACCGAAGACTCGATAAACCCCAATGGGAAGAGTATAAACAGCTAAAAAAAGAGCTTGTTGGCTATAACCAGCTTTTATCAGATTTTATATATAATAACCCTGACGGTACAATGTCAGATCTCAATCAAGCTCTTACCGAACAGGCCATCACCAGTTTTCCAAAGCATGCCGAACAACTCTTTAGTACAATCACTCAAGAAACGCGCGGCGCTCGCACCGAGGCAGCCAGCCGTCGCCTATTAGACATCGCTCACGTCCCTTATGAGCGCGGTACGGTCTATGAAGATACGCGAGGCGGTGACATTATTATCATTTTCAACAATAAACGCATCAAGGTAGACATTAAATCGTCACTCGACCAAATTGCTAAAATCAATGATGGTTATGATGATACCTATGAACATAAAAAGGCGTATGCTATTTCAAAATCACCTCGAGGCCGCAAGACGGCAGATGATGTAATCGCGATTTTTCCTGGCTTTACAGATCGCGATTTTGGTGATTCGCTAAATCTCCAATTGGACAGCGCTACTCTGCAAGAACGAAGTAATATGCTTGCCGCCCAATTGATGCGTGCCATTCGTGAACTAAATGTTTAGTCTATTGCTTTTTTAATATAAATATGCTATTATAATAGTGCTCCCAAATGAGAGGTTTACCACCATGCCGTACCGATTCTTCAGCAATATTGGCACCGCCAACGCGCTGAGAGAACAGGTTACCGCAGCGATCCGCAATGATGAGCAGTTACTGCTCGAGCTTGATGACGCACCGGTAACGGTCACTATCAAGTCGGTGCTACGACACGATGAAGAACTCGTTGTCACCACAAATGAGACGCAGGATAAATCCACCATTCTCCTGCACATTCCATACAGCACCGACCCCCAGACGGCCGCCCAGGCCGAACTCATTTCCTACACGGAGGGAGCATAACAAGGCCTAGGTGAGATTTATCTCCCTAGGCCGCTTCTACATTTAAATTTCTTGGCTTCAACAGATTGACTATTGACTTTTTACCAATTAGTTGGGATAATATTAATAGCTCTTTACATCGATCTCGAGGAGGAGTCATGACGGGCAGACCCAAGGGTCACGTTGCGGCCGTTGAAGACAATCCCGGTGGACGCTACGTGTGCACCGAAAGCGCTCGAGTCGTTCGTGAACAGCTCGAGTCCAGCATCGGAAGCTGGGTAACCATCTCTGTCAACGGCGCCAAAAGCGGAACAATGACCGTTTTCCCGCACAATGTAGGCCGCACAACTGCGGTCTGCAGGGTAAAGGATGGCCCATTCCTGATGGTTATGCTGGGCGAAAAGGACGAAGAGGACAAGCAGCCGGTCATTCTGCTTGGTACCCTCATCCCAGATGCCCGCTAGAAGGCCAGTGTCGCCGGTTAATTCCGACGACACTGGCCTGTTTCATATTATGAGATACAATAGATATTAATGACCGTACGTTATGCCACCGAGCAAGAAGTTGCCCACTGGAACGATTACATCCTAGCCAATGATGATGGCGGCAATGTTTTTGCCAGTTACGAATTTGCGATGCAAAAAGAAACTGGTGGTTACAAGGCAAAATTTGTTTTTATTGATGATCTTGCCGTTACGGTGCTAGAAAAAAATACGCCACCACTTGGTAAGTTTTGGTATCTACCAAAAGGTCCAGGCGTAACCGCTACAAATGACCTCTTTGAGGTTTTAAGGTCGCTGAAAGGCCTGGCGCTTGATAATAATGTTTTTGCGATTCGAATTGAGCCCGAGCTTGACCGCTCGTATCAGCCGACTCTTGAACGCAATGGGCTGTTTAAAGCGCGCCCAATTATTCCTAACCCTTCAACAATCACCCTTGATATTGCTCCTGACCTGGAAGAAATTCTAACCGGCCTACCCCAAAAAGGTCGCCATGCTATTCGGCGCGCCGAACGTGATGGCGTCACTGTAAAATTAGTTAAAGCTACCGACAAGAATTGTAAGATTATGTACAACCTGCTGGAAGAAACTGCTAGGGGCCAGTTTGGGATTCGTAGTTTTGAATATTTTCGAACCTTTTGGCAAAGATTCGAGACCGCTGGTTATGGTCAGTTATTTTTCGCATACTTTGAAGGCAAGGTTGTCGCCGGCGCCTATGCCATGGTTTACGGCCAAAAGAGCACCTACAAGGACGGTGCGAGTATCCGCAAGCGCACCGTCTATGGTGCTAGTCACCTCTTGCAATGGCACGTCATCAAGTGGGCCAAATCGCACGGCGCCTTAATCCACGACTTTTGCGGCTCACCACCAAGCGAAGACATTAACAATGCTAATCATCCACATTTTGGCGTCGGACAATTTAAGACCGCCTTTAATAAAACTGTTACCGATTATATTGGTTGTTATGACTTTGTAATTAATCGTCCAAAATACCTGATGTGGATCAAACTTGGCGAACGTATTGCCCATCGCATACACTACTACAAGCACCACGATTCATATTATTAGATTTATATAAGGAGTAGCCTGTGCCACTAATTAATAACCATGTCCTTATGTCAGATGCCAATAATTTCAGCACCGACCAGCCAATTAACCCTTACTACCACCATAGTCCACTCGATTTAGATGCCGCTCGCGTCGAGCACGAGGCAATCCACAAGCTGCTCGTTCAAGCAGGTATAGAAGTGATTCAAGTCGCCTCACCGACAGATAGCCAGGACGGCGTCTATACCGCCAACTGGGCATTAGTACGCGGCGACAAAGCGATTTTAGCGCGCTTGCCGAGTGCTAGAAAGGCCGAAGAAGATTATGCCGAAGAAGTCTTAACCGACCTTGGCAAAACCGTCATCCGAGTGCCAAACAATCTACGATTTAGCGGTCAGGGTGACGCCCTACCGTGTGGTGATTATCTGTTTTGCGGCAGTGGCTACCGAAGCGACGAAGCCGCTCAAGAATTTGCCGCTAAGGAGCTTGGTTTTAAGCGGATTCAGCTGCAAACCGTTCCCCAGCTTGACGCCCTCGGTAATCCGGTGGTTAATATGGCGTCTGGTTGGCCCGATAGCTTTTTTTACGATATTGATTTAGCCTTAGCAGTCATCAAAGCCCCTGATTCAACTCAAAAAGGCCTCATCGCCTACTGCCCAGCCGCTTTTACGGCTGACAGCCACGCTATCTTAGCGGCAATGAACGATGTCGATAAAATCGAAGTCTCAATCGAGGAAGCTGAATACGCTTTTGCCACTAACCTCGTCTCAACCGGACAGACGGTTGTCATGAGTGGCCGAGCACCAAAACTAGCTGCCGATTTAAGAGCCCACGGCCTAACAGTTTTGTCGCCAAACCCTGATATTGTCGAGCTAGCCAAAGGTGGCGGCTTTATTCGCTGCACTAGCTTAACAATCGTCTAGATAATCACCATCTAATCATTACTTGCATTGACAGCCATATTGTCCAGGCATACGATGTATACATAAGCGATTAAACAGTAGACAAACAAATATGCCAGAGCTAGTAAAAAACCTACCAAATATTGAATTAGAAGAATTAGAAATAAAACAAAGGCCCAGAGCCGTATCGCCAGAAGACCTAGAGGCTGCCGGTATATCAGCTGACACATTCCAGCTTGACTACACCAACTATGTTGAATGGTACGAAGAGAAGAAGCGCGAAGGGCGTGCGCTAAGTCTTGCGGCTATTCAGGCAATGGCGGACAAACTGGCCGAGACAAATGATCCAGCCATTTACGCACGCAGGCTACAAGAATTTAATAACTTTGCAGATCCCATTAACCAAGCTTGGGGCAGAGAATTTGATGATGATATTATTAAATACCTTGAAGTCCTTCTTATTATGCACAAAGATCTTACGATTGTTATGCGGCCCGGTACTCGTCTGTACTGGTACGACAGGCTTATGGGAGAAATCAACGGAAAACCCCCTGAAGATGATGCGTATTTTCAATATGACGAGGATAAGGGCGAAAATAACAATTGGTACCAAGAGCACCCTGGTCGGCCAGATAGGCCGGGTATCAAGATTAATACCTACGAACAGCCAGATAGCACCACTAAAATGCGACACCTCGCCCTAGTTAGAACAGTAGAATACCCCAATTAGACAGTAGCTACTTTTTCGAACTCTCTTCACCCTGAGTCTGCAGTGCAATCCTAGCAATTTCAACTTCGTTCCACGGATAGGTTCCATCGGCACGTTCGATGGTTTTTTCGTGACCTTTACCCAGCAATATAACCGTATCGTTACGGTTTTTGGCACGAGTCATGGCAAAACCAATCGCCTCTTCGCGGTCTAAAATCAAGAACATGTCTTTATCAATTGTTTTGCCGGCTTTTTTAGCGCCACTAGCGATTTGGTCAAGGATTTGGTGACCGTCAACGTCACGATCATCCTCTTCGGTTAAAATCACCTCGTCACTAAAACGACCAGCAATCTCGCCCTGAATCGCTCGCTTGGTTTCGTCGCGACGACCGGCTGAACCAAATAAAGTAATCAGCTTGCCCTTGGTCGCTTTTCGCAAATCACCCAGTAATCGCTCGAATGAATCTGGCGTATGTGCAAAGTCAACGATAACCGTAAATGGTTGGCCCTCATCAACCACCGTCATCCGGCCTTCAACGCCAGCTAATGCTTCAATGCCAGTTTCAATCTGCTGAACGCTCAAACCAATTTCGCGGCCAACCGCAATTGCTGCCAAACTGTTATAGACATTAAATTCGCCCGGTATATTGCAGTGAATATTGTAGTTATCATCACCGACATTTAGCTCATAGCGACAGCCGTCAGACTCAAGTTTAACTTGGTCAGCTCGTAAGTCACCTGATTTAATACCATACGAAATCGAGCTGGGTGTGGCTGCTAAAAAGACCTTGGCATTTGGATCGTCGGCATTGACCACACCAAATTTTTTACCGTGGCGGGCGGCAATCTTGAATAAACGTAACTTAGCTTCTAAATATCGCTCAAACGTGCCATGATAATCCAAATGTTCATGGGTAATATTAGTCATTACCGCAATTTCATAAGGAATACCCCAGACGCGATGTTGCGCCAAAGCGTGACTTGTTGTTTCTAATACAACCCATTCCACGCCTTGCCGTTTAAAGTTCTTAAGTCGCTTTTGCAACAGCGGCGCCGAAGCGGTTGTCATATGAGCAACTTGGGGCATAATCGCATTATCGACACCGTAAGCCACTGTAGTCATTAAGGCCGTCTTATAACCAGCCCGACTAAGCATCTTTTGAATCATAAAGGCAGTTGTCGTCTTGCCATTTGTGCCAGTCACGCCAATAACATGCATCTTACGTGACGGAAAACCATAGCGGATATTGGCCAGGACGGCCTCACCCAGGTGACCATATGGCTCAATCGTTTTAAAGACGCCGGTTGGAATAAATTTTTTAACTACACTACGGATACTAGTCATGGATATTATTGTAACGCACCAGCTAATAACCGCGAAGTAAAATAGCAACCAGCTTACTCTCAGAATGTGACAAAAATCACTTTACAAAATATATGGTATTATAGATATAGACGAAGTCACCAGAGTTCAGAGATGGAAATTGATAATTAGGAGGTATTATGCCAAAGTCAACCGACGAACTGCAAAATTCCGCCAATAGGATAGAAAAACAACTCACCTCGCCAACAGTGACGCTAATCTTAACGATTGCGACATTCGGTGCTTTTATTTACTTAAATTATCTGTTGCAACCAGCTTATCGTGGCGACCCGTTGCCCTATACACTCGCCCTACTGGCTGAATTCTTTATCATCACTCAAGGTTTATTATCGTTCTGGACAATTCTCAGCGGTCGCGTCAATCCTCGTAATTACGAATACCACAGCGCTCAAGCTAAGCTTTACGATGCTCCGCTTGGCAAATCGGCTATTCACGTCTTGAAAAAACAAGACGCCGAAGTAGCCAGCACAGTGCCGATGTATGTGCATCATAATCCAATATCGGTTGATGTTTTTATTCCAGTTTATGGCGAGCCAATCGATGAGATTCGCAATACCGCTAAGGCCGCTAAAAATATTTATGGATTGCATGAAACCTACATTCTGGACGATGGCGCCTCGGATGAGGTTGAAGCGATGGCCAAAAAAATCGACGTCAATTATATTCGTCGACCCGTTCACGAAAATGCCAAAGCCGGCAACATCAACTATGCCCTGGCCAACACCTCGGGTGATTTTTTCCTGATCTTAGACGCTGACTTTGTGGCCGATCCAACAATTTTGTACGAAACAATTCCGTTTTTTGAAAACGACAAGTTAGCATTCGTACAAACACCGCAATTTTATGACAATCAAACTAATTTCGTCTCGACAGCCGCTAACTTTATGCAAAATGTTTTTTACTCACTGATTCAATCTGGTAAAAACCGCTTTAACGCTGCTTTTTGTGTCGGCACCAACGTTGTTTTTCGTCGCAGCGCCGTCATGTCGATTGGCGGCATGCACGCCCAATCCAAGTCCGAGGACATCTGGACGTCGCTTCGCCTTCACGAACGAGGCTTTGACTCAATTTACATTCCAAACGTGCTATCAGTTGGTAAAACCCCTGAAACTTTGATGGCCTATTCCAAACAGCAGCTGCGCTGGGCCACTGGTAGTTTTGAGATTTTTCTGCGTAGCAATCCACTCTTTATGCGCAAGTTAACGGTTGATCAAAGACTGCAATATTTTGCAACGACGTCATATTATTTCGTTGGTTTTTCGGTGCTGCTGCTACTACTTCTACCACCGCTACAAATCTTTTTTAACTTGTCACCAATCGCTACCACGATTCCAATTTGGCAATGGGGTCTAATGTATAGCGGCTTTTACGTCTCGCAGCTAGTCCTGGCCTTTTACACCATGGGCGGCTTCAAGTTTAAGACCTTGATGCTGTCGAACGTCTCATTCCCGATTTACATCAAAGCCTTTTTTAATGCCCTGACCCGCCGCGACCAAGCCTGGCACGCCACTAATACCGTGTCCTATGATTCACCATTTAACTATGTCCGTATTCAGGTTTACGTCTTTGTTTTCCTACTACTTACCACCATCGTTGGACTGCTTAAAGCTCTCTATACCAGCCAGCTATCAATTTCGCTGATTTGGAACGCCCTCAATACTTTTGTCTTTGGATACTTCGTTGTCATGGCCTACAGTGAAGGTCGCTATCTAAAGAAACAGCGCAAGCAAACTAAAAAAACTACTAAATTCAAAAAAGTGCCTATTCAGGAAGGAGTTACCTCATGACATTCGGAAGCCGCTTCAGATTTATCTTCGGTATCATCTTTGTAATCGCAATCGTTGCCGCGCTCGCCTTTTACCTAACCGGTATTATGTCGGTTGCCAAATCAACCAAGGCTGAACTCGACGCCGCTTCGATTTCAATCGGCACCGACTATCCCGGTCTTGTCGTCAAGCAAAACGTTGAAGAAGGCGACAAGGTAACCAAGGGACAAGTTTTGTTTGAAATTCAAAGCGCGCCATTAAACGAAGCCTTAACAAGCGGCACTGTTTCAGCCAGCTCATTGCCATTTACCGTCAGCCGCACGACTAACTATATTCAGTTAGTCGCCTCAGATGATGGCGTTGTCGATAAAATTAATTACCGCGCCGGCTCATACGTACCGGTCGGCGGTATTGTCGCCACAGTCTATACGGTCAATTCACTTTACGTCACCGCTAACTTCCGACTGTCGCCGCCCGACTACGCCCGGATTGATAAATCCAGCAAAATTAGTCTGCGCATGCCCGACAACACCACCCAAGATGCCACAATTTTCTCAATTTCGTTGGTCCGTAACGGTGATGGCGTTGATACGGTCGTCAAAGCTCGCCTGAAAAATGCCGATATTACTGACTTTCGATTCTCGGTCGGCACGCCTGTCGAGGCCACTATGCAGCTGGGTAAAACTACGTGGTATCAAGGTCTAATCACCTACATCGAGCAACTATTTAAACCCTTAGGCCAGTGATGCTAGATGGTAAAAAGACGATATTGCTATCAATATTGCTCGTCGCTATCGGCAGCGGCACAGTTTTAGCCTTGTCGATAACCAAGCACTTGCCACAAATTGTTTTACCCAGCACCAGCCCTAAGATCACATTAGTCGATCAAGCCACGCTCGACAGTTTGCCTAAAAAAAGCGCCTCGTCGGCTAATGTCGGTCGGCTCGCTAGCGGCATCATTCCGCCAACCAACAGTTGGTTAAGCGGTATGGTTTTACAATCGACACCACTGCCCGTCTATCCAATGCCGCTAAGCTTTTTAGCCAAAGACAATGGCTTTGAGATTGGTCTGCCGACAGTTTCATCCAGCGCGACCGTCATATCGGGCGAGCATACGCCAGGTATTACCAGCCAGATTAGTGGCGCAACCGGTTTTCAGTTAAGCTGTTATGACAAGGTTTCGGCCACGCTTAGTTATTTGAATGGCAGCCAGCCGGTTGGTAAATTGACTTTGGCCGAAGGCTCGCCATTTGTGTTTTACCATGCTCTTGGCGCCTCGACTCTTAATTTATCTGGTCTTGGCGCTATTGTTTCATCGTCATCAAACTATTTACGCTACACCAAGGCCGGCCACGACTATGTCGTTGCGACCAATGGTGCCACGATTAATAAATCGGCCAATACCGCCACAATTACGCTTAATAAAGATAATTTGGTGACTTTTTACACCCTGCCTGGCAGTGGCGATGACGCACTAAAAACTTATGCCGGTAACGAATTAAGTGAAGTTACGACCGGCTATGGCACCGATAAAAACAATTCAACGACAACTTTTAATTACAAAACCACCAACAACAAGCCGACCGTCTTTGTACCGATGAGCTACAGTAGGCTAGCCAGCGGCGGCGCAAAACTTACCACCTACGACAGCATTTATGGTCCAATGTCAGCTGTTTCGGGCAACAGTTTTACGCTTAATACGCCGCTTGTTTCGGCTAATACCAAACTTGATTTGTCGCACCTAACCACCACACACAGACAGCAGCTTATTGCGACTTTACAGTCCGATGTAGCAAAAACAACGATTACGCCGACTGACAGCTATTTTGCCGGCAAGCAATTAGCCCGCGCCGCTAACCTGCTGGATATAGCCGAGCAACTTGGCCAAACCACTCAGGTTAATCAGCTGAAGACGATTTTAGATAACGCCTTCACCGCCCGCTTGGGTGCTAAGTATTTTTACTATGACAGTACGATTAAGGGGATTGCCGCCCAAACCAGTGCTTTTGGTTCGCAGGATTTTAACGATCATCATTTTCATTACGGCTACTTTATTTATGCCGCCGCTATTTTGGGCAAATACGATGTCGACTTTGTAATCAACAATCAAAAGCAAATCAATTTACTGGTCGCCGACATCGCCTCGTACGACCAAACACCTAACTTCCCTATCGAGCGTAATTTTGATCCGTACGCCGCGCACTCTTGGGCGGCCGGCCTGGCGCCCTTTGCCGATGGTAACAATCAGGAATCCAGCAGTGAAGCCATCAACGCCTGGAATGGCGTCGCCGCTTGGGCCGATATAACCAAAAACAGCCAGCTGCAAGCTTCGGCCACCTGGATGTTATCATCCGAGTCTGCCACTGCCAAAGCCGCTTGGCGCACCGTCGATACCACACCTGGCTACCTAAAAAACTACAAAGCTCCACTCACCTCACTTAACTTTGGCGGCAAACGAACCTACGCGACGTTCTTTAGTGACGAGCTGGGCGTTAAACTGGCCATTCAGCTAATCCCAATGAGCCCCGTTATGACCGACCTGTCGGCCGACCCATATATCAATTCAGCCCTTGGCGCTTCGATTACCAATAATAACTACAATGTGACACTTGGTGACTACGATTTGATGTATAAGGCCCTTGCCGACCCCGCCAAGGCACTTGGACTTGTTGGCAGTCAAAAGGACAGCTTTATAGATGATGGCAATTCCAGGACTTACCTTGAGGCCTGGGTTTACGCGCTGAACGATAAATAGAAATCTTGCTTAGTCTGAAAACTTAAAATTAGTTTAGATTTGTCTTTTAAGTAAATACTGCTCGTGATATAGTCTAGTCATGGAAAAAATTGTAAAAAAACAAACTTCAATTTTAAAAAGAATCTTAATAATTATTGGAATAATCATAGCCGTACCAATTATCGGTCTTATTATTTTATTACTTATGCAGCCGATTATTGATGGAATTGATCATTCAAAATTTATCAGTTTACAGAATCAATCACGGTTAATTTATAATGACCTGCAAAAAGCCGCCGCTGGAGCAGACAACTGGCAGTATGAAGCAAAATGTAGCCCAGATAGGGCAGGAGATTGGTCAACAGGTAGCTATTACTGTAGTACAACCTCAAGCCTAAGGCTATCTATTACATCGGCAAACCAAATAGAAGCCCTGCATGATAAATATTTTTCAATTATAGATGGTTCGAAATCATTAAAGCCAATCGATAATCTATCGAAGGTTCAGCCGTCCCAGTTTGGCGCCCAATTCGTTATTAGTACGGCCGGTCGACAATATAAAACAACCGATGGCTATACCTGCACCTACTCCGCCGAGCTAGGGCAACCTAATGAACCCGGAATTCCATACGGTACTCCAATTAGCGGCAATGTTGGTCAAGCCACATTGATGTTTGACTGCACCGGAAAAGCCAAGGGCGATTGGTATAAATAATCATAGCTCCTAGCGGCCATGTCGACGCTTAAATATTCGATAAGTTATTATCGTCATAAGAATCACAGAAATAATAGCACCTAGACTATAAGCTAGTCTGACAAGATTAAAGCTAGAACGGTTTAATGATAATCGATTAGTTTTTATACTACTGTCACCCAAAACCGCTGCGACAACACCATAATCACCCCGCCGCGACGATACTAAAACGTCGTCACTAGTCTTTTTACTAGTCATCATACCGTCATGTGAATTAGAGTCAGGTGTTATGGTTATATTTAGCTTACTATTTGGCCGAGGCAACGGAGTGGCTGTTATAGGCGGGCCACTGATAGGTAGTGGCGTTGTGTTTACGACATCATAATAATCGACATCTTCACCACTCGGCGAAGTTCCGTATAGGTGAATCGTATGATAACCGTCTGGAATATCACTAGGTATATTAATATTTGCGATTAACCCACCGTCCATATTTGGCTGAAATGTCCCGAGCAATATTGAGTCGGAGTGAATCTCAGCATGAACTTGCACATTGGGATCAAATAACGAAGGTGGCATATTAATTACCTTCTGCTTGCCATTGATAGACCCAATTTTATCAGACGTAAATCTAACATTATGTTGATAGCTATAATTATGCATTACCCCACCAAATAGCCAATAGTCATCGGGCCACGGTGGCAGCACGCTATTATAGCAACCTATATCAGATACACTACACGCATCTGCGGCTGAATTGTCGGTAATTGCTTTTGCGACCACTTTGCTAATAAGGTCCTGACCAATCGGAGTTGGATGAAAACTTTCACTACCTATAATTTTGCTAAAGTCATAATCTTTAATAAACGGTATATCATCACCCGTCCTGATCCAATTCACAGCACTCGGCTTCTTACTTCCACAAAGCACTTGATCGCCAAGGCTACCCTCTATATCAATATAATGTACACCAGCCTTCTTAGCAGCCGCGGCAATCACCTGATTGATATATTTTATACCTTCATCCATAAAAGGTCGCTCAAACCTATCAAACATCAAGCCAAGTGGAACGCCACAACTTCCTTTCGGATCAATAATCTTAGGGTAGCCAACAGCGTATATTGTAGACTGTGGCGACAGGCGTCTTAAATTTGTGTATGTATCAAGTAGTGTCCAGAATAATCCGCGTATCTCCACCGCCGTCTTCTCACGACCCTCGGGCGTTAATGCCCACTCGCACGTATCTAGGCCCAGACAGGTCTTCAATTTATCCATAAATCCGACGTCATTTCCGCCAATACCGATTGTTATAATTTTTGGTTGATATTGCTCCACAAAGACCGCCTGCAAAATTCTACCTGGTATAAAATTCTCCCTGGCTTCAGTTAGGGCCGACGTTTTCTGTTCGCTCGTAAGATTAGCCGCCTTAAACCTATCACCTTGACCCTGGTAATCTGTTGCCCAGCCGATTACATCATTGGTTGTCGCACCTGAACAAGCGATGCTTTTTGCATATATGTCGCTAATGCCCAGTATCCTTGCAGTTAGATAAGGATAGGAGCGAGCACTAAGATGACACTTCTCATAATTATAGTTCGTACCTTTTTGGTAATAACTGTCCGACGTTTCGCCCTCTCCACTTGAATATGAGTCACCAAGCGCCAGAAAATTTAATCTAAACGGTTCATAGCCGGCAGCAGCTAAAACGACTTCGCGCTGCTCACCATAGCGACCCATTGCATAAAAAGTAAGCTCGCCACCATCACTGTTAAATCTTGGATGCACAGCCGCAAAAAAATGCGGAATAAATTTATCAGTATTAATTGGCACCAACCCACACGGAGCCTTGATCGTATAGTCAATCTCCATCTGAGCGCCCGTGACAGATTCGCCACAGCTATCATCAATATTAAAAATTTGAATGTAAGCGTTCATACCCATAACCGCAACATGCAAGCCGTCATTACTAATCGCCATCTCAGTTGTGGGCGCCATTCCTGTAAAATAACTAAGCGTCATAGATGATATTCGTCTTAGCTCTCGACTATGCAGATTAAGAACGTATATGCCTTTTTCGCGAATTTCAATTGCTAACCAGTCACCATTTTCGGAAGCACTATATCCACCAACTGGCCATGCCTTTAATGGGTCGTTCGTATACACGTAATCGGGGCTTGCATTATCAAAGGCATAAACCGGTGATAATGAGTTAGTATCAATAATTTTTCTGATTCGTTTTGAGAAATTATTAAATAACACAATTGATTCACCAAGCCTTAAGCTTAAACGCTGTTTAGTAACCAGAACGTCAGCTCCCGGAACGTATGTGCACGGATCGTATAAATCACAAGATGCACCCACTAGCCTATACATCTTTTCTTCACGTATATTACCCAACACCGGTATATAACTATTACCATTGCGATACATTCCAAATTTAAGCTTTGGTCCAGTCGTTATGCATGCATTAACGCTGTTAGTTTCTCCATCAACTTGTTCGTTCTGTAGTTGAGTCGGGCAAGTCGTCATAGCCAAGGCGTCACTAATTGGATTTGTATATATAACGGTTGCTTCGTTACTCCCCCAAGGCCAGATCCAACGCACACTGGCTGACCCTGGCTTATCAACAATTAACACCGTAAAAATCGATATAGTTAAGGCAAATATAAAGAAGTTAAGGATTCTACGCGATTTAGATTGAACGAACTTACCCACCGTACATTCCTCGCAGTTTATAAAAAGATAATATACCCTAAGATAATTCTAAGCAATACTTATTTTTAATATAAGCTTATTTAAATTTATAATGACACTTCACCCAATCTATGTCATATTAAACCTATCCAATCCTGGAGTACCTACGACATGCACAAGGAGGCGAAATGATAATCATCCCAGACATCCGACCCAGCAAGATCAACCCGGCCAATGCGTTCACGCTGGCGCGGATTCCGCTGCTGGTGGTTGGTATCTTGGTGTTCATCAACCAGTCGCGGATTCTTGGCGTTGCAGTGATGGCGCTGGCTGCGTTGACCGACTTCTTTGACGGTCGCGTGGCCCGCCGCTTTCACTGCAAGACCGAGTTCGGCCGACAGCTTGACCCCCTGACCGACAAGGTCTTCATGGCGATGATCGTGATTTTCGCGCTGACTCAGGTTAGCGGCCACGGCGGCTTGTACCTGCTGTGGGCGATTGTCGCTATCGAGGCGGTTTTGGCCTCGATCACTGTCGTCTCGCTGCGCAAGTTCCACCGCGTCCCCTACGTCGTCACGCTCGGCAAGTGGGGCATGTTGGGGCGCATGACATCGGTCGTGGCGCTGCTGCTGGCAACCGCCTTCACTGGCGTTCCCTACTGGGTGCTCGTCTATTTTGGCGTAATTAGCGGCACCTTTGGCGTCTTTTGCGGCGCCGACGCCTCGGTTGATTACATCAAACAGATGAGGAGCTAGCCGCCATCGTCACCGCACCGCATTGCCGTAGGTAGCCGCGTCCGTTCACTCGGGCGCGGCTATTTACATTTTGGAGCCATAACGCCCGCAATAACACTCTTGTTCTTGAGGATATAATTATTATCACCATGAAAACTTGACATGATGCAGTACAATAGTAGTTATAAAAACATAAGCACAATAGAAGGATACATCCATGGTCAAAAAAGCAAAAAATAATGGAGTCAATTACGTCTGGGCAATTTCACGTATCACCTTAGGACTTATCCTTCTATGGGCATTTGTCGACAAGCTATTTGGCCTGGGTTACTCAACCTGCAATGTAAAGGGTATCACCACTGTTGGTTGTCATTCGGCCTGGCTGTCTGGCGGCTCACCTACTAGCGGCTTCCTGTCGCACGTAAGCGGCCCATTCGCACA
The DNA here is from genome assembly GCA_027451105.1 of bacterium. Lineage (GTDB taxonomy): Bacteria > Patescibacteriota > Saccharimonadia > Saccharimonadales > Saccharimonadaceae > UBA1547. The sequence continues at coordinate 46,015 of DAIDKB010000024.1, forward strand.
CTTCTACAGCACCCTAGCCGGCGTACCACTTGTTGACTGGCTATTTATGCTAGGCCTACTTGGCATTGGTGTTGGCCTGGTGTTGGGCATTGCTATGAAACTAAGCGCAGTCACGGGCAGTGTTCTGTTCTTTATGATGTGGACAGCATCCCTATGGCCAGCCACAAACCCATTCATCGATGAGCACATCATCTATATCCTTCTTATCCTGGGCCTAGCCGGCGTCAACAAGGATCAAGTACTGGGACTACGCAAAGTCTGGGTTAACCTGCCAATCGTTAAAAAATTCTCTTGGTTAGAGTAGTTTAAAACTTATCCCGTAGGTGGGACATACTGTATGTCCAGTTTGCATCGGTCTTTTTATGCGGATTAAAGATGTTCTGCGGGTCAAAGATATGTTTAGCTTGCTTGAATAAATCATAAACTTGCTCGCCGTACATAGCCTTCAGCCATGGCCCGCGAATCATACCGTCATTGTGCTCACCCGACAAAGAACCGCCATATTTTAGAACCATTGCCGTGACTTCTTTCATGGCCGGTTCTAGCTTGGCTTTATCAGAGGCTTTTTCGATATTCATAAGTGGGATAATGTGAAAATTGCCATCACCCATGTGGCCGGCAATCGTCGCCAACAATCGATACTTCTTAATCACACGTCGAACTTCTGGCAAGAAATTTGGCAAGGTCGCAGGCGGCACAACTAAGTCGTCCATAAATGGCGCCGTGTGCTTGTCCTTGATCTTGCTCCTTAGCAGCTGAAAACTAGCCCGGCGCATAATCCAAAACTTGCGGCTTTTAGCTTCGGTCTCATCTTCCTCAAACAATGCTTCGTGTTTGTAAGACTTCAGGTCCTGACGCATCGCATGAACTCGCTCGGCCACCTTTTCTTTGGTATCATCTTGAAATTCTACCAATAAAATCATCTTTGGGATGCCGCGCGTCAATTTTAAGGCGTCCGGTATAAGCTGTAAGGCCATTTTAATAGTCTCAACCCAACCGATTTGTTTATGAAATAGTGGCAGCAAGCGCAGGCTTAACATAAGAGTGTAGTTGTCAAAACCTTCAAAAGTCGCTGGTTTATTCTTCATAACGGTGTTAATCAAATCACCGAGGTCGTCGGTTGAGCGTAAAAAGACAACCAATGTGCCCGATTCTTTTGGCGCCTGGACTAGACGAAACTTTATATCGGTGACAATCCCAAGCGTGCCCTGTGATCCGGTGAACAAATGAGTGATGTCAAAAATACCAGTCTCTCTGTCCCAAACATTCCACAAGTGATAACCCGTCGAATCCTTACTTACCTTAGGTTTAGCGTTGTAAATGGTGTCGTAATTATCGTCGATAAGTTTAAATAAATCTCTGTACAGATTGCCCTCGAAGTCATTTTGGGAAATTTTTTTATCGAGTTGCTTCTTGTTTAGTGGCTTCATCTCGTATTCATTACCGTCAGCCAAAACGACCTTTAATGATTCGACAAAATCCTCGGTCTTACCGTACTGCAATGAACGTTCGCCGCCGGCATTATTAGCCACCATTCCACCGATGGTACAGAGGTCACGTGAAGCTGGAAAACTCGGCATCAGTACGCCATGTTTTAATGTTTCAGCCTCAAAGTCTCGATAATATACACCAGGTTGGGCGTGTCCAGTCGATGTATTCACCTCAAGAATCTGATTAAAATGCTTCAGCATATCAAGCACAATTGAATTATTCACAGCACCGCCCGACATATCGGTACCAGCACTTCGGGCTGTAATTGAAAGCTCTGGGTTTTTGGCTTTATTTTGGCTGACATATTTTACGATTTGCTGGACATCGGCACTGTCTTTTGGCGCAATCACTAGACTTGGGCGCAGCTCGAACATGCTGGCATCATGACTAAAGTTTTCTATCGTTTCAGGTGATTCCTCAAGGTCGCCCTTAACCAGCACCTCAAGGTCTTTTTTTATATTACTCATGCTTTAAGCGTACTTGATTTGCTCTTGGTTGACAATCTGATATATCATAGGCGATATGAAGCATATTGTAATCGCAGGTGGTGGCTTTGCTGGTATCAAACTAGCACGGAAATTACGCAAACAAAAAGACGTTCGAATAACCCTTATCAATGATTTTGAGTATTTTCGTTATAGCCCCGCATTATATCGGGCCGTGACTGGATTCAAAATAGGTATCGCTCGACTGCCCATTGAGTGGATGTTGATAGATTCCGACAATGTATCAATTGTCGTGGGCCGAATCGTTGATCTTGACCAAAACAAAAAACAGCTAAAGCTCGAGAATGGACAAAAAATCGATTACGACGAAGTCGTCTTTGCCCTTGGCTCCGTCAATAATTACTTTGGCATCGAAGGCCTAAATGAGTACTCGTATGGTGTCAAAACCGTGCAAGAGGCTATTAGCCTGAAGGCTCATATTCACAACAGTCTAACTCAGAAAGCTCAGGCAGCAGATGAAAATTATGTGATAATCGGCGCCGGCCCAACCGGTGTTGAGCTAGCCGGAGCACTTGGGGCCTACCTCATCGGTGTAGTCAAGAAACACAAGCTCAGACACCACCCCGTAAAAATATACTTAGTCGAAGCTGGCTCGCGCATTTTGCCCCAAATGTCAGAAAAAGCCAGTCGTAAAGCCAGTCGACGCCTAGCGAAATTAGGCGTCGAGACACTACTTAACACTGCCGTACAATCTGAAACTTTAAGCGAACTCAAGACTTCGGTTGGCATGATTAAGTCCAAGAACGTCATTTGGGCAGCCGGCACCCAAAATAATCCTTTTTTCAAAGAGCATCCCGAAATTTTCACACTTAACAAACGTGGTTACGTCATGGTCAATCAGCACCTTCAGGTTACACCCAGTATCTACGTTTGTGGTGATAACGCAGCTACCCCCCACAGCGGCCTAGCCGAGACTGCAGTTGAACATGCTAGCTTTATCGCAAATGATATAATCGCTAGACTCCACCACTCTAAACGACCCAAAGTGTTCGAAAAAGCTTCAATGCAAGTCGTACCAGTCGGAAATCGCTGGTCAGTGTTTCAATACCAGTCGCTCGTAATTAGCGGTTGGCTAGTTAGCCTAATACGACGATTTGCCGATATATTTGGCTACACCGACGTGCTTGGCCCGATTAAAGCCCTAACAATCTGGTCAAATAGTGACAGGTTCGAAGACGACTGTCCGATTTGCGACAAAAGTCGGCGCTAGCACTCGATATTGATATTATATAGATTTCAGCACTTGATATTATCTGTTAAACTATTAACAGATGAAAGTATTGGGAATTGAAAGTAGCTGTGATGAAACAGCGGCCTCTGTAGTGCAAGATGGCCGGATTCTTTTGAGTAACGTTGTTAATTCGCAAATCGATATTCACGCCTTATATGGCGGTGTTGTACCGGAGGTAGCCGCGCGCAGTCACATCGAGGTAGTTAACCCAGTTATAAATCAAGCCCTTACTGATGCCAACTTGACCTGGGATGATATTGACGCGATTGCCGTTACTTATGCGCCCGGTTTAATCGGCTCACTGCTAGTCGGTACTCTAGCCGCACGCACGCTGGCGGTTTTAAAAAATAAACCACTCTACCCTATTCATCACGTTGAAGCCCATGTTTATGCCAATTTTCTCAATGAAAAAGCACCAGAATTTCCGATGCTAGCCCTAATCGTATCTGGTGGTCATAGCCAATTGGTATTATTCCGCGATCACGGTGACTATGAGCTGTTAGGCCAAACCCAAGACGACGCGGTTGGTGAAGCCTTTGATAAAGTTGCTAAAATTATTGGCCTACCCTACCCCGGTGGCCCCTCAATTGCAAAGGCTGCCCTAGATGGTAGCCCTACAGCTTACAAACTACCCAAAGCCAAGTTAGATGGTAAATATGACTTTAGCTTTTCTGGCCTTAAAACAGCCGTTCTGCGAGCCGTTCAGCATGAAGTAGGCGTCGACTTTACTTTCCCCTCCCATGACCTTCCTGGGCTTTTAAATGACGTTCAGCGGGCAAACTTCGCCGCCAGCTTCCAGCGCACAGCTGTAGAGACACTGGTTGATACGGCCGCCCGAGCTTTTCACGACTATAATCCTAAATCCGTCGTTATCGCCGGCGGTGTCGCCGCTAATCAGGAATTGCGTTGGATTCTATCCGAACACCTACCGATACAAATTGATTACGCTCCGATGAACCTCTGTACAGACAATGGCGCCATGATTGCGACGCTTGGTTATTACTACGCGCAAAAGATGTCACCAATTGATCCAAATGACCTTGAAGTCATTCCAAGTCTTTCAATGACAAAAACCGCTTGGGCAAAGAGTTAATCGTTGTTATTTGCGCAACGATTTGAGCCTTTGAACAGTCTTTTTGGCAGTCGGCAGCAGCCCAGACCACAAACCATACAGTGGTGATAGCGACATATCAAAAGTTCCAGCTAGGACCGTATCGTGATCAGTCCAACTTCGCTTAAAGTTTGAAACACCGTCTTCTATCAGGCCACCAAAGTCATAATGTTTTAATCCCCACTCTTTGGTCTTGCGAATCGCGTGCCATTTAAGGGCATAATTGGCGCGCAGTTGAGCGCCCATGTCGTTCATACCGCCGTACAATTCGTAGGAGGTGTCCAGACTAACCGCCAACCATAAAAATGCCACTGGTTGATCATCGACATAGGCAGCAAACACCGGCGAATGATCCCCCATCAGACTAAAGACATCGTAGTAGTATTGATCGTCATGCAAACCAAATCCAGCACGATGCGAGGTTTGATGATAGACCTCCAGGCACTTTTCCAAATCTAAGCGGTTACGAACGGTTTTAATTGTAATATTTTCGGCAGCTGACTTGCGAATATACTGACGAGTTTTTTTAGCCATTGTCGCCAGCAAGTCACTTTCACTTTGTTCAAGATTTAGCGAGATGGTTGCAGCTGGCAAAATTGTATTATTAGACTTTTTCCAACCATTGAAGATTGGAAATTCAGCATTATCAGGCTCTACCGACAACACAACCGAGTGGTGTTCGCGTTTCGCATAATTACCAAGGGCAAATAAAAACTCTTCACCTGTCCCCTGCTCTCCAAGCGGTCCACGCGGCACATACGATATTGCTCGAAACGGAAATGGTAATTTTTTAGTTAAAATCTGTGCAGCGGCGACGATTTTTTCATCGTCATAACCTAAAACCCGGTCAGCAACCCAACCGTGTGCCGACTTGACCTGTCCCCAACCCCATAGCTGTAACGGATGACCGCCATTATCTAATATATAGTCATCCCATACCTCTTGTCTCGTGCACCGCTGTAGCTCAATCATACCTCTATTATACACTGCCGGATTTATGGTATAATGATTATGAAAACAAACACGTGGAATTGGGAATATCATTTGTTTTCACACGAAAACAGGTGTTAGATTGATGCTAATTTCGCGTGAAAATAAACTAATAAAGAATTGATTTTTGATGAAGCTTGCAAAAACCTACGAACCTAACCAGTACGAACCAAACATTTATGCCATGTGGGAAGAAAAAAGTGCCTTTAAGCCTAGTGGCGCAGGGGAGCCTTTTAGTATTGTCATGCCGCCACCTAACGCCAACGGCAACTTGCATATCGGCCACGCTCTAACCGTTGCGCTGGAGGATATTTTGGCACGTTACCACCGCATGAAGGGCCAAGATGTTGCTTATATACCCGGCGCCGACCACGCCGGTTTTGAAACCTGGGTTGTCTATGAGCGCGAACTGACCAAAGAGGGGAGAAGTCGTTTTGACTTTTCGCGCGAGCAGCTTTACAGCCAAGTTTGGAACTTTGTTGACCGTCAGCGCGGCAACATGGAACTACAGCTACGCGCCCTTGGTGTTAGCGCCAGCTGGGATGATTTGGTGTTTACTCTTGATAAAAAGGTAATTGGCACGGTTTATTCAACCTTCAAAAAGCTTTGGGATGACGGCCTGATTTACAGAGGTGAGCGCATCGTTAATTACAGCACCAAGTACCAGACCAGTTACTCGGACATCGAAGTTGATCACAAGATGGAAAAAGGAACATTGTACATGATTGCCTATCCAACACTTGATAAGATTGGTGAAATTGTGATTGCGACGACTCGACCTGAAACTATGTTTGGCGACACCGCCGTGGCCGTTAACCCCAATGATGAACGCTACAAACATCTAATTGGTACGCGTGTGTTATTGCCGCTGACTAACCGCGAAATTCCAATTATTGCCGACGACTATGTTGACGCCGCTTTTGGTACCGGTGCGGTCAAGATTACCCCGGCCCACGACCCGAATGACTTCGAAGTCGGACAGCGCCATGACCTGGAGCGTATTCAAGTTATCGACTTTGACGGCACTATGATTAATGTTCCGCCGCAATTTGCCGGTCTAACCGTCGATGTTGCGCGCAAGCGCGTTCTAGCCGCCCTTGAAGCCGAGGAGTTGATTAGAGGTAAAACCATCATTGAACATACTGTCGGCTACGACTACAAAAGCGGTCTGCCAATTCAGCCATTAATCAAGGATCAGTGGTTTTTAAAGATTCAACCGCTAGCTCAACGCGCTAAACAAGCTCTGTTAAATGATGAGATTAGCTTTACGCCCGCCAGCCGCAAGCAGGTCTTGGTTCAGTACCTGGATAATCTGCACGACTGGAACTTGTCGCGCCAAATCCCATGGGGCATTCCAATTCCAGCCTTTCAAAACGTCAATAACCCCGAGGATTGGATTTTTGATGATCGGGTTGACGAGAAGTTGATTGATGTAAACGGCACAACATATCGCCGTGAAGAAGACACCTTTGATACTTGGTTTAGTAGTGGTCAATGGCCATTTATTACTACCGAATTTCTTGAAAAAGGTGACTTATCGCGTTTTTACCCTAACAGCGTCATGGAGACCGGTGGTGATCTACTGGATCGCTGGATTGCTCGCATGATTATGCTTGGCCTGTACGTCACTGACCAAGTGCCGTTCAGGCATGTCTATCTGCACGGTATGGTTCTTGATGAAAAGGGTCAAAAGATGAGTAAAAGTAAAGGCAATGTCATCAACCCGATGGAAACAATTGCCAGCCATGGATCAGATGCTTTGCGCCTAGGCATCGTCGCCAGTCGTAGCGCTGGTCAAAACCAAGCCTTCAGCCTTGCCAAGGTTGTCGCGGGCCGAAACTTTGCTAATAAACTGTGGAATATTGCTCGTTTTATCGAAGACAAACTAGGTGAGAACTATCACCCTAATATACCTGAGCCAAAAAGCATCGTTGACCACTGGATCATTAACGAACTTAACAGCGCCAGTGCTGATATTCAACAGCGACTCGATAATTACCGCTTCGCCGAGGCCAGCGATAGCATGTACCATGCCATCTGGGACAGTGTGGCCGACTGGTTCATCGAGGCCAACAAGCAACAGGAAAACCCTGATTTACTAGCTTGGGTTCTAGATACCAGCCTAAAGTTGGCGCATCCATTTGCACCGTTTGTTACCGAGACAATCTGGCAAACCTTGCCATGGCACAATAGCTTGCTGATGACGACTCATTGGCCAGAAGATTTGCCGTGCGACACCATTGCCGCCGCCGAATTTGACCGCTTGAAAGACTTGGTCTCTGAGGTACGCTTTGTCACCTCTGAGCTACCCGGCAACGAACGTTACCGATTGTTATATCAAAATGATTCGCTGATTGCCGATAACGCTGTTTTAATTCAAAAGCTTGCTAAATTAAAAGAGGTTAGTTACGTCGATCAAATTCGTGGTCTGCGTCTGCCTAACAGTGGTCGTGAAGCCTGGTTGGACGTGTCTCAAGAGACAATTTACGAACATCAGCAAAACCTTGAGGCTCGTCTGGCCGAGACGCATGCCAATATCGCCAACCTCGAGGCTCGTCTGGCTAATAAAAGTTACATCGAAAAAGCCCCACGAGCGCTTGTCGATGAAACCAAGCAACAGCTAGACGCAAAACAAGCGCTTGCAAAAGCGCTCATCGGCGAACTCGAAGCCATTCAATAACTTAAATTGATGGCCAAAAGTACATGCTACCAAAGGTGTTAGCACTTAACTTTTTCTGGATTACATACTTTTTGTCGTTATCAGTACGGGGCTGGATGCTTGGCTCAACAGTGTTTTGGCCAAAACTAGCCCTTTCGGTATGAGTATGTAGGTCATTAACCTTCAACTCTTCAAGCGTTGTGATGGCACTCGATTGTGCCGGCAAAATTGACGCTGCCGCACGATCAAGACGCGAGTCGTGGACCAAAACGCCAAACATAGCGCAGAAGGTTAACAAGATTGGAATTGGATTAAATATCGATGTTGTCATGTTTATTTTTAAAGATTACAAGCATCAATATAGCATAAGCTTTGTAAATTGTCAACTGTGTGTCTATCTATTCGTGATGGTAGGGATTACCATGGGCAATCTCTTGAGAACGGTATAACTGCTCTAATAGAATCAAACGAACAAGCTGATGAGGGAAAACTAATGGCGATAGCGACCAGACCAGATTGGCCCGTTGATGGACCGACTTATCAACCCCATATGCACCACCAATAATCAATGTAACCGGCCGTGAAACATCCAACTGCGAAGTTAATAGGCCAGATAGGGCGGGTGAATCAAGCGCTTTACCTCGCTCATCAAGCAAAATAACGTAATCATTAGCATCAAGCCGCAATAGTATGCGCTCTGACTCGTCCTGACGAGCTTTGAGGCCTTCGTAAGCCGAATGTGGCAAATACACCCATTCGACTTCATATGGTCGTTTTAGGCGCTTCTGATAGCGTTCGATTCCCTCTGCTACCCAGGCTTCGTGCTTTTTGCCAACAACTAACAGTTTCAGGGTCATGAAAAACGCAGCTTCTCGGCAACACGAGCCAACGCTTGGTGATCTGGTTCCGCCATATCTCTAGTGGGATTGTGTGTTTCAGAGGTGGTAGCAAACGGCTTCAAGTGAAGATGGTTGTGGGGTATATCCGTACCAACAATATCCATACGCACATACGGCTTGCCCGACACATCACGATAATGACGAGCAATTTTCTTTGCGGTAGACATAAGCTGCGCATACTCTTCGTCGTTCAAATCCCACACAAACTGCGCGGGTGTCTTGTGTACGACTAACGTATGCCCTTCACAACTGGGGTGAATATCGAGAAACGCAAAGGTATATTCATCCTCGTAAATCTTGTGGCATGGAATCTCACCGTTGATAATGCGCGTAAAAATTGATGGGTTATTCATGGTTTTATTTTAACACCTCGAGGGCGGAGAGGGAGGGATTCGGTCACGTTCCGCGACCCCGCGACTTCACGATTGGCAACCCAGTTGCCATCGGAAGGTCGCCTTGCGAAATGCCACTGGCATTTCTCACCCTATCGGGTTCGAATACTTCAATTCTCCAAATAGAAACGACGACCACAAGGATCGTCGTCGCTATTTGGCGGAGAGGGAGGGATTCGAACCCTCGGTGACGTTGCCGCCACACCGCTTTTCGAGAGCGGCCAGTTCAACCACTCCTGCACCTCTCCGCATCTGTACTAGTGTAACAAAAAACTGTCTTTAATTGCTACAAAATAGGCGAATTGGTGCGATTAAATCCTAAAACGATAACTGGCTGTTTAGCGTCGTCAGATCGCTACCAGAGCTAGTGTCAGTCTGATCTAGCGCCGATTCGGCCGTAGTTAAATCAGAGGCGCTATTAACGGTTGGAGTTGCCGTAACATCGGTGGCGACTGGAGTCTGAGCGGTAGTTGTCGTGCTAGCCGTAGAGGTTGAGTGCAGTTTTTGGTAAGCGGTGTAGCCAACAAAACTCAGTAGGCCAACGACGACTAGAACAATTACTAACTCAATAATCGAGAAGCCTGATTTTGCTTTATTAGATAACATTACTGGTTACCTCCCGTGGTTCCGGTTGTTGAAGTAGTTGACGTGGTCGCTTTGGTAGTTGTATCGGCGTTTGTGGTTGTAGCCGTCTGTGACTCGACCGATTTAACACCGACAATTAGGTTTTTGATTGAGGTTTTGTAGTCGTTTAACGATGAAATCTCAATCTTTAACATACTCTTGAAGCTATCAGCAACACCCATTGGGTTAGTACCGTCACAGGTAAACGCTGTTGATGATGATTTAACGGCGTTGACCGCCAGCTGGGCAGCTGACTGTTTAGCATTTACGTCAGCGACCAGTGTAGCGTAGTTGCTTAAGATCTTGCCCTTACTGGTGTAAAAATTCTCAACGCGAGTAGCGATACCGCTAAACAAATCGAGTTGTTTTTGGCCACGATCGCTGATTCGAGTCATAATGTTCGTAATAACAGTCTGGCGGTTCTGGCAAGCACGCAACCTGGCATCTGTCAGACGAGCTTCAACCTCAACCTTGCGCTCGGCAGCTTGGCTAGCAACTGTCGAAGCCCGAGTCGATGTTTCGGCTGTAGGTTGCACCGCCTGGTTGGCCTCGGCATTGGCATGATTGCTAATGGCGGCGACGGTTAAGGGTACTGCTAGTACAAACAAAACCCCAGCCACTAGGGTGGCCAATAAGTTTCGTTTTAGGGTTCTTTTTTGCATGCTTGCTCCTATGTTATTGTTCTTATTTAAAGCTTACGCTTAGTGAGGGTATGGGGTCAATATTAATTGCTTCACATGGTCGACGTGATAAGCGTCACTATCTTTGGGATGGTTTTGTAAAAACAACAATGGTTATTATGCAGTTTACGCTAGTGTGGTTATGTAACGTTACCAAAGTAAAACCCCCACTAAAAAAGTGGGAATACTCGGCAAGATATCGGCCTTCGGCCTCCTCCGCTTATTCACGAAAAATTATAAATATTTTTTTCGCTTCTTGCGCTACGCCGAACCTATTTTTGCGTTACGCAAAAAAAGTCAGGTTCTCATCTGCGCAATGTGACCAAAGTAAAAACCCCACTAAAAAGTGGGGTTTTTACTTTGGTGAACTCGGCAAGATTCGAACCTGCGACCTTTGGCTCCGCAAGCCAACGCTCTATCCAGCTGAGCTACGAGTCCATAATAACGTATCCATATATGTTGCCATCTATGAATACGTTTTATTTGTAACTAGAAGGTGCTTTCGACGTCATAAAAACGTTGCGAACATCGGCTATTGTAACATGTTTATCGACTATTAGGCAACAAAAGACACCTAAAGGCGTAGTTTACGAACGACAATGTCAATCATGTCGAGTTTGAGGTTTTCCATCGGCAAGATGCCGCCCAGAATGTCGACGATTCTTTCGCCAGCTTCCTCTGGAAAATAGACCGAAACACCAGTCGCGAAGCGCTTAAGTGGAATCAACATAATCGAGTGATGCTCGCCGTCACGAATCAAGCCAAATGACTTAAAATCAGCTAGGTTATACAGCTTTTCGCCAATATATAAACCCTGCTTGGCGCTAAGTGTATATTGCACCTCCCGAGGTGGTCGACGAATATACACAACCAGCGATATCGCCATCACAACCACCAACACCGAGAAAGTGTATGACTTCAATAAAAAGATATCACTAGCGATTAATCCCAGAACAATCACAACAAACAGCACATACCACAGACCGTTTTTATCCGGATGAACATACTCACTGGCCGTCCAGTTAACAGGTACGTCGGGCACCGACTGGACTTGTTGACTTGGCGTCTGTTCGGCTTGATCGGCGGTATCGGTTGAAGCTTCAGCCACTGGCTTATTTTCCCAATAATTCTGCTGTTGATCAGGATTCATAATTTTAGTATAGCATGAGCATTAACATATTAATGAGGCTGGGAGGCGAATTTACCCTATAGGGTGCATCGAATGGTCGTGCTCGGTATGATTGTGATTATGAAAACTGTGAGTCAAAGCGTGACCCTTACCTTTCTTCAATAGGTAGTAATTAACCGGCCAGGCTACAATAAAGGCCGCTGCAGTCGCTATTAGGCGCGACAGCCAATAAACAGGGTGTGATAAATCTTTATCAAATGCCCCTGGAATCAGAATCATACAAATATTATCAACGGCTATCATCGTCACGATCGACAACGTATCCGCCAAAAACACCAGCTTTAGCGCCGCCCAAAATTTCAAACCCGCGCGCACAATTGGCACTGTTGAAAACGCATAGCCTGAAATAAACGATAAAGACCCGGCCAAGACTACTGTCGGAACAATGCCTATGCCCGTATGGGTACCGATGGTTACACCAATCAGTTCACCGATCGTACAGCCTATCAAACAATGTAGCGTCGCGCTAGCAGCCATCTTCAGGGTCGCCCTGTGGTCGTTGTCGGTTTTTAATGCCTGCATGCTTATATGATAGCAAAGCCGCCAGGTATAAGTCAGATTCAGTCAGCCAATATGTCTTCGCATATACATCGCCTCAGCCTGTAGTCCGTCGGGCCATTCTGGCCAGTGGCGATAGAAATGCGGTTTTGTGGTATCTTCCCTAAATCCCCAGTGCCTATAGAGTTCGATCGTCTTCTTATTGTGAGTATAAATATCCAGTGTTATATCTTTATTTCTTGTGAAGCCAAGGACGCGGGACCATAGTTGCTTGCCAATTCCTTTGCCCTGATAGGAGGGCAGTACATAGAAACCTGTCATTTCACAACTATCACCTTCGCATTCTATGGCGACAGATCCGACTATCCTATCTCTGTCAAGCGCTAGCCAGGATTTTTGCTGGGTTGTATTAACAAGTTTTGTCTTCAAATAGTTTTGCGTATCGTCGCTTTTAAACACCTCGGGGGAGAAACATTCCTTCGTAAGCCCCAATTCATCGTCAACATAGGCGTCCTCATAGGTTGCTTGCATCATGACCGTAAAGGCCTCCAGGTCTTGTGATGTGCTTTCTCGAAAAACGATTTCCATATATTTATAATAGCAAAACAAAAGCACCTTGCTTTCGTAACGCGCTCATATTCGGAGGAGGGGAGATATCGCAAGCAAGCTTGCTCCTCCGTTCATTTGCTAGAAAATGTAAACACTTTCTAGCTTCATTCGCTACGCCGAACTCCGCGCTCGTTCGCTATCCAGCGAACCGCGGGAGTTCGGATCTCAACCTGGCAAATTAAAAACGAGAACCGAAAGTTCTCGTTTTTAATTTGGCGGAGGAGGGGAGATTCGAACTCCCGCTCCAGGTCTCCCCAGACTAATGATTTAGCAAACCATCCCCTTAAGCCACTTGGGTACCCCTCCGTGCAAAGGCTTGTGCTGAACGCATATTAACTCATTCAACTCGGACAATTGTAGCACATCCAAGAGGTCGGGGCTAGATTTTTCATTAAATATTTGCTACAATTAAAGAATAGTGGCGTAATATAAGGAGTTGTATGAATAATAAACTAAATATCACTCTCGGACTTACACTAGCCGTCCTTATGATTGGTATTTTTTCAGTTTTCAACACTCACGCTCTTTATGCTATATCTGACATGACTATACAGTCTGGTGTTAATGCCGCCCACGGCACCAACCAGCCAACTGACTTATTCGGCGCCAATGGAATTTTTACGACAATCACTAACGTTTTGTTGTTTGCCGTCGGTGTCCTAAGCGTCGTCATGGTGATTGTCGGTGGTCTGCGTTATGTAGTATCCGGTGGTAATTCTGCCGCCGTCACCGGTGCAAAAAACACCATATTATATGCCATCGTAGGTGTTATCGTGGCCTTCTTGGCCTATGCTGTCGTCAATTTCCTACTTGGATCACTTGTCGGCAATGGCGTACCGGGCACAAACGTCTAATATTAACTGTTTTTTAAATTAAATAACGACCACACGGGTCGTTATTTAATTTGGCGGAGAGGGCGAGATTCGAACTCGCGGTACCATTGCTGGCACGACGGTTTTCAAGACCGTTCCCTTAAACCGCTCGGGCACCTCTCCTGACGTACGTAAAGTACGAGGCCTATAATAACAGATACCAGACGTTCAGTCGAGAGTCTGGCGCGCTAAAACCGCGACCCAAACCCGATCGGCGCCAGCCTCTTTTAGGGCCTTAGTCGCGTAACGGATCGTCGCCCCAGTCGTCATAACATCATCAATAACTAAATAGTTGACATTCTGCTTAATTTCTCCAGCTACTTTGAAGGCAAACTTAGCCTGACGACTTCTTGATGCCGCCGTCGCATGTCGCTGCATTGTATTATTACTTCGCGCCAGCACTCTCGCGACCGACAGTCCGCGTAATGTCGCCAGCCTTTTGGCTAGTAACAGGGTATGATCATAGCCGCGCTCTCTTATATGCGCCGGTATAGTCGGTATCGGCACAATCACCGTATTTTCAGGTAACTGCGGCAAAATATCATCAAGTAGACCAGCTAAATCCCGGTAAGCCGATTTTGTACGTTCAAACTTGTAAAGACCAACTAATCGTTGCAAAACATCCTTACGATCACCAACGCACCAGGCTTGACTGTAAGGCGCCTTACAGGTGTTACAAACACCTTGGCTAAAAGTTGGTCGCCCACATGCCAAACAGACGTTTTTAGTCTCATAGGTGATGTTATATTTACAATCATGGCATAGTAAACTGCCAGTTTTACCACATCCACAACAGTGGTGAGGAGCGACGTATGAGAGCAGCGTATCTATCATTGTGTTTTTTACGTTTCCATAGCCTGTTTTGTTGATTATACTGCATATGTTGGTTATAATGTGAGAGACTATTTGTCAATAGAGCCTAGAGAAAGTGGAGGATATCATGGCCCGTAAGCAAAACGATGATTTATTGATTGAGGACGAGCTGGCAGCAGCTTTCCTTAATGACGACGAACTAACAACTAATGATACACCAGCGCCTGAAGCACCAGCCGAAGACACTTGGGACGACAGTGATGAAGAGTTTCCAGGACAGCTTGCTATCGATGTCTACGAGACAGCCGAGAAACTTGTTGTTAAGGCTCGTACTGCCGGTGTCAACAAAGAAGACTTGGATGTCAGCATTAGCGACGGTATCTTGACCATCAGTGGCACCCTAAGTAGCGGCGACGAGAGCGATGCAATCAACTGGCACATTCAAGAATGCTATTGGGGCGAATTTAGCCGTACATTGGCTTTGCCAGTTAACGTTAAAGAAGATGAGGTAGAAGCCGTTCTGAAAGATGGTGTACTAACAATCAGCTTTAGCAAGGTCAAGCAAGAGCAAGCCAAGAAGATCCAGGTTCTTTAATACAAAAACCGATCAAAATTATATAACCCTCATTACGAGGGTTATATTTTTGATTAAATATTATGCAATCCCTACTTTTACCAAAGTCAAATGTCTTGATACTTTGGAACTGCAAAAGTATCCAAAACTGCTAGGGTTGCTTGGTAGAGCCGCGCGCCTAACTACTACGAACAATTACTCTGCAGCCCGAGTACGACAAGACGCCGAGGCTCTTGTTCGTACCCGGAGCGAAGCCCGGTTGGAGGAGTGGTTAGGTGCGCCGTTGAGGTGGCTTGGCATTAAAAATAACCCCACACTTGGCGGGGTTATTTTTAAAGAAAGGTAAATCTTATTTACTTAGGCTTGTAAGAACCCAGTTGACGATAGCATAGGCTAGGAAAGCAATTACCAAACCAACCAAGGCGTACATAATAGTGTTCTTAGCTGCTGTAACCTGTGCGGCCGTACCGTTTGATACAGTGTAGCGAATACCGCCGACGATCAGCATAACAACGCTTAAGGCACCGATAACGTAAAGTAGGGTGTTGATAATGGTAGTAAAGACACCGCCGGTACCAAACAAGCTTTTAGCTGAACCACTTGTACTTGCGCAGTCAACGCCATCAGCAACACTTGTACCGTCAGCACAGGCGGCTGAAGCGGTTGATACTACTGGTGTGAACAGGGTTAATCCTAAGGCCAGTGCTGGCACTGCAAGCAGACCGGCGATGGCTGTTGTTATTGATTTTTTCATTATTTTATTTCCTTTCTTAGAAACTATATATTAAAGTTATACCAGACTCTGGGTCTTTTGTTAAGCCCCTACGGCCTCTATTTACTACATGTCTTAGAGGAGGCGTTGTAAACACCGCCTTTTTGTTGACATTGTTGCTGAGCCGACGGGTTAAACAATCCATAAACCCAGTTAACTAAAGCGTAGGCCAAAAAGGCGACCGCCAAACCGACTAAGGCATAGGTTATTGTGTTTTTAGCTCGCGTCACATTACTGGCATTGCCCGCCGATAAGGTATACATAATGCCGCCAATAATCACCATAACAACCGAAACTAGTCCAACCAAAAATACGAGGGTATTAATAACCTTCGTAATAAGCGGCTGAGCAGTATTGCTGGTGTTCTTACATACCAAACTGTCAGTTACCCCGTTACAAGGCTGAAAGTTGTCTATCGCGTGCGTGGCCACTGGCGCAAACAAGGTGCCAACCAGCACAGCAAGACCAGCGACAATTAATCCTATTTTTTTCATTTAAAATCTTCCTGTTACAAAGTGGGTAATAGTAAATGCTAGCAATATTACGACCAAGCCAATCACTGCATATAAAATAGCATTTCGGGCCTTAGCGACATTAGCTGGGTTGTTACCAGATACAGTCATATTAAAGCCAGAAATGATAATCACAATCACCGCAACGACACCTGCAACGAAGTAAAACAAATTTAAAATATTTGTCACCAGCTGATCCCCAGTCTGAGATGGAATCCCAATATCGCTAGCAGCTAAAGCAAACTTATCTAAAATATTCATATTATTTAATTATCCCCATTACTAAGTTAACAACTCCGACCGACCCAATTGAAATAACCAGTCCGATAACAGCGTTCAAGATTGTCTTGCGGCCACGTGCGGTTGCATCGGGCGAACCATTACTGACGATCATCGTAAAGCCACCGTACAAGATAAAGCCGACCGCAACATATCCGACAGCCCTTAGGACAATATCCATAATGTTTAGGACAACGCGCCAAATAAAGTTAGATAGGCCGTTATTCCCGCCATTTGTGTCTGTATTCAACGCGTCGGGCGACACCAGACTACAGTCAGCTTGGCTAACATTTAAGCCTCGATACCATACCGGGAACCCCAAGAACGACTTAGCGTTAGTACAGGTGTACGTTGTGACCGCAGCAGATGCAACACCACTGTTTGTTGGGTTGGCAACCGCTACAACCGTTCCGCCCACCAAACTAGCGAAGGCCAGTCCTAATACTAGTGATGTGAATTTAGTCGTTATCATTAGTTAAACAAGCCTCCAGGAGTTATAAAGTTCAGGATTGCGTACATAAAGGCGTAGGCAATGATTCCAATAACTACATTAGTAATAATCGATCGAGCCTTTTTGACATTTTCGGGGTTACCACCAGCACTAGCGTACATAACCGACCCATAGATGATTCCAGCGACGGCTACGATACCCACGCCAGCGGTCAATATGTTAATCAACATCAGCAATAAGCCCCAAACACCAGACTGTTCGACAGATGTATTTGGCGCACTACCGTTGGCGCATTTACCGTATTCATGATGATATTTTGCTAAATAATCAGCTTGCTTTGCAACCAACTTGGTGGCATCTGTATCGCTCGGCTTAGTACCCTCGTACGGGTCGGTGCCGTCGGAGCAAAGACCTTGCTGGCTACAGTTTATTATGCTCGTCTGTACACCGGCACAAGTTGCCGCATGCGACGATGGGCCAATAAGACCAGATGCGCCTATAGTCACCGCTAGTCCGATTACTATAGTTTTAATTGTTTGTTTTATCTTCATAACTACCTATAAAATACGACAAAACCACACACAAGGCAAGTTTTTATGTTGCTGCTATTGCTTTTTTTAGTAATATAGTGTATAAGTATTACCAACACCAATCATTAAAGTTTTCCAAAACAGTATAGAAATACAAGGAACCACCTATGAGCCACGAAACAGAACCTCGCACCTCAACGCCAACACCTAACGCTACCGAGGTTAGGAATCTAGTTCACCCAGACCGTAAACCATCAATGTTCGAGAAGCTAGATACTCGAGGCAAGAAGTTTGGTGCTGCTGCTGGTATCCTAGCCCTTGGCGCAACTCTTGGTTTTGGTGGCATGAAAGCACTGGAGTCAACTCACCACAACAACATCCCTACGCCCGATCAACCAACCGCCGAGGCCCCTGTTGTACCTGGCGCTCCTAGCGTTGCCGAAACCAGCACCCCGAATGCAAATACTGATTCTGGTAGTGAACTGCAAAAGTCAACCGAAGCCAAGCAGAGCTATCAAGAGTTTATTGATTCGTTTGCAATAAAGAAAAATGTCGGCTCTTTTGATGCAATTGCTCAACGTTATGTATCCAATTATCAAAACTGGTTGAATGCCGGCTTAACAGAACAGTATGACGTAACACTGTTTGCGTCTGGTGGTGATAACCAAAAGGCAATCACAAACGTAGAAAGCAAATTCGACTCTACTATTACAAATACTATTTATTTAAATACTGAACAAACTCAGAGCTTTATACAAAAAGTCGAGAGCGGTATGCGCAACAAGCTGATCGATCAGTTTATAGTGTCAGACAACCTTAATAGTAAGAACAAGTTGGCCGTCACCGATACAATAAATAAATTTGAGCTAGTGGGTAGTGATTCTAAGGATGTTTCTACCGCAACTTATTTTGTTGCAAAGATTGAAACAAATATGACCGACAACGGAACTGAAAGCGGTGTAGCTGCTTATCGCGCCAGTATCGGCGCTGCTGCTGATACCAACGTAACCAACTTTGAACAGGTAAACTTTGTACTAGATCCGACAACTCAAACCTGGAAGGTTAGTGATATCGAATTCTACGCGCCGTCTATCGACAATAGTAAATAATTTTACTGTAAAATAGCTAAAATATAATTTATATATCAAATAACAACGTCTCCCTAAAGCGACGTTGTTATTTGATATTGGTTAAGCTAAACTTTATATATACATGGCAACTAAAAATCACAAAAAAATCAAAGTATTATTTGCTGTATTTGTTGGATTACTGTCTTCATTTATATTGTCCACTGTTCAGCATAGCCCGTCGTATGCAGCCACCGCAGCATACAGCCGCGTAAATAACCAGACAATAAAATTTTACTACGCCCAAGACACGGTCAACGAACATGTGAGTAATTTAGTCTACTATTATCATGCCGATAAGCCACAGGCCCTCTTTGGTTATGAGGGTGATCAGAATACCTATTTCTGGAGGATTAAACAATCTGATAATGACCCCTCAACTTGTGAAGAATATATAGTAAAGCTAGGGGCCTATACCCCATCAGTAAATGGCACCCAAAGTCCGACAGGCGTAAAAAAATACACCGAGAAACGTATTAATGGTGCTTGCGAGGCAAGCCCAGAAATATCCGACATATCAGCAAATTATATAAACGATCAGGTTGGTGGTCAAATATTTTTTTACAAAACAGCCACCGGTGACATCAGCCCAGCTGACAACACTGCGGGAAATTCTGTGTTTAAACGGGTTAAGAATACGACGGGCCTTAATATTTCAGGAGGCCAAGATGTATATGTTCAAGATCAGCCAGCTTCGAAATGCCCAAGCCTACTTATTTCATATGCCAGTGATCGATGGGGGTTTGTATCACCAGTCGCAACAGATATTGCACAAACAGACTCGGCGCATAATTATTATTTAAATATCCTAAGGGGTTATGGGTATGATATTAGTCAAACAGGTGGTTGCAAAATAGTCGACAGTAATGATGTGAGAGTTAACAACGAGAAGACCCTATCGTCACTTTTGGGTGGAGATCCGTCCTACTGGAAAAGTAGCGATGCGTATACAGATTATTCAAAATACGGGGACTATAATAGCCTGCTTCAAGTTGTAAAACGTATCGGCAACCCTGTTGGCGATTTATCGGCAGCCGAGATAAGGCTAGGGACTGCGCCAGCCGGCAGCGTCGGTTCAGGCCTAGGAACAGACCAGAACCCGGGTGGCAGTACTACAACAAAGTCAACTTGTGTAATTGATGGGGTTGGTTGGATTATCTGTCCGGTTGTAAATCTTTTAGCAAAAGTCTCTGATGGCGCATTTGGGTTTTTATCCAATAGCTTCCTAAAAACAAATACGGCAATCGTTGATACGGCATCGCCAACCTATACAGCCTGGTCGGCTATGCGTAGTCTAGCTAATATTGCTTTCGTAATTGCCTTTCTGTTTATTATATTTTCTCAGCTAACAAGCGTTGGCATAAGTAACTATGGTGTTAAGAAAATGTTACCACGGCTAGTTATTGCGGCGATTTTAGTCAATATTTCTTATTTTGTCTGTCAAATCGCCGTTGACCTTTCAAATATCTTGGGTTTTTCACTAAAGGGTTTGTTTGATAATATCATTAATGCCTCAATACCGCATGACGCTAGTCAAGCAGCGACGGGGCAGGGGTTTGCAGGGGTTGCTGGCAGCATATTAGCGTTTGGCGGTGCAGTCGCAATTGTATATGCTCTTCTTGCAACCCTTATTCCAATTGTTTTAGCTGCCGTCGTAGCCTTGGTGATGATTTTATTCATATTAATAGCTCGCCAGGCGCTAATCATACTGCTTATTGTGGTTTCGCCACTTGCTTTCGTGGCATTCTTATTACCAAACACCGAATCTTGGTTTAAGAAATGGCAAAAAACATTTACAGCCATGCTTATGCTGTTTCCTATAATAGCAGTAGTGTTTGGCGCCTCATCTTTAGCGTCAAATATATTATCAGGCACGTTTAACGCCGGCTTTACGGGCGATCAAGCCAGCGAGGCTCAAACACTGTTTGGGCAGCTTATTGCATCTTTGGTGCTTGTCTTACCTTTATTTGTGGTTCCTGGTTTATTGAAGAAATCGCTTGATAGCGTTGGCACACTGGGCGCAAAGATTAATGGTGTCGGTAACAAACTTGGTGGTGCGTTAGGTAAAAAAGGCTCACAGGGATACGAAAATTCCAGACTTGGTCAATTCAAAAAATACCGCGGCCAAAAGAGTGCGCTTAACAGGACAAAGATCCAGGCCGGCGTATATAGCGGACGAGGAGGCAAGTTTAACCCAAACAACTGGCGCAGCTCATTAAACTCTAAGTTTAATGATAGTAAACTTAGCGGAGAGTTTGGCGACCGAAGTGCCGATACGGGCATAGCGTTGATTAATAAAGAAGAAAAAGAAGGCATAGACAACGCCGTACAGCGTATTAAAGCAACTCACAAATTAGCAACCCTTGGAGCGCCAGAAAGAGAAGGGGTTGATTACACCCCCGGTGGCGCCGAACAAGAACTCGTAGCAGCCTACCAAAGAGGAGATATAACCACTATGCGCGCTGCTGCTAGTATATTAACCAGTAGCGGACCTATCGGTATAGAGAAGCTTCATAGAACAGCAGAGGGGCTCAGCCGAACCGCAAATCCACAACTATATCAAGCCCTGCAGGGTGATGTTAATGCCAGTGGAGTAAAGGGTAGAGACGCCGCCCTAGCTACCTGGGCCTATACCCAAGACGGCGATCTGTCTGCAATATCGAGCAGCGGATCAGCTTATTCTGGGCTAACAATAGAAGATGCCGCAACTCAAACAGCTCAGTCGCTGCGACGCGCTGCGGCTGCCGGTGGAATATCTACAGAAATAGCCACAGGTGTTCTATCAAACCCTAACACCAATAGGCAACTCAATACTGAAACTAGAGCAATCTTTGAATCCATAGCTGGCGTATCACCATCAGCACCTACAACCCCAACTGCTGAAGATTCTGGGTATGTAGACCTTAGGGCTCAAAGGCCGACCGAATCAGACTTTGAAAGGGCAGAAGCAGAGGAGCTCGAGCGAAGACGAAATATTCCGCCTCAGCCGTAGTAGTGATTGATTTTTTACTGCTATACTATAAGCATAATGGCTGTATATAAAGTTCCTCAGGATGTCGAGGCGGACGATAAGTTAATCGGGCCGTTTACCTTTAGACAGTTTATATATTTAATTATCGTTGCCCTAGCAAGCGCTCTGGCCTGGTGGATGGGGCAATTGTTTATTGGACTAGCAATTATTCCAATGCCGATAATTATATTTTTTGGTGCACTGGCATTACCAATTCGTAAAGACCAGCCGATGGAAGTCTATTTGGCGGCTATGGTGTCGTTTTATCTTAAACCACACAAAAGGCTATGGGATGCCGATGGTATCGATTCACTGATCGAAATTACAGTACCAAAAACTGTTGATGTACAGTTGACCAAGGATATTTCTCGTAGTGAAGCGGTTCAGCGACTTGGTTATCTGGCGCAAATTGTCGATAGTCAGGGCTGGGCAGTACGCGGCCAGGGCGTACAAGCACCAAGTAACTCGGTTAGTAATGACGTCTTTTTCGAGTCGCAGCAAGTCGAAGACGTACTCGACAGCAGCGCGAGTGTCGCGCAATCGCTTGACTACATGATTAACCAAAGTGATGCCAAGCGACATCAAGAAATGGTTGACCGGATGCACCAACAATCAGTTGCACAACAGCAAACAGCCCAAGCGCCGGATCCAGCGCCAACACCAGTACAAGCAGCTCCAAATCCATATGATTTATACGCCAGCGCGCAACCACCAGCAGCCACACCAGTCTACAACCCATACCCAACTAATATTCAACAGTCTGTAATTCAGCCATTAAGTCCGTCTGACCAGGTTTATACGCCGCCAGCAGCTCCAGTTGAACCGGCAGCCACAACCACTAGCGAAAAGCCGGTATCACCTGATATAATAAACCTTGCTAATAACGCCGATTTATCGATTGAAACAATTGCTCGTGAAGCTAATCGAATCAAAAAACAAGAAGACATGTCCGAAGAGGTAGTCATCTCGTTACGATAATAGGCACACTAAACAGGAGTGGGGAAGCTAAAAAGCCATGCCGCCAAACAACCAATTTCCGTTTCAAGGTTCAGCCGCCCCAGCGCCAGGCCAAACTCCAAACACACCCGTTGCACCTATTGGGAGTAGCGCGGTGCCCGCTCAGCCCGAAGCCACCACTCCAGTTGCGCCCAAAAACCCCAACTCGACTCAAAATTCGCTACTTTTATCAGAGGTCCGCGACAATATGGTCATTATGGCTGATGGAACTTTTCGAGCGGTTGTCGCCTGCAAATCAATTAACTTCGATCTAATGAGTTCTCGTGAACGCGAGGGTGTTGAATATAGTTATCAAAACTTTTTAAACTCTCTAAACTTTCCAGTTCAAATTCTAATCCGTTCACAACGGGTTGATATTGGACCATACATTGATCACCTGGTTGGCATTCGCCGCAGTCAAGACAATATGCTACTGGGTGTTTTGATGGACGATTATATTAACTTCATTGATGCTTTGTCGCAAGACGCCAATATTATGAATAAATCTTTCTTCATTGCTATTCCTTACTATCCGCAAGGTGACGTCGCTAGTGTCGTCGAGCAGGGCAAGGGCTTTTTTAGTAAAGTATTTGCCAAGCAAAAAAACAACATTACTAAAATTGATACCGCCACTTACGAAAAAGCGAAGACCGAGATTAAAAACCGTGTCGACAACGTCACCGCTGGCTTGTTTCAGGTTGGCGTTCAGGCGGTACAGCTTAACACCAAAGAGCTTGGTGAACTATATTATAACGTTTACAACCCAGACACAGCCGTTCGCGAGCCGCTTGGTAATTTCGATAGTGTTACTGCAACTTATATTAAAAAAGGTGATGGTCCCGCGCCAGCCGGTGTGGCAACTGGGGGTAGTTTGTAATGGCTAAGAAAAAAATGGATGTCGTCGATATTGCCGCCCAACAGCGCGCCCTTGAGCAGGCTGAAGTCGAACAGGCTTTTCTAAAAGGTGTCACAACCCTACGTGATTTAATTGCACCAAGTAGCCTCGAGATTCACTCATCATACTTCAGGCTAGGTACTAAATACGGCCGAACACTTTATATATATGGTTATCCTCGACAGATTTATACTGGTTGGCTAAGTTCGTTGATTAATATCGACGAGGTTCTAGATGTTAGTATTTTTATTTATCCGGTTGAAAGTCAGGTTGTTTTAAATAACTTGCGCAAAAAAGTTACCCAACTTGAAGCGACCGCCTCGATTAGTAGTGAAAAGGGTCAAGTTCGTGACCCAGCCCTAGAGGCGGCGATTAATGATGCCGAGGAATTACGCGACCAGTTACAAGTCGGCGCCGAGCGTTTTTTCCGCTTTGGACTTTATGTTACGCTTTATGCCGATAGTCTCGATGAGCTTGGTTTTGTTCAACACAAAATTGAAACATTGTTTGGCCAACAAATGGTCTTCAGTAAGGTCGCTAGCGGCCAGCAAGAGCAGGGGCTAAACAGCAGCATTCCGCAAATGACCGATCAGCTGCAAATCCGTCGCAACATGAATACCGGCGCAATTAGTACAAGTTTTCCATTTACTAGCGCTGATCTGACCCAAGAAACCGGCGTACTATATGGCATTAACATGCACAATAATGGCTTGGTAATTTTTGATCGCTTTAGTTTAGAAAATGCCAATATGGTTGTCTTTGCAAAGTCTGGTGCCGGTAAGTCTTACACTGTTAAGCTCGAAGCGATTCGTAGCATGATGACGGGTAGTGAAGTTATTATTATTGACCCCGAAAACGAATATCAAAAGTTGTCAGACGCCGTTGGCGGTAGTTATATCAGGCTCAGCCTTAACTCTGACACCCGTATTAATCCGTTTGACTTGCCGCGCGTTATTGATAGTGATGAGGCCGAAGACGCCCTGCGCGCCAACCTAGTAACCCTACATGGCTTACTGCGCTTAATGCTTGGTGGTACACAAGTTACAGCCGCCGGTATACCAATGTCCGCGCTGACGCCAGCCGAAGAAGCCGACCTCGACCAGGCTTTAATCGATACTTATGCCAGGGCGGGAATTACTAGTGATCCGTTAACCCACAACTCGACGCCACCAACTATTGCCGAGCTTTACGACACACTACTACATATGGGTGGAAGTGGTCCACAGCTTGCACAGCGCCTGCGTAAATACACCACAGGAACATTTGCTGGTATTTTTAGTCAGCAATCTAATATTGATATCAATAACCCAATGGTTGTTTTTAATATTCGCGACCTTGAAGATGAATTGCGACCGGTAGCGATGTACATCGTACTGTCACACATCTGGAATATTACTAGGACCGACAAAAAGAAGCGCATGTTGATTGTTGATGAGGCCTGGCAGTTAATGAAGTACGACGACTCGGCAAACTTTTTGTTCAGCCTGGCTAAACGAGCGCGTAAGTATTACTTGGGTTTAACGACCATCACCCAAGATGTCGAGGACTTTATGGGTAGTAAAATGGGTCGCGCCATTGTCGCCAACAGTTCGATGCAGCTACTACTAAAACAGTCGTCAAGTGCCGTTGACGTCCTTGCCGATGTCTTTAAATTAACCGATGAAGAAAAGAAGCGGCTAGCCAACTTCCCAGTCGGACAAGGTCTGTTCTTTGCTGGCCAAAACCACGTTCACATTCAAATCATCGCTAGCCAAACCGAGCAACAACTGATTACCACAAACCCTCAAGACAACACACGGCAAGCAGCGGCTTCTTAGTTGGCAACGTAGTAAATTTTGTTCACTTTTAAGGTATAATGTAGGGTAGTTATGGCGCCGCAACAAGACGAAGACACAAAGCTTAATCCCGGCCAAGCTGACTACGATCAGAAGGTTAAACGCATAGGCAAAACTGAGTCGGCTGGTACTGGTGACTTTGATGATAGTGCCGATAATTCAGGCTCTGGTATTGATCGTGTTCGCGATGCCGAAGAAAATCCTGGCGGCGGCTGGAAAAATAATGTTTCTGGCTTGGCGGCTGGCGTCGCATCAAAAGCGACTGGTGGAAAACTTAGTTTTATAAAGAAAAAAGGTCCAATCGGTGTGGTTGCCGGATTAATAATCACTCTTGTGGTAGCGCTCGGCGGCTTTTTTGGTGGTTCAAGTCTACTGCTTAGTCTTGCGGCTAATCTTAAAGTTGGCCCGCTTAGCTCTGTTTCGTCTGTTTTAAAATCGCGAGAAAAAAGTATTTTACTTAAACAGCTTTCTAGTAAGGCGACAACTGGTCTTTGCCAGCCTATAACAATTCGCTGTAAGTTTTCTACCATGAGCAAGTCGCAAATTAGCGTGCTCGAGGATGCTGGTTTTAAGGTTAACACCGATGGTAAAGTTCTCGGTATCGGACGATCTAAGATCACCAGCCTCGAGTTGATTGATGAAAATGGCGTAATTACAACAATAACCGCTGATACTCTAGCGGCTGAGCTAGAGACTAGCCCAAAACTTGCCTCTGCAATTGATAAAGCTTTTGCGCCACGTCTTAAAGCCTATAGCAGCTCAGCTTTTAAATATGTTTTAAATAAAATCGGCGCGACGAAGCTTGCTCAATTACCAAAAACGACGGTTGATAAAATGGCAAAAGCTATTAAAGATAGAGTAAGTGGCATAACGCAAGCTCAGATCGACGCCAAACTAACTCCGACTGGCCAAAATGACAGCAAGGGTAATCCGACATATATAGACGAGAGTGGTGCAACCATAACCGCTGCCGAGGCAGAGACCAGAATGGCCGCGGCTAATACTCGCTATGCCAGTGCCCTCAAATTAAGAAGTACAGCTACATCTATGACCGATTTTTTTACAAAATCATCTGTAAAAGCCACTATGATTGGCGTCGGCGCAGTCTCGATTGCCTGTTCGGCGTGGAATATTGTTCGAACCGCCGAGTCGGCTTCACGCTACTTGGGTGCCGTCCAGCTGGCTAACTATGCAATGATATTTTTAGGTACAGCCGACGCTATTAAAGCAGGGGATGCCACGCCAGAGCAAGTTGAAGCACTTGGAAATATTTTAACTACACCGAACAGCGCCGGTTTAACGGCTATGGACTCTAGGGGTATGAAGAATGTCCAATACGGCGACATAAGCCCAATTCCAGATCCAACCGTCGAAACTGACAGCAGCAACAATCCGACCGACGCATCGTTAAGTAATTTATCACAGGCCTCTGAAGTAACAGATTATGTTAACGGCGCCGGTGTCGGCAGTGCCGCAAAAAATACCATATTAAAGGCCGTTAGCCCTGGCAGTAGCGCTAGCACAAGCGCGGCTTATAAGGCCGCGGATGGGGTTTGCGGTTTTGTTAATAATGCTGTAGTTGGCGGCATAATGATTGGCGTCGGGGTCTTAACAACGGCGGCTTGTGTGATTGCTGCCATTCCTACACTTGGGGCATCGGTTGGTGCCTGCGGATCGGATGTTGCTGTGCAGCTTGGAATTGCTGGTGCGATGGTCGGTTCAATGGCGCTTGCTACAAACAAATTGAATAGTTTATTATCTGGCAATTTAATTACGGGCCATGAAAACGGTAATCAAGCAGGTAATGCCATTGCTTCAGGGGCTGGTGCTTTAAATACATTCAATGGCTTATCGTCGGGTCTTGGCTATTTGAACAAAACCGATGCCGGCACTTTCCAGGCATACCAAGACCAGACTAATAGTCAGTTTGCGGCTATCGATCAGAGCACCGTTAGTCCTTTCGACAGCTCAAACCCAAACACCTTTATGGGCAAGTTGACAACCGGTCTATTACCGCTTCTAACTAAGACGTCGTCATTGGGTAGTTATGTGTTATCTTTAGCCAAATTACCATTAACGGCTTTCTCAAGCCTCTTCAGTAAAGTCGCTGCTCAATCTTACACAAATGCCGATGCCGGGGTTTGCGCTGACACGGAATATAACAATCAAAATATAGCAACTGATATTAACTGTAATCCAATCGTCGGACAAACAACCAGTACCCTAGCTTTAAATGTTGACGACGTTCTAAACTACATGATAAACAACAGTCACATCGATGAAACAACTGGAGCTGCCAAATCAAGTCAATATAAGGACTATGTGACTTACTGCGCCAAGCGGGATATTGCCTTTGGAACCGCCCCTGACGGCAGCTCGAGCGACCCGGTTAAAACTGGTAAAGTTTGCCAAGACGGCTACGTTAACGCAAGTAACCCAGACGACACTAAAATGTACAACATGTTCCGTGCTTACCTCAGTTACTCAATTGCTGAAGAGGGTATGAGTGGTGAGGCAACCCAGGCACTGTCAGACGCGTCGCCAGACAGCTCATCCACTACAACACAACCAGCATCAATAACCACCGATCAAGCAAGTTTATACCAAGATTCAACCAATGTTGCATGTGCTGACGGTACAACCGACGCTGGCACAGATGTCGGATATGATAATGGACAGGCAATCAACATCCGCCTGTGCTCAATTCCAGGTACAATCGATAGTAGTTTCTCAAATCAGCCAATGCACGTTAACTCACGCGTTTCTGGTGCTTTCCTAGCTCTAATCCAGTCTATGGGAGCAGCTACAGGTAGTCCTGTTCATGTAACTAGTAGTTTTCGTACAATGGCTGAACAAATAAAGATCTTTAACTCTTACGGCTCAGTGCGTGCAGCCAAAGCAGGCTATTCAAACCACCAGATGGGACTAGCTGTTGACTTCCAATTACCAACCGGAAACAATACTGGCGAAGCAACAAAATCACCTGGTACTGACAAGATTTACGACTGGCTAACGGCTAATGCTAGCAATTACGGAATAGCTAAATTATCAACCGAGGCTTGGCACTGGCAGGCGGCGGGAGCACACTAAAGATGAGCGGATTATTTAAAATAAAGCTACTTTCTATAGTTAGTTTGACACTAATAAGCTCGCTAATGCCATTAAGCGTTTTTGCTATCGACCAGGCGTTTTATAGTAGTAATGATATTTTATTTTACGATCCGACCGATACTAATGCCTGCGCCACGTCCGGCAGTGTCTCGTCAACCGGCAGTATTTCACTGGAAAAAAGTGACGCTCTGCAGCATATTTTTCAGACATTAATTAACGGTGGTATGAACACAGTCCAAGCGTCGGCTGTAATGGGCAATATGTATGGTGAATCGTCATTTAACGCCGGTGTTAATGAAAGTGGTGGTGGCCCAGGTTACGGTCTGGTTCAATGGTCTTTTGGACGACGAACTAACCTTGAGGCATATGCCACCGCCCAAGGCAAACCAGTCTCTGATGTTGATTTACAGCTAAGTTTTTTATTAAAGGAATATAACGAATCATATAAAAGTAGGTTAGATAAAAGTGATTTTGCAACCAGCAGTGATATAGCAGCTGCTACAACTGCTTGGATGAGGATATTCGAAGCGCCTTTAATGTATCCGGACAACGATCCAGCTGGCCTAAACTCTAAGCGAATTCCAGCAGCAGAGAAGGTCTACGGATTTTATTCCAATCTAGCTGTTAGTACTTCTACGTCGTCTTCGACTGCATCGACTAGCTGTAGCGCAGTAGGTAACGGCGTGGTCGCCGGCAGTATTGTTAAGACTGCTATTGGCCTAGCTCAACCACAACCAGTCTCAAACGGCACAACAAGCCTCACTCAGGCTACCCAGGCTTTTCAGGATGCTAAAGCTAAATACAACCCAACGACCGACCCGACCGACTGTGGTGGTTTTGTTGCTACTGTTATGCTATCAAGCGGTGTTGATCCAAACTACCCTAATGTTGGCACATCTAAACAGTATGATTACGTTCAGGCCCATCCAGAAAAATACACCGTCATACATCCGCAAAGTGCTGCCGACTTACAACCAGGTGATATCCTAATTACGGCAGCAGCTGGACACACTATGATTTATGTAGGTAGTGATGGCGGCCAGTATCCTGCGGTTGACGCCTCGCTATATGGCCGCATTCCAAGTATGCGCACAGTTGGTGACGCTCAGTATATGTTAAACAAAAGCGACATTATTGCAGCGAGGGTTATTAAATAATGTTAAGTCGTCGCAATTTAATTATTCTA
The DNA here is from genome assembly GCA_027451105.1 of bacterium. Classification (GTDB taxonomy): domain Bacteria; phylum Patescibacteriota; class Saccharimonadia; order Saccharimonadales; family Saccharimonadaceae; genus UBA1547. The sequence goes on from DAIDKB010000024.1 coordinate 75,857, forward strand.
ATCACCAGCTTTAGTATTTTTATAATCGGACTGGCTATTTACAGTTTAGTTCCAAAAACCCAGTTGCTATTTAGCGTTGCTCCACACCAAGTGATGGTCAATTTTGACGGTCAAAACAGGCAAGTCACAAGTGGTTCAAAGATCGGTGTTAAGCCCGGTACATACAAGATCACTGTTTCACGCGATCAGTTTGACTCGTATAATCTATCAGTTACCGTGGCGAGTGGAAAAACCTCCGAAGTACTAGTTGCCTTAGATCCGCAAACCGACGCTGCTAAAGAGCTGCTAAATAACAAAGAGTCGCAGGATATTATCCAGCGCTTCAACGGTAATAAAATGGACGACTATCAACAGCAACTTAAAAAAGACTTTCCGATTATTAACATCCTGCCGATTCAACAACGCCTATATTATATTTATCCATGCCAGTCGCAAAAATATCCAAAAGATACTACTAAATTGGCGATTTGTGTAGATATTACGGCTGACGAAGTTAAGCCATATGTCGAAACTTACATTCAATCTAAAGGTTACGACTTAAATAATTACGAAGTTATTTGGAACAACCAAAGTACCGCAACGCCCGGTGACTAAAGCTCAATATGTTTGTAGTTCGGACTATCAGATAAAACGTGCGTACTAGTAATAACAATTTGATGCGCCCTGATTGTGTCGCTAAGCGATTTTTGGCGTTCTAAATCAAGTTCTGAAAAGACATCGTCAAGCAAGATTAATGGTTTTTGGCCAGTAATTTGTTCAATAATACCAACCTCTAAAAACTTTAAAGCCAAAATAATTGTACGAACTTCACCGCGTGAAGCCACCGATAAAGCAGGGGAGTTATTAAATTCAAAAATTACGTCGTGGCGGTGTGGGCCAACGCTTGTATTGCCGAGTAGCTTATCGCGCTCGGCGTGGGCATGTAGTTCATTTAAAAGCTTTTGTTTAGTATCGCCAATAATTGTATGTGAATAATGAATTGTTACAAGATCATTATCGTTAGAAATTTCTCGATACGCATCACCGAGCTTATTATTAATTTGTTCAATAAAAGCAGTGCGTTGCTCGATTATCATCGCGCCGTATTCGCTTAAAGCCACGTTCCAGGCAAACAAATCATCGGCCGATACAAACGACTGTTTTAATAGATTGTTACGCTGTCTGAGTGCCCGGTCGTATTTATGAATCGCCGAGGCATAAAGTGGGTTTATTTGACTTATAAACCGGTCTATAAACTTACGGCGACGCTCTGGCGAGCCATGAAGTAGTCGCAGATCTTCGGGCTCGAATAATACAACTTGATACTTATTTTTAGGTAATAATCGGTAATTAGTTTTACCATCAATAATAAATTGTTTTCGGCCAGTTTGCTTAGCTGGGTCGAATTTAATCGTGTATTTACGACTGTCGTTAAAAAGTAGATCAATCTTCCACCAAGGCGCCTCGTGTCGCAACACGTCGTTATCACCGCCTTTAAACGAGCTACCTTGTAGGCCTATATAAATTGATTCAAGAAGGGAAGTTTTGCCGCTACCATTACTACCAGTAATAACTGTTACTGTTGGTGAAAGTTCGATAGTTAGATTTTCGTGCGAACGAATATTCTGAACTGTTAGTTTGTCGACCACCGCCATAATTAACTAACTTTTAAGGGGCATAATTATATGGTAATAGTTGGTATCTTTATCGGCTGACTTTAAAACACACGGTGCTAATTTGCCACTGAAGCTAAATAATACAGTTTCACCCTCAATCACCGATAAAGCCTCATTTAAGTAGCGTGAATTAAGGGTTACTTGACCATCGCCATTAACTTCCGCTGTCGCTTCAGAAGTATTTTCACCAAGTTGAGAAGCAATGGAATGGATTGAGATACTTTTTTTCGCTTCATCGGCCGTTATTGTAATACTGCCACCAGATTCGCGGGCAAATAAACCAGCAATTTTAGTAATTCGAACAAAATCAGACTTATTAATCGATATATTTGTACTGGTGGTTTTTGGCACCAACTGACGATAGTCGGGGAAGTTACCATCAATTAAACGACTAATAACTTCAGTATCACTAATTCTAAAGCGAACTTGGGTTTCATCAAATAAGATATCAATTTCTTGGCTGTCATCAGTAATACTACGCAAAACTTCTTGAAGAGTTTGAGTGGGAATAATTGCCGAAACTTCGCTTTTGGTATCAATTAATTTACGTTCCGATAAGCGATAACCGTCTGTTGCGGCTAGGATTAATTGACCTTCGTGCGAGTGCCAATAAACACCAGTTAAAACTGGTCGTGTCGAGTCGTTACTTGTTGTAATAATTGTCTGCGAAACCGCTTGCTTAAAATCTTCAGTCTTAATATTGTAACTAATCGATGACTCTTCATTAATTGTAGGTAGTTCTGGGAAGTCATCGGCAATCGCACCGTTAATAATTGAAGTATACTTACCACTTTTAATATGCAGGTTACTGTTAACAACTTTCAGATCGACTGATTCTTTTGGGAGGTTAGAAATAAACTCCGAAATAAGGCGAGCGGGGACAGTAATTGCACCAGGTTTTATAACTTTGGCACCAATATACTGAGTGGTCGCAATTTCAAGATTCGTGGCAGCAACCAATAAACGATTATTGTCGGTACGAAGTAGTATATTACCAAGAATCGGTAACTGAGTTTTACTACTAGCAACGCGTCCAACGGCTGAAAGTGCTTTAGCTAGGTTATCCTGGGTGACTGAAAGTTCCATTGTTATTATTGTTACCTTTCTTTAAATTCTTTTTAGGGCTCTTAATAATAGGTCTTGTGGATTGTGTGTATAACGGTTATTTAACAGATATAAATTAGTATTTTTGGTTGTGGAAAATGAGTTGTTCAAATAGGTTATAAAATGGCGATAAACTGGTAGTTGTACATTGATTGCAGAGTAGCTAGTTTGTTTGGGTAGGTGAGTAGTGGATGAAGTGACACTGTTTGTAAACCGGTTTTTATACTGCCTGTACACAATTTTTACCCAGGCAGAAAGTATAGTATTAAGCATATAATTTCTCGCGTATCGAGGCGACTTGTTCACGCACAAGGTAATCAAGTTTAATCGCTTTTTCAATCTTCTCAACCGAATGAATGGCGGTCGTGTGATCTTTACGACCAAGTTCGTCAGCAATTTTCGGAAAACTCATATGTAATTCGCTGCGTAGTAGGTACATGGCGATTTGGCGTGGCACTACAATATGCTTATCGCGCTTTGCACTACAAACTTCTTCAACTTTTAATTGAAAATGTTTAGCGGTCTTTTCAACAATTTGTTTACTGGTTATATATTGTGGGCGAGAGTGGCGGACATTGCCAAGTAAACCTTCGGCAGTTGATATATCAGGACTAATTCCACGCATTTCGGCATAGGCTAACAGTTGGTTTAAAGCACCTTCAAGTTCACGGATATTAGTCTTGATATTATTTGCAAGGTATTCAACGGTTTCTTGACCAAGCTCAATGCCAGATAACGAGGCTTTAGCTTTTAAGATAGCGCACCTGGTTTCAAAATCGGGCATTTGAATATCAATTGTCATACCCATTTCAAAACGACTACGCAGACGTTCGGTTAAGGTTGGAATACTCTTTGGTGGTTTATCGCTACTAATAATAATTTGTTTATTGTTTTGGTGCAGGTGATTAAAGGTGTGAAAGAACTCTTCTTGAGTCTTCTCTTTGCCAGCAATAAATTGCATATCATCAACAATCAATACATCAACGTTGCGGTATTTCTCGGAAAACCCCTTTTTCTTAAAGCGAATACTGTCCAAAAATTCACTCACAAAAGTTTCACTACTGATATATAGAACGCGGGTGCCCGGTTGGTTTTTGATAATTTCATTACCGATTGCCTGCATTAAGTGAGTTTTACCAAGACCGACACCACCATAGAGATAAATTGGGTTGTATTTAACGCCAGGGTTAGCAGCGACAGCTTGAGAAGCGGTGTAAGCCAGGTCGTTACTTGATCCAACGATAAAACTATCAAAAGTGTAACGGGGGTTTAAGCCGCCAGCCAGTAGCGGCGACTTTGCTAAGTAAGCTGATGAATCACTTGATGGTAGTAGACTATCAGCTGTTTGGGTTTGATCTGGACGGTTAACGGTTGTTTCACGGTTAACATGAGTTCGTTTGCCGGTTGTGGTAATAGTGTAATTAATCCGTTTTGGGTTAACACCATTTTTAGCAAGTATTTCTAGAATTTGATCATTAAACTTTACTTCAAATTGCTTCTTAGCAAAGATATTCGGCACTGATATAGTCACGCCAGACTCATCGTTGTTTACTAGTTCAGTGTTTTTAAACCAGGTGGTAAACGTCGCATGCGAAACCGATAATTCGATTTCTCCAAGGACACTTTGCCACAATGCGTGATGCATATTAATTAACACTCCCGTAAAAACACACTTTATTAATATCAACTATACTAGAGCTAAATGTTTTCCACAACCACAAGCCTATAGTAAAAAGCTGAGGCCAAATAGGGGTACCGGTTATGCACAATAACAACTGACCACTGTAAATATGTGGAAAAACTAGACAGAACTGTGGATAAAAATACATACCCACACAATGCTTCAGTGTAAAATTCAAGAGTTAGCTTGTAAAAAGAGGTCGTTTTAGGTAAGATGTATAGGATATGCCAAAGCGAACATTCCAACCCCACACCCGTCATCGTGCTAAAACCCATGGTTTTCGTGCACGTATCGCTACAAAAGCGGGCCGAGCTGTTATTAAACGGCGCCGAATCAAGGGCCGAGCTCAGATTACGGTCTAGACGATAATTACACCGCCAAATGTGCGGTGTTTTTTATAGGTTATAATAAAACAACAATGATTCCATTTAATAATCGTTTTCACGGCCACAGCAGCCTAAATTATGTTTATAGAAACGGCCAAGTTATTCGGTCTCGTTTTGCGACGTTAAAATTTAGCCCAAACACAAAGCGATCTAAATCTCGACTAGCAGTTGTAGTCGGCAAAAAGGTTATTAAAAGTGCCGTTGCGCGTAATCGAATTCGACGACGAGCTTATGAGTATCTGCGTCTTAAAATGCCTGAATTTAGCCAAAATTACGATTTAATAATTATCGTCTCGTCAAGCGAACTTATGACGATGCCGGCAGACGAATTTGCCAATCAAATGGATCAGCTAATGAACCAGGCTAAGCTGTATAAAACTACCTAATTCTGCTATAATCAACCCTAGATTAGTGTATTATTTTTGGAGCTCTTAACTTAGTGAATATTTTTGACATCTTTATTATAAAGCCGATTTTTAACCTGCTTATTGGGCTTTACAGCTTAATTCCTGGTGGCGATTTTGGTATCTCGATTATTATCTTTACGGTGTTTATTCGTCTATTACTTTGGCCACTATTAAAACGCCAACTACACCAAGTTACAGCCATGCGCAAACTGCAGCCACAACTGGATAAGATTAAGAAAGCGACTAAGGGTAATAAGCAGCTTGAATCAATGCAGATGATGGAGTTGTACAAAGAGCACGGCGTTAACCCATTTCGTTCGATTGGTATTTTGTTAATTCAGTTACCAATTTTTATTGCACTATATCAAGTGATTCAAATCTTTACATTACACCGCGACAAGGTTGGGGCTTATACCTACAGCTTCTTGCAAAACGTTGAACCAATTAAGCAATTAATTCAGCATCCAGAATTATTTAAAGAGAAGTTGTTTGGTGTAATTGACTTAACCGCTCATGCTCTTGGTGGCCCAAACGGCATTAATTACTTCTTAGTTATCTTGGCTATTTTAGCTGCAATTACGCAGTATATTATGTCCAAGCAAACTTCGCCTCAAGTCGGTAGCAAAAAGCGAATTCGCGATATTATGGCTGAAGCCGCCGATGGCAAGCAGGCTGATCAAAGCGAGATGAACGCAGTGGTTATGGGTAAGATGACTAAGATTATGCCGTTTTTTATGCTGTTTATTATGCTAAATCTACCAGGTGCACTCGCCCTTTACTACGCCGTTTCAAATATTGTTGCCGTTATTCAGCAACACCATATTCTTAAACAAGATGTTGAAGAAATGGAAGAAATGGTTGACAATGAGCCAAAGGCTGTTGGCAAAAAAGCGACCGCTAAGGCGCGCGCTAAAGCTGCAACCGAAGGCAATGTTATTCGTATAGTTGCCAAGGACACGAGCCCGAAAAAGTTAAACAAGAAAGGCTAAGACATGGACAGGGAAGAATCAATTAAGTTTGCACATAAGTACCTCGAGGATTTACTTTCGTTTTTCGGAGCGAACATTACTGTGTCATCCACTTGTGAAGAGGATGTAATTGAATTATCTGTACCATCTAGCTCGCTAAACAGCTTATTGATTGGCCGTGGTGCCGAGACCCTGCGTAGTATGCAATACATTGTTTCGACAGTTCTGCGCAACAAGGATGCCGAACTTACTCGGGTTAATATCGATATTGCCGACTACAAAAAACAGCGTGCCGACCGCGTCGCCGAACAAGCCCGCCAGTGGATTGAAGAAGTTCGCCGCACCGGCAATTCGTATGTTGCTAATCTTAATCCAGCCGACCGTCGGATTGTGCACCGCGTTGCTAGCGAATATAGCGACATTCACACCTTTTCAGAGGGTGAAGGTCATGACCGCAAGATTACAATTGCTCAAGCTAGCTCTTAAGAGCCTTTATATAAACGTCATGAGTCTGTTTGGCCATGCGTAGCCATGAGTATTTTTTAAGCTGCTCGTAACCTTTTTGAATTAAATCATCACGTAATGAATCGTTTGATAATACATCATCAATAGCCCGCTCTATATCAGTAATATCGTAAGGGTCGAAGTAATGAGCAGCCTTGCCATATACCTCCGGCAGGCATGTGGCAAGGCTGCTAATCACCGGAGCACCATAGCCCATAGCTTCAAGCCCCGGCAAACCAAAACCTTCCATAAGTGACGGAAAGACATAAGCGGCTGACTCTTTAAAAAGCCAATCCCGCTGCGCATTTTCAATAAAACCAGTAAATAGGATGTTTTTGTAATTATTGCTGGTAAAGTAAGCTTCGTTTTTTAAGGCGCTGGCGTTCTTGCGGCCCACCAGGATTAATCCCAGCTCAGGATATTTTTTTAATAGATTCTGGTGTGCATCACCTAAACGGCGGATATTTTTGTAATCGCTTTGCTGACCAACATACAAAATAAATCGTTTATACGGCTGTTCGTAGGGTATAAGGGCCGTGCTGGTAACATCAGCCGAAAGATAAATAGGCACTGTCTTGTTGATTGCTTTTTTAGAGAAATCAACAACTTCTTTCTGAACAAATAGAGTGTCTGTTATAATATATATACTTTTAGATATTACACGCTTAAATACGAAAAATCCGACAAGCTGCTTAAAGTGGAACATTAACCAGTTCTTGTCTGAACTATAAGTCCTCAATAACGTTAAGTCATGAATAGTAGTTACACTTTTGCCTTTATAAAAAACCGGTTGTTGGGGCATACAAAAATGAACTAAATCGGGCTTTAATTGGTCAAGAAACTTTTTAAAACCAAGCTGCTCGCCAAATGAATAATTAGCATAATCAGCTGTTTTTACGGTAAAGTTTTTTGCAGTTGGCCGCCAAAACAAACGGTCTTTAGTTGGCACTAAGACAGTATAATCGTTAACCCGGTCAACCTGTTGAAGGTAATGAAGCAGGCGCTCAACGTAGGTACCAGTCGAGGAGTTAATAATACGAGCATCAATAACAATGTGAGACATTATTCAACTTCCTTTATAAAGACAAACTTGCTGTATAGGATGTAGTTCCAGACCAAAGTCACAATAGTTGCTGTTAATTTGCCAGCCAATAGAATGATTGGCTTTGATAAACCAGACGAGTTCATTAGCCAAGCAACAAAGGCTATAATAGCTGGCTGAATCACCCATAAGCCAAACAGTGTTATTAGTAGGAATAAACCAAACTGCTTTTTTGTGTTACCGCCAATCGACTTAAAGGTAAACGATCGGTTGGCGTAAAAACTAAAGATAAAAGCGACGCCAGTCGAGAAGAAATTAGCAACTAGCTTATCAACACCTAAAAAAACCAGGCCAAATAAAATACCAAAATCAATCGCCGTATTGGCACCACCTACAAGCGCAAAGCGTAGCTTCTCAGCGTGATTTTTTAACAGATTTTGCATGATATTCCTCAACAAAATAGAGCGGACGTTGTTTGGTTTCATTGAAAATGCGGCCGATATACTCACCAATGATTCCAAGCGAAAGCAGCTGGATGCCGCCTAAAAACAAGATGACGGCCATTGTTGACGGGTATCCCCCTACCTGATCACCGAACATTGCAGTTTTTACAACAATAACCACAATAAAAACGAAAGCAATAAGAGAGACTATAAATCCCAAGACTGACGATATGCGCAGTGGTGCGGTTGTAAATGATGTTAAACCATCTATGGCAAAATTAATTAATTTTGGGTAGTTCCATTTGGTCTGACCAGCAGCACGTGGATCGCGGTCGTAGGTAATTTCTTTCTTTTTATAGCCAATCCAACTAAACATACCTTTTGTGTAGCGTTGTGACTCGCGAATTTGTTTTAAGGCCTCAACGCAGCGACGGTCAAGCAAACGAAAATCACCGGTGTCTTTTTGGATTTCAATGCTGGTGGCTTTTTGAAGTAGCTGGTAGTAGGTTTTTGACGTAAACTTCTTTAACCAAGTCTCACCTTCACGACTATTTCGCCTGGCATAAACATCGTCATAGCCCTCTTCCCAGAATTTAATCATTTGCGGAATTAGTTCAGGTGGATCCTGCAGATCGGCGTCAATAATCACGGTGGCGTTACCTGTGACGTGATCAAGGCCAGCAATCATGGCGATTTCTTTACCAAAGTTACGCGAAAGATCAACGTAGGCGATTCGGTCATCGGCCTCGGCATAATCTTTGATAATTGACATAGTTTGGTCGCGGCTACCATCATTGACGAATAAAAACTCAAACTCGTAGGCTTTATTGTCGTTGGCTAGTTTACCAAGACGGTGATAAAGCTGCTCCAACACCTCTTGTTCGTTATAGGCGGGGATTAAAATACTAATCTTTTTCATTGTTATCAGTATATCACGCACCAACTACGGTTGACTGATCAGCTCAATCAGCTGCGCGGCACTATTAGCTGTTACGGCGCCGGCGTCTTCTAGTACCTTCGTTTTAAAGTCGGCTGATTCATCTTGGTTGCCTAAAATAGCCCCAGCGTGACCCATTTGCACGCCAGCTGGGGCATGATGGCCGGCGACATATGCAAAGACGGGTTTTGTTACTGACGAACTAATATATTCGGCTGCTTGTTGTTCATCAGTGCCGCCGATTTCACCAATCAGAACGATTTTTTCAACTTCTGGATCAGTCTGGAAAAGTTTTAGGCAATCAATGAAGCCGGTTCCACGCACCGGGTCGCCACCGATACCGATAACATACCTTTGACCAAGTCTATGCTTAGTCAAACTGGCCATTGCCTCGTAGGTCAAGGTTCCTGACCGGCTGACCAGGGCTATGTTGCCATTTAGTGACATATCAGCGGGAATAATTCCCAGTTTGTTGATGCCGGGTATAATGAGGCCGGGTGAGTTTGGGCCAACTAAAGTACTAGAAGAGTTTTTAAGTAGTCTTTTTATGACAACCATATCGTTAACCGGTACACCTTCAGTGACGCAGACAATCAGCGGTATCCTGGCTTTAATAGCCTCGATTAGCGCCGCTTTAGTAAATTTAGCTGGGACAAAAACTACAGTTGCGTCCACTTTAAAATCTTTCTGAATATCAACAATCGAGTTGTAGACTGGTATGTTTTCGACCATTTGGCCTGCCTTGCCGGGTGAAGTACCGGCAATAATGTTTGTGCCGGCCGCCAACATTGATTTAGCTTGAAAGCTACCGTGTTGGCCTGTTATACCCTGAACGATGACGTTTTTGGCTAATAATATATCTTGATTCATAATATTACTTCTAAACTGGCCGCCTTTAAGCAATCTTCTAGGGTTGACATCAGGGGAATTGACTCAGCCGCCAACAATTTAGCTGCGGCTTCAAAATTAGTACCCGCTAGACGAATAAACAGCGGCGGCAATCCAATCGTTTGTTTTTTAGCCTCAATAATCGCCCTGGCGACTTCATCGCATCGGGTGATGCCGGCAAAAACATTAATCACAATCGCCTGTACGTTTGGATAATCAGCGATGCGTTTGAATGAGGCTAGTAGACTGGCAGTGTTAGCGCCACCACCGATATCAAGGAAGTTAGCCGGCGCCATGCCATAGTCAGCCACGGCATCGACGGTTGCCATGGCTAGGCCGGCACCGTTGGCAATAGTGGCGACATTGCCATTATTATCCAGGGTGACAAAATTTGATTCGGCGGCCTTTTCTTCGAATGCCCAGTCATGACGAGAGGCGGCGTTATTATCAAGCGTCATCTTGCAGTCACCGGCAACAAACTTTTGATCGGTTGTAAAAACCAGTGGATTAATTTCTAGCAGTAGCGCATCGTTTGTCACAAAACATTTGTAAAGATTTTCGACCAAATCCTGCAGTACAAAAGTTTGGTCTGGTAGGTGTAGATAATCAGCCAGCGCCTGGCCGGTGGCTTCGACCGTCTTAGGTTCGACCTCAATTTTTAAATAGCTGTCATTTGGGTT
>DAIDKB010000025.1 GCA_027451105.1 bacterium
CGCGTTTTTCGCCGCGAGGGTCAAGCTTGCCCGCGTTGCGGCACGACAATCATTAAACTGCGCGTGGCTGGCCGGGGTACGCATATTTGCCCGCACTGTCAAACACTCTAGGTTATACTAAGATTAATGATAACGTTACTAAGCGGCGACAATAGTTTTGAAATCAACCGTGCTATCAAGCAGACTGAGGCCGATTTTAGCGGCGAAACGGAAAGAGTTGATGGCGAGAGCCTCGAGCTTCGGCAATTGCCTGATCTGTTGATGGGCGTTAGTTTATTTAGCGACAAGCGACTGGTAATTATTAGAGATCTGTCGGCGAATAAATTAATTTGGCCCGAGTTATCGACTTGGCTGGCGCGCCTGTCGGACGATATTCATTTAGTACTAGTCGAGCCCAAGCCTGATAAGCGCACGACGACTTATAAAGAGTTAAAAAAGATTGCCGAAGTGCACGAATTCAATCAGTGGGAGCTGCGCGATGCCGCCAAGGCCGAAACTTGGTTGATAGCTGAGGCCAAGCAAATTGGCGTCAAGCTGGACTTTGCTAGCGCTAAGTTAATTGTGCGTCGAATTGGAGTTGATCAGTGGCAGCTTTATAACGCCATTCAAAAGCTGGCATCAGTCGATGTGATTGACCAGGCAACAATTGAAGCCGTGATTGACGCCAACCCAACCGAAAATGTTTTTAATTTATTTGAAGCGGCTCTAAAGGGGGATCGAGCCCGCATCGCCGATATGCTCAAGGTTATTGAGCAGACCGAAGACCCATTTCGGCTGTTAGCGCTACTTACTGGCCAAGCTTTTCAGCTGGCAGCGGTCATTACGGCTGGGCCAAATGACGATATTGTCAAAGATTTTGGAATTCATCCATACGCTATCTCGCGGTTAGAGTCTAGCGCTCGCAAACTCGGTCGGGGCGGAGCGCGTAAGATTATTAATATTTTTGCAGTATCAGACGACGACATTAAGCTATCGCGGGCTGATCCGTGGCTATTAATCGAGCGGTCACTCCAACAAATTACTGCGATTTAAAATAACCTCCCAGGCGGGAGGTTATTTATTAGGCCAAAAATAAATTATTTAGCAGCTGGCTTTTTAGCTGGAGCTTTTTTAGTGGCTGGCTTGGTAGCGGTTTTAGTAGCAACAGCCTTGGTGGGAGCGGATTTTTTAGTAGCTGGCTTAGCGGCAACTTTAGCGGCAGGAGCTTTGGCAACAGGTGTTTTAGCAACTGGTGCTTTTTTAGCAGCAACTAGCTTAACGCCAGCAGCTTTTGCAGTCTTAGCAAGTTGTGATTTACGGCGAGCAGCGGTGTTTTTCTTGATAAGGTTTTTCTTAACAGCAGTGTCGATTTCACTGTGAGCGGCGCTCAAAGTCTCGGCTGATGGCTTGGCGTTAAAAGCCTTTAGCGCGGTCTTGATGTCGCGCTTAATACCAACATTGCGCTCGCGGCGCTTGATGGTCTGCTTAGCTCGTTTAATGGCGGATTTGATGATTGGCATAATGTTCCTTTGTTACTTTAAATTAATAGATACAATCAAGAGGTGATTATAGGGTAAAATTGTAAAATTGTAAAGAGTCGCCCACTTATTGACTGATGTAAAATACTTATGGTATAGTGACATCAAACTCTAGATATCTAGAATATAAAATAAAAATCCTAGGAAGCTAAAATGAATGACGTCAAGATAAAACAGCAAGTCATCGAAAAGATAAAAAGCGCGACTAATATTTTAGTGACGGTTAGCGATGACCCATCGGTTGATGCCTTGTCGGCTGCTCTCGGCCTGACGCTGATGCTTAATAAGCTTGATAAACATGCTACAGCGGTATTTAGCGGCGCCATTCCGCCGGCGATTACGTTTTTGGACCCGGCCAAGACATTTGAGTCGACGACTGATAGCTTGCGCGATTTTATCATTGCGCTTGACAAGGAAAAGGCCGATCATCTGCGCTACAAGGTTGATGGTGACGTTGTCAAGATTTTTATCACACCTTACCGTACGACAATTACCAGTGAAGACCTGGAATTTAGCCAAGGTGACTACAATGTCGAATTGGTGATTGCGCTTGGTGTTGATAACCAAGACCACCTTGATAAAGCGCTTGAAGCCCATGGTAAAATTTTGCATGATGCTGCTGTAATCACGATTTCAGCCGGTGATCAAACTAGCCAATTGGGTAGCATCGATTGGCATGAGGCTCAGGCCAGTAGTCTGTGTGAGATGCTAGTTGGCTTATCCGATGGTATCAAAACTGACAAAGAAAAGAACAACCTGCTTGATCAGCAAACTGCCACCTCATTATTAACTGGTATCGTGGCTGCCACCGATCGCTTTAGTAATACCAAGACCTCATCAAAGGTTATGACAGTTGCCGCACAATTGATGGCGGCCGGTGCTGACCAGCAGTTAATTGCGGCTAAATTACAAGAATCACATGAAATTGATAGTTTGACGGTTTCCGAGGAAGAGAGCGCACCGGTGGTAGATATGCCTGCTCAACCAGCTACCAAATCAGCTGATGGCGGCCTTAGTATTACTCACGAGGGCGGCGAAACATTAGAGGATATTGCAAATATGGTCAAAAAGCAGGACCAGCAAGAAGCAGCCGTTGAAGCCGAACAAGAGTTAGCCGAGCATATTAGTGCAGCGACACTACCAGCTGTAGCACCAGTTGTTGATATACCGACGACCGAACAGCCGGTAATTGGCGGCGTCGACTGGAAGCCTGGTATGGACCAACCATCGATGGGTGGCACCTTGAACGCCACAACTGAGCAAGCCGAAGAAGAGACGCGACGCGAGGAAGCGGATGACCAAAACAAAACGATTTTGACACATTCTTACCTAGGTGAAAGTACACCAACTTACAACACGCCAATTAATAGCGCCGAAGAGACCGATGCTGGTGAAAGCAGTGTGGATGTCTTTGCCGGGGCGCCACCGCAAGCAGCAATCGACCAGCCGATTGGCCAAACTGCCGAAACTGTTATTCAGCCGCTAGCAGGGCCATCATTGGCTGATATTGACGCTGAAAACCGTCAAGCGGTCGCGTCAAACTCTCAGATATCGACTCCAGACACTACTGCCGAGCCACTACAGCCAATTGCGCCACCAATTAGTCCAATTCCCCCTGAAGTAGCGGCTACGTTGCCACAACCGCCACCACTGCCAGATTTTTCGACTTTACCACCACCGACTATTTCACCGGCTTATGCACTTGACCCAAACCAACCAGCACCAGAGCGCCTCGGTGATATCTTTGCGCCCGAACAGCAGCCGCCAGCTCCTCAGACACCACCACCAGCGCCGTCGAGCGATAACAATGACCCCGGCCAATTTAAAATCCCGGGTCAATAGTCGCTAGTCCGGACCTTTTAAGCCTTGATTGTGAAGTAATTCATGCCCAGCTCATCACCGCGGCGTTCAATATGGCTCTCGCCGTCGCCGCGTTGCGTGTGATGAGTACGCATAATTTCGATAATCTCTTTGCGGAGGTGCCTGGCATCGACAACTTCACCGATCTCATCTTCAGTTCGGCCCGGTTCCATATATAGCCAATTGATATTAGACTCAGGCAGCATCGAACGGGGAATGCAGGTTAAGCGAATTCGTGTCAGGCGCTTGTCGTCGGCTTTTAAGTTGTAAAAGGCCCAAGTAGCGGCTCTGGCGGCGACGATGTGGTCGATATGTCCCGATATGCCATTGAGGTCGCTGGTCATAAACTCAATGACGGTGTCTTTGTCGGCGGCGTCGATGATATTTTTAGCAATCTCAACTATTTTATGGCCGGCCTCGATCATTATTTGATTATTTAGTTGGCCATCTTTGTAGCCTAAAAAGTGCATAGTTTTGGCGCCAATTAGTTTGCCGGCTGCTTGCCATTCCTTTAGGCGTACGGCGCCAAGATCTTCGTGGTTGTCAGGATTAGTGCCGGCATCGCCGACTGTTAGGGTGATTAAATGTAGCTCAGTGCCGGCTTTTGTTTCCATCAGTAGTGTGCCGCTGGGCCCAAAAGCTTCATCATCAGGGTGGGCAAAAACGCCAAAAATTATCTTATTCATAATATCTAGTATAATCGATTGGATGAATGACGATATCCTTTTAATTGATAAGCCAGCTGGTTGGACTAGTTTTGATGTCGTCGCTAAAATTCGGTCTGGCATCCGGGCGGAGTATCGCAATAAGGGCGAAAAACCAACCAAAAAACAATTACGAGTGGGCCATGCCGGCACGCTTGACCCATTTGCGACTGGTTTGCTGATTATTTTAAAGGGTGACGCTTGCAAAAAAGCCGGCGAGTTTTTAAAGCTTGATAAAGTTTATGAAGCCACGATTCGCTTGGGTCAAACTAGTACGACTGGCGATCCAGAAGGTGATGTCAGTGATGTCTCGGATCGGGTACCGACTTTGTCTGAAATTGAGGCGACACTTGCAAAATTTAAGGGTGAGATTACCCAACGTCCACCAATTTATAGTGCCATTAAAATCAACGGCGAGCGGGCTTACAAATTGGCGCGCAAAGGTGAAGAGGTGATTATGCCAACTCGTCAGGTAATGATATTTAGCCTTGAACTCATTGACTACAGCTATCCCGAATTAAAGATTCGCGCCCACGTTGGTAGTGGCACTTACATCAGAACGCTAGCCGAAGATATTGGTAGTGAACTAGGTGTTAGTGCGTATTGCAGTGAGCTACGCCGGACTTTAATAGAAAATTGGTCGGTTAAAGATGCGTTAACTATGGCAGACTTAGGCTTATCGAAGTAGTCTTACTGGTCTTGCCAACCAGCTGGGTTAACTTCGTTATTAAGTAATCGAACAAGCTGTCGTTTTGTCTCAGCGCTGGCTTTCGAGTTAAGCTCTGGCGAATATTTCTCGTAATTTTTATCTGTAATAATGCGAGCTGATTCGCGTAGCGAAGCAAGGTTTTCATTAAACAGGGCGCGCTTGTCTGGAGACAGGTTTCGTCCACCGTTATTGGCAGCATCGATAAACACTTTAATGGCGCCGCCGTCGTTACCGGCAATAACTTCGTCCTTAACTTTACCACTAGTAATAAAGTTAACAGTCGATTCGACGACATCGTCGTAGTTCTTGATATCTTTTTTAATAACATCATCTATAAATTTACCGCCAAAGAAAGCACCCGAGGCCGGCAGACCATTTTTTGGAATTGCTTTTGAAATGACATCGGCGTAATCTTGGAGTTCATTTCCAGACATTCGAATTAGTTTAAGCTTTTGTTCGAACGATCCGGTTGTTAGCTGGTGTTCAATCGCTGCTTCACGGGCAAATGCGTCATCTATCTCAAAGGTGTAGGTGTTACCGTTACTGTCTATTCCGACAGCCGCTTCTTCACCAGTAGCAAACTTTTGGTACTGCGCACTATTAAGCTTAAAGTGACTCATGAGTTGATCGCGATCAGAAATAAGCTTGCCGGCGGCTTCGCGACGTTCACGAGTGGCAAAGGCAACCGCAGAGGCTGCTCCATTCTCAATATCAGCTGCACCAGCGTAATCGCGCAATCTGATGCCGTCAATTTCTGCATTTTGACTAAGCATAGCTTCGGATAGGCTCTTCTGCTGAATTCGTTTTGCTGTCTGGCTGGCGATAGAATGTAGTGCAAGATCACGTGTTGCTCGTGACGATCGATCGGTAAGCTCGGTTAATACGCCACCGACGCCGTTCCGAATAGTTGGGTCGATACCTGCGCGCAAACTTTCGTATTTAGCCTCAACTGCACCTTTGGCGGACGCATTTTCATCAGTTACGACGCGCATTTTCATCTCGTGCTCCAACATACTTGGATCAATTTTAATCTTGAGGTTCAGGTCGCGTGATAGGCGCTCCTCGATAGTCTTTTTAGCAGTTTCAACCTTGTGTTGAGCTTCGTACAACTTGGCGTTATCGCGTGAGCCGGCAAAGCGGTTGTCGGCCATACTTTCGTGCAACTTGCGGCGGCCTTCGCGGACGCGACGATTGTGGTCCATGCGCTGGGCATTGCGCTTTAGTAGGGCGCCGCGGCCTGCTTCAGTACCAAGACGATTAGCCTTGATATTGTCGGCACGGTCTTTACTCCAGTTGCGGGTGCGATCCATAATGCCCTTGTTGGGGTTGTTAACCATACCAGCGATGCGTGCAACCGTCGAGCCACTCAACTTAATCAGCATCGGCGTAATAAATAGTGGCGCCACCTGAACAAGCATGCCTAGGATGACGACATTAATTGAGTCGGCGTTTTGGATAATTGCCTCGGCTGCTAGTTGTGAGCCGCCGAAGATGAGTGAAAAGGCCGGGAATAGGACAAGCAAGGTCATGAAGGTTTCGCGCCATTTATCGAACCATTTGTCAGTGTTCGGTAGCAGGTAGGCGACAAAGGCTAGGGGCGCCAGGATGACTAGCAGGGTAATAATGGCTTGGCGGGCAGCCATAACAACTAATGCTACCAAGACGGCCATTAGGGCAGCAACAAGGGCTGGCAGCAGTAAAAAGAGTGATCCAGCCAAGCCGTAAGTTGATAAGGTCGTAAATAGGACGATGCCACCAGCCGTAGCGGCAGTGCCGCCGGACAGGATGAAGCCGGTCAGACTCTCCCAGCTGGTCAAATTCCAGCTATTGCCACCTGGACCAACTAGCGAGTTGCGGATTTGGATAAAGATATCTTGCAGTGAATAGCCTAGGATGTTTGATATATCGATTGCGATAGAACAGATGTAGTACGACAAGTTAACCAAGACAGCGGCAATTATTAGGCGTGGCAGGAGCTTCTTTAAACTGTAATTATTAAGTCCCAAATTGGTCAGTTGCGAATAGATAATAATCAAGAAGGCGATTACAAAGGCCACGTTGGCAATACTGCGCATGTAGGTCCAGGCCCTAAATAATACCGTATCTTGGCCAGTCTGAGCCGGACGAACCGCTAAAAAGCCCGCCAAAGTTCTAAACACCCAGTCCATGCCCGAGGCTAGGGTTTTGGTGACAGGGCAGATAATCCAACCAAGGCCGTTATCGACGTTACACGATGAGGTACCGGTACCGGTACTGGTACTGGTACTGGCAGTTTGTGGCGTAATTGAAATGTCGGTTGGGCTAGACGGATTGCTAAAGCTGCTGGGCCCTTGATAGACATATGTTTTATATTTTGCACCAGTTGCCGTCGAAGAATCGACATCGGGTGCAAAGTATATAACGTGAATTTGTCGGCTGGTAGTGCTGGTACTGACCGAAGGTGCTGGGTCGACGTAAGTATAGGCCTTGGTGCCATTTATTAAATCAAGATTTTTTAGAGTTGTATCGTCGGCTGGTCCAGTATATGAATTACCTTGATAGGTAATAGCCGCGCCATTCCAGCTGGCATCAGAGGCCGCATGGGTTAGCGGAGCGGCGAAAAGTGCCCACAAAAAAGTCGCTGCAACCGTAGCGAGGACGTAGTTAAGGATTCTTCGAACGGAAAAATTACCGTGCGAAGAGGCTGGAGTAGCTTCCCACATGAGGTAATCATAGCATTTTACAGATTAAAAGTCAATGTTTAAATTCAGAAAAGACGGAGCCCAGACCCGGGGTAATCGATGTGATTACCCCGGGTCTGTAGGCCTACCGGGCGTACTAGTGGTAGTCGTTATACACCTTGTATCCGACCCAGAACCACGGCGCCAGTAGTGACACCGCCATGCAGACGATGGCGACGATTCGCCAGCCGAAGCTGGTGATGAGCTGCCTGGTCGCAACAGCGTGCAACAGCAGGATGTAGGCCACCACCGGCAACAGGCCCAAGATGACATACGTCAGCCAGCCACCGCTCTTCAGCAGGTCGTAGCTGGTCCAGCTGTGACGGCTGAGTGAAGTTACCAGCCGGACGGCCAGGAACATCACGACTGTCGAGGCGGTCGACACCAGCAGCGAGATAATGACTCGATGCTGGCGGTCGTCGGCTTCTCGGTCGGTCAGGACGTCGCGCGCGAACAACAGCTCGCCGACGCTCCATATGCCAGCGACAATCAAGCCGCCAGCCATCAGGATTGCCAGCCACAGGCAGAAGCTGGAGATCTCCAGCTTCTGCAACATGAAGGGCAAGGAGATGGTGGCGATGATGCCGTAGCCGATGGTCAGGCCTTGTGAGGTCGACCGTCGGTTGCGTAGCGCCATCGTCGGGTCGGCGATGTCCAGGTTTGACTCGATGCGGGACATGATGGTTCCAATCGTTCGATGGAGGTGGGTTTGTCCGTCTTTTCTGAAGGTTCGTCTCGATCGCCTCAGAAAGAGGGGTTGAAACTGTCATAGATTATACCACATTTTGTCTAAAATGTAAATATTAAGCTATTACATCAGATTGATACTTGAAAAGCCCGTCAGACTTTGCTACAATGCGTATCTGATGATAACACCAGATAACAAAGCCAAGGCATTAGCTTTGACACAAGTTCACAAAACCGACGTTGGTTCGCCACAAGCGCAAGCGTCTGTTCTTACGACTCGTATCAAAGAAATTACCGAGCATCTTAAGGCTAACCAGCACGACCACATGGCTCGTCGCGGTTTGATTCAGATGGTTGGACGCCGCAAGCGATTGCTGAAATACCTCGAACGTAAAAACTTCGATGCTTACAAAGCAACAGTAGCAGCACTCGGACTCCGCAAATAATTTTGCGGAGTTTTTGTTTCTAGGTTGTTTTTCTTAACTCAATCTTAAGCCACCCCGCGTGGTATAATAACAGTATCGCTCGCAGTCTGGCTAAGTGGTGGATAGAGCAATTTGTGCCAGTCACAAGTTTCTATACCCCTTACTTAGGCTGAATAATTAATAACATCAGCGAGCAGAATAAACAGGAGGCCTAAATGGCAATTATCAACCCTTACGGAAAAGACATTATTAAGGTCGAAACCGAACTAGCTGGCCGCAAGTTGACCCTCGAAGTCAACCGCGTCGGTTTTCGTACGAGCGCCAGTGTTCTGGTAACTTACGGTGAAACCGTCGTGCTTGGTACGGCTATGGTCAGTAAAAGCTCGATTAGTGGCATGGATTACTTCCCACTATCAATCGACTACGAAGAAAAATTTTATGCAAGCGGCAAGATTAGTGGTAGCCGCTTTATCAAACGCGAAGGCCGCCCAAGTGACGAAGCAATTTTAATCGGTCGCTTGATTGATCGCCCAATTCGTCCATTGTTTCCAAAAGGCTATCGCCAAGAAGTCCAGACTGTTGCGACCGTCCTTTCAATGGATCCAAACTTCCGTCCCGACATGGTCGCGATGATTGCCGCATCAGCCGCTTTGACCTTGACTGGTGCGCCATTTGACGGCCCAGTTGCTGGTCTGCGTGTTGCTCAAGTTGATGGCAAATTCAAAGCTTTTGCAACCACCGCCGAGCGCGAAGCTAGCGACCTTGATTTGGTCGTGGCTGGTATCGCCAGTGGCATTACGATGGTTGAAGCTGGCGCCAATGAAGTATCCGAAGATTTAGTTGCCGAAGCCCTAGCTTGGGCCTACGAAGCTTACCAACCAGCGATTGAACTTCAAAAAGAATTAGCCAAAAAGGTTGGTGTCGTGCCGCTTGAATACGAACTAATTTTGCCTAACGCTGAGATTCAAGCTGTTGTTAATGCCTGGGTTGACGGCAAACTAGGTGAGGACATTCGCTTGCCGTACCCAGAGCGTAACGAACTTATTGCCACTTTGCGTGACCAGTTCCATGCCGCCATGCTTGAAAAAGTTGGTGAAGACGACTACAAGGCTTTACGCGGTGAATACGACGAAGCCTTTACGAGCGCCCTACATAAAGACGTTCGAAAGGGTATTGTCGAGCATCAACTGCGACCCGATGGCCGCAAGCTTGACGAAATTCGTCCACTATCTAGCGAAGTTGGCGTTTTGCCACGGACGCACGGTTCGTCAATCTTTACCCGCGGTATTACCCAGGGCTTAAACATTGTCACCTTGGCGCCACTTAGCTTTTCACAAATGGTTGACTCGATGGAGCAAAACGACTTCGAGCGTCGCTACATGCACCACTACAATGCACCCGGTTATACGGTTGGCGAAGTTCGCCGCCTTGGTAGCCCAGGACGCCGCGAAATCGGCCACGGTTACCTAGCTGAACGCGCTGTTATGCCAGTGCTGCCTGATATTGAAGATTTCCCATACGCTATCCGTAGCGTCACCGAAATTATGAGCCAAAATGGTTCAACTTCGATGGCCGCAACTTGTAGCTCGGTCCTAGCCTTGATGGATGCCGGTGTGCCGCTGAAGGCGCCTGTATCTGGTATCGCTATGGGTCTAATGATGGACGGCGACAAACCTTACGTTCTGTCTGACATTGCCGATGCCGAAGATTTTGCTGGTGACATGGACTTTAAGGTGACTGGTACCGCCAACGGAATCACAGCTATCCAGATGGATATGAAGGTTCACGGCTTACCAGTTGAGATTTTGCGCCAAGCTTTGGTGACCGCCAAGCCCGGTCGCGCCTTTATCCTAAAGCACATGCTTGAAACTTTGGCCGCTCCACGTGCTAGCCTTAGTCCATATGCGCCACGCATTGAAAAAATCAAGATTAACCCCGACAAAATCGGTGCCGTTATTGGTAAGGGTGGTGAGACTATTAACAAGATTACCTCGGAAACTGGTGCTCAAATCGATATTAACGACGACGGTCTAATTACCGTTGCAGCAGTTGACGCGGCCGCCATTCAAAAAGCCCTGAACTGGATCAAGGGCCTGACTGAAGAGCCCGAAGTCGGCACAATTTACGAAGGTAAAGTCGTTTCAATCAAAGATTTCGGTGCCTTCATCAACATCATGCCAGGCATCGACGGCATGGTCCATATTAGTGAGCTTTCCAACGAACGCGTCGAAAAGGTGACCGATGTCTTAACTGAAGGTCAAATCGTAAAGGCAAAATTGATTGGTATTGACGACCGCGGCCGCCTCAGTCTAAGTCTTAAAAACCTTTAAAATTGGTATTTGGTGTTTCTGCATATAGAATAGTCTTATGACTAAAGCCACCGATTTAGCCGCCCTGCGCGACGAAATAATTGCTAAAAACATTACGCCAGAGTTGGCCAAGCAAGCCCAAAACCTTGTGATGGGCGACGGCAGTCTTGATGCCCAAATTGTTTTTATCGGTGAAGCACCCGGTAAAAATGAGGACATACAGGGCCTGCCGTTTGTTGGCGCTGCCGGTAAGTTCTTAAACGAAATGCTGGCCAGTGTCGGCTTGTCGCGGGATGACGTTTATGTTACTAATATCGTAAAATATCGGCCGCCCAACAATCGCGACCCTTTGCCAGATGAAAAGGCCGCTTTTTGGCCATATTTAGCACGTCAAATTAATATTATTCAGCCTAAAATAATCATTACGCTCGGCCGTCACGGCATGGAGTATTTTTTGCCAGATTTTAAAATAAGCGACGTTCACGGCCAGCCGAAACGTGTGATTTTTGGTGATGGTAAGATCGTTATCTTGCCATTATTTCACCCGGCAGCAGCATTATATAACGGTGGTTTGCGCCAGACTTTAATCGACGACTTTTTAAAAGTTCCGCAGGTACTTGAACAAATAAAATAACAGCCATTAAGGCTGTTTGATAAATACTAAGGGTTTGCCCCAGAGGGCGGCCTTTTTAGGGCCACCCTCTGGGGGTGAAGCTTCATCCCGAGATGACGCGTCTTGCGACTTACGACGCGTCG
>DAIDKB010000026.1 GCA_027451105.1 bacterium
CGTCGGGTGACTGGTCTGAATAAGGCTAAGACGCGCCTCGTAAGCCTCCTTCGCCTCGCGGCCCGTCGCCTCCGTCCCGGTCCCGCCGTTGAACGGGCGCCCTTGCTGATCGACCTGGACGGCCCAGAACCATCGACCCTCCTGCGGGCCATGCGTTATCGGATAGATGCGGGCCAGGTTACGCCCGTCGTCGGCATAGAGCGTCCAATCATCGGGATCATATGAACCGTCTGCGCCTATCAGGCCTGTCCGCCGCCATTTCATCGCGTCGCCTCACCGGATCGAATGACGGAAGAACATTGTAGGCGTTGGCTCGCTCCAATTTTCCGCGCAGGAAGGAGGTGCGAACACTCGGGACAACAGGCCTTTGAGTGAGCCAGCTCTCGTCGAAGCGTTCAATGTTCTGGGTCATTTAGAGTTTGAATTCGTTCAGTCAAAAAGTATATACCAAGCATGGACGTAAATATAAGTTGCCACATGAGGAATGATACGAAAAATAGCATTATTGGATTAATAACATTATCTAAAATATATGTTGCCGCCCTATGATTACGCATAACGCATTCTATTTCTGGCCACGCGACACCAAAAAATATCACAATTATGTATAACAACAACGACAACAGTGACAGAAATCCAAAAATGTAGGAGATAAATTGCCTATATGAAAGCTTTTTATCAAAATAACCTCCACCGTCATGATTTCTAACCCTCAAAACAGCGTCACCACCGCGTAAAGGGTTATCTATTCCCTTGCGTTCAAAAGTCGCAACAGCCGCCAGTGCAGCAACATAAAAAACGATCATGAGTGCGAGCAAATCGAGTATGCGCTTGACAAGCTCGTTGTGGTCAAAAACGGACAGCCTGAATCCAAGAATCCAAAAAGTTCCGCATGTGCATGCAGAAAATATACCTGGAAGCACAAAATCATAGACACGCTTCGAACGAAGCAGGCTATCGCCGTGCCTTATTCGTAAGTATTTAATTGGAGCAAAAAGCTGTCGAGCGACCCATATCATATTGCAAGACTACCACGGCTCATCATTGTTGACAAGAAGTATCATCTGTTCTTGAATTTGTTTACATATATTAGCATAACAAGCATCCGGACACCTCCAAAAACCGCGAATTTGGCTGAATGACTGGCGCGGGACGCCGTCGCGGCGCTCCCGGGCTCGCGTTGATCGGGTTTCGGAGGATCTTCGGCTGTTGCTTTGGCGGCGCCGCGGCTTTTCGGCCGCCTCCGC